>NZ_QNUA01000011.1:0-4423 GCF_008042285.1 Bacillus sp. AR13-1
GAAATTGAAAGGCGGCTTCGGCTGTCACTTATGGATGGACCCGCGTCGCATTAGCTAGTTGGTGAGGTAACGGCTCACCAAGGCGACGATGCGTAGCCGACCTGAGAGGGTGATCGGCCACACTGGGACTGAGACACGGCCCAGACTCCTACGGGAGGCAGCAGTAGGGAATCTTCCGCAATGGACGAAAGTCTGACGGAGCAACGCCGCGTGAGTGATGAAGGCTTTCGGGTCGTAAAACTCTGTTGTTAGGGAAGAACAAGTGCTAGTTGAATAAGCTGGCACCTTGACGGTACCTAACCAGAAAGCCACGGCTAACTACGTGCCAGCAGCCGCGGTAATACGTAGGTGGCAAGCGTTATCCGGAATTATTGGGCGTAAAGCGCGCGCAGGTGGTTTCTTAAGTCTGATGTGAAAGCCCACGGCTCAACCGTGGAGGGTCATTGGAAACTGGGAGACTTGAGTGCAGAAGAGGAAAGTGGAATTCCATGTGTAGCGGTGAAATGCGTAGAGATATGGAGGAACACCAGTGGCGAAGGCGACTTTCTGGTCTGTAACTGACACTGAGGCGCGAAAGCGTGGGGAGCAAACAGGATTAGATACCCTGGTAGTCCACGCCGTAAACGATGAGTGCTAAGTGTTAGAGGGTTTCCGCCCTTTAGTGCTGAAGTTAACGCATTAAGCACTCCGCCTGGGGAGTACGGCCGCAAGGCTGAAACTCAAAGGAATTGACGGGGGCCCGCACAAGCGGTGGAGCATGTGGTTTAATTCGAAGCAACGCGAAGAACCTTACCAGGTCTTGACATCCTCTGAAAACTCTAGAGATAGAGCTTCTCCTTCGGGAGCAGAGTGACAGGTGGTGCATGGTTGTCGTCAGCTCGTGTCGTGAGATGTTGGGTTAAGTCCCGCAACGAGCGCAACCCTTGATCTTAGTTGCCATCATTAAGTTGGGCACTCTAAGGTGACTGCCGGTGACAAACCGGAGGAAGGTGGGGATGACGTCAAATCATCATGCCCCTTATGACCTGGGCTACACACGTGCTACAATGGACGGTACAAAGAGCTGCAAGACCGCGAGGTGGAGCTAATCTCATAAAACCGTTCTCAGTTCGGATTGTAGGCTGCAACTCGCCTACATGAAGCTGGAATCGCTAGTAATCGCGGATCAGCATGCCGCGGTGAATACGTTCCCGGGCCTTGTACACACCGCCCGTCACACCACGAGAGTTTGTAACACCCGAAGTCGGTGGGGTAACCTTTATGGAGCCAGCCGCCTAAGGTGGGACAGATGATTGGGGTGAAGTCGTAACAAGGTAGCCGTATCGGAAGGTGCGGCTGGATCACCTCCTTTCTATGGAGAATTGATGAACGCAGTTCATCAATAAATGTTTTCTTTTGTTGAGTTTTTAAAGAACTATCTCTCAAGTTTAAATGTATGTTCTTTGAAAACTAGATAACAGTGTAGCTCATATTTTTTTAATTTTAGTTTGGTTAAGTTAGAAAGGGCGCACGGTGGATGCCTTGACACTAGGAGTCGATGAAGGACGGGACTAACGCCGATATGCTTCGGGGAGCTGTAAGTAAGCTTTGATCCGAAGATTTCCGAATGGGGAAACCCACTATACGTAATGGTATGGTATCCTTACCTGAATACATAGGGTATGGAAGACAGACCCAGGGAACTGAAACATCTAAGTACCTGGAGGAAGAGAAAGCAAATGCGATTTCCTGAGTAGCGGCGAGCGAAACGGAATCTAGCCCAAACCAAGAGGCTTGCCTCTTGGGGTTGTAGGACATTCTATACGGAGTTACAAAGGAACGAGGTAGACGAAGCGACCTGGAAAGGTCCGTCACAGAGGGTAATAACCCCGTAGTCGAAACTTCGTTCTCTCTTGAATGTATCCTGAGTACGGCGGAACACGTGAAATTCCGTCGGAATCTGGGAGGACCATCTCCCAAGGCTAAATACTCCCTAGTGATCGATAGTGAACCAGTACCGTGAGGGAAAGGTGAAAAGCACCCCGGAAGGGGAGTGAAAGAGATCCTGAAACCGTGTGCCTACAAATAGTCAGAGCCCGTTAATGGGTGATGGCGTGCCTTTTGTAGAATGAACCGGCGAGTTACGATCCCGTGCGAGGTTAAGCTGAAGAGGCGGAGCCGCAGCGAAAGCGAGTCTGAATAGGGCGTTTAGTACGTGGTCGTAGACCCGAAACCAGGTGATCTACCCATGTCCAGGGTGAAGTTCAGGTAACACTGAATGGAGGCCCGAACCCACGCACGTTGAAAAGTGCGGGGATGAGGTGTGGGTAGCGGAGAAATTCCAATCGAACCTGGAGATAGCTGGTTCTCCCCGAAATAGCTTTAGGGCTAGCCTTAAGTGTAAGAGTCTTGGAGGTAGAGCACTGATTGAACTAGGGGTCCTCATCGGATTACCGAATTCAGTCAAACTCCGAATGCCAATGACTTATCCTTAGGAGTCAGACTGCGAGTGATAAGATCCGTAGTCAAGAGGGAAACAGCCCAGATCGCCAGCTAAGGTCCCAAAGTGTGTATTAAGTGGAAAAGGATGTGGAGTTGCTTAGACAACTAGGATGTTGGCTCAGAAGCAGCCACCATTTAAAGAGTGCGTAATAGCTCACTAGTCGAGTGACTCTGCGCCGAAAATGTACCGGGGCTAAATACACCACCGAAGCTGCGAATTGATACCAATGGTATCAGTGGTAGGGGAGCGTTCTAAGTGCAGTGAAGTCAGACCGGAAGGACTGGTGGAGCGCTTAGAAGTGAGAATGCCGGTATGAGTAGCGAAAGACGGGTGAGAATCCCGTCCACCGAATGCCTAAGGTTTCCTGAGGAAGGCTCGTCCGCTCAGGGTTAGTCAGGACCTAAGCCGAGGCCGACAGGCGTAGGCGATGGACAACAGGTTGATATTCCTGTACCACCTCTTTATCGTTTGAGCAATGGAGGGACGCAGAAGGATAGAAGAAGCGTGCGATTGGTTGTGCACGTCCAAGCAGTTAGGCTGATAAGTAGGCAAATCCGCTTATCGTGAAGGCTGAGCTGTGATGGGGAAGCTCCTTATGGAGCGAAGTCTTTGATTCCCCGCTGCCAAGAAAAGCTTCTAGCGAGATAAAAGGTGCCTGTACCGCAAACCGACACAGGTAGGCGAGGAGAGAATCCTAAGGTGTGCGAGAGAACTCTGGTTAAGGAACTCGGCAAAATGACCCCGTAACTTCGGGAGAAGGGGTGCTTTCTTAACGGAAAGCCGCAGTGAATAGGCCCAAGCGACTGTTTAGCAAAAACACAGGTCTCTGCGAAGCCGTAAGGCGAAGTATAGGGGCTGACACCTGCCCGGTGCTGGAAGGTTAAGGAGAGGGGTTAGCGTAAGCGAAGCTCTGAACTGAAGCCCCAGTAAACGGCGGCCGTAACTATAACGGTCCTAAGGTAGCGAAATTCCTTGTCGGGTAAGTTCCGACCCGCACGAAAGGTGTAACGATTTGGGCACTGTCTCAACCAGAGACTCGGTGAAATTATAGTACCTGTGAAGATGCAGGTTACCCGCGACAGGACGGAAAGACCCCGTGGAGCTTTACTGTAGCCTGATATTGAATTTTGGTACAGTTTGTACAGGATAGGCGGGAGCCATTGAAACCGGAGCGCTAGCTTCGGTGGAGGCGCTGGTGGGATACCGCCCTGACTGTATTGAAATTCTAACCTACGGGTCTTATCGACCCGGGAGACAGTGTCAGGTGGGCAGTTTGACTGGGGCGGTCGCCTCCTAAAGTGTAACGGAGGCGCCCAAAGGTTCCCTCAGAATGGTTGGAAATCATTCGTAGAGTGCAAAGGCATAAGGGAGCTTGACTGCGAGACCTACAAGTCGAGCAGGGACGAAAGTCGGGCTTAGTGATCCGGTGGTTCCGCATGGAAGGGCCATCGCTCAACGGATAAAAGCTACCCCGGGGATAACAGGCTTATCTCCCCCAAGAGTCCACATCGACGGGGAGGTTTGGCACCTCGATGTCGGCTCATCGCATCCTGGGGCTGTAGTCGGTCCCAAGGGTTGGGCTGTTCGCCCATTAAAGCGGTACGCGAGCTGGGTTCAGAACGTCGTGAGACAGTTCGGTCCCTATCCGTCGTGGGCGCAGGAAATTTGAGAGGAGCTGTCCTTAGTACGAGAGGACCGGGATGGACGCACCGCTGGTGTACCAGTTGTTCTGCCAAGGGCATAGCTGGGTAGCTATGTGCGGAAGGGATAAGTGCTGAAAGCATCTAAGCATGAAGCCCCCCTCAAGATGAGATTTCCCATAGCGTAAGCTAGTAAGATCCCTGAAAGATGATCAGGTTGATAGGTTCGAGGTGGAAGCATGGTGACATGTGGAGCTGACGAATACTAATAGATCGAGGACTTAACCATATAATATGAAGC
>NZ_QNUA01000012.1:0-184594 GCF_008042285.1 Bacillus sp. AR13-1
AAAAGTAACTTCCGCTTTCGATAATTATGTAAATAAGCTGTCCCTATGGGCAGCTTATTTTATTTTTCCGCATAGCGTAGGTTATTTTGCAAAATGTTGGTGGTATTCCTATACAGTTACTCATAATTTTCGTACTGTGTAACTCAAAAGAGAAAGTTAAATGAAATCAATGATACCAAGGGATTCAGCGAAGGGGGCAGTTACACACAATATAAGATATGGGTAACTAGATATATGATTGTAAAAAATGTAATATATTATTAGTTATATATTTCTTAGAGTAATGGAGTGAGAGAAATGAATTGGCCTGTAGCGATAGAAGAGGGATTAAAATGGATTCAAAGTTTAGGGATTTTTACTGTAGGTACCGCAGCGATAACAGGTATAATCGGTTACTTATTTAAAACAATATTTGCTCATGTTTTAAATAAACAATTAGAGGATCATAAAACGGCTTTAAATAAACAGATATCTGAAAATCAGTTGGCAGTAAATAAACAATTAGAAGATCATAAAACGGCTTTAACGAGACAGATAGATGAACATAAATCTGAGTTGCAAAAATTAGAAAATAAACATCAGATTATATTTAATAAGTTGCATGAGAATCGAGCAGAGACAATAAAAGTTTTATATTCTAAATTTGTCGATTTAGAAAATAAAATGATTAATTTAACAAAGCTTTTTCAAGCGGTAGGGGAAAAAAGCATGAAAGAAAAAGCGGATGAAGCATCAATTAGCTATTGGGATTTTTTAAGTTTTTATAGCGTGAACAGGATTTATTTTAATGAAGATGTTTGTGGGCTGATTGATAAAATAGAAAAAGAGATTAGAGGGATATTAGTTAGTACTGGAGTGTATGAATTACATTTAATTGAATCGGGTCCAGGAAGTAATGTTAGTCCGGAACAGACGGAAATATGGCTTGAGAATTGGAGACGTATTGAAAAGGATGTTCCGAAATTGAAAAGGAATCTGGAAGGAGAATTTAGAAAGTTATTGGGAGTCAATGAAGGTTAAAAAACGTGGCAGAGTCATGACCGTTTTTTGGCAGTAAATGTGCCGGTTTTTTTGGAATCAACGTGATATATTGGTATTGTGAGAAGTGGCGGAAAACACAACTCACTATGTTGTTTCTAAATTTCTAAACGGTTCATAATGACGGCACATAAAATCCGAAACCAGCAGATGGTACTGATTGAATGTTACCGTTAATAAGGAGAGCGTTTGCTCTTCTTCCAGTTACTTAATATTGTTGATGCCTATCAGCAGAGCATCATTAGGTGATTGGAAGAAGTTTGAAACTTCACGTACCGTAATTGAAATGTAAATTAATAACCTATTTCAAAGCATCCATTCGGGTGCTTTTTATTTTGAATGAAGAGGTGATGTAATGACTTGGTTGAGCTTCTTTATCGGATATTGTGTAGGAATGATGGTGGCATTACTAATAATGAGAAAGGTATTTAATGAACAAAGGTATGAGATGCCGTTTATTGGATGTCTTGATAATCAAGATATTAAAGATGGAATGATTGATAAATCTGTAGAAAAAGAAATGAAACAGTTGCAAGAGTTAAGGAAAGATAAGGAGTGAAGATAGATGCAAATCTACTGTTCCAACTGTAATAAAGATTACAATATGCAACCGAAAGTAGCACAGCTTCCTAATCGTCTCGAGAAGTGTTACTTTACTTGTCCTCATTGTGGGCATGAACATGTTGCTGCATATGTGAACGACAAGATTCGTAAGCATCAAGCCGACATTGCAAAGTATCATGAACGGATTAATAAAAGCAATCTTGCTATTGAGGATGAAATGAAACGATTGAGGAAGAAGATGGGAGGTAGTTAATATGGAAGAAGTTCTATCTAAGTTCTCAACAAAGGAACTGATTGAAGCTTTAAAACTAAAGGAAGATGTACAGATTACAGAGACTGGTGAAGATGCATACAAAATAAGTCTAGACTTACTGAAAGTAAAGAAGCATGTGTTAGTAATAAATAACTGCAATCCTAAATTAATAGAACATGCCAAGTAAACCATTCAAGCCGTGTAAGTCATTAGGTTGCAATGAACTGACACGGGATACGTATTGTAGTAAGCACCAAGATAAAGTACAGGAGACCACAAGATACTATGACAAACACATACGAAACAAAAGCTCACGTTCATTCTACAACTCAAGATTGTGGAAGGATATGCGTGAGTTTATTTATCGTAGAGATCATGGCTTATGTGTTCAATGTAGAAGCAAGGACATCATTAAGATAGGTGATGTAGTCGATCACATCATTCCTATTCGTATTGATTGGTCAAAACGATTAGAACCATCTAATTTACAAACGCTTTGTCATGCTTGTCATAACAAGAAAACAAAAGAAGATGAAAAGAAAAACAAAAAATAATTCGAAAGAAAAAATTCATAAACAACCCCCCACCATGAAAAAGCAAAAGGCGACTCCCTGGAGACCGCCGTCTAGCTTTCTGTGCGAAAATTTCGTTTTATTCCATAAAAGGGGGTTCGGCTGAAGGAGGTGGTTCTCATTGGAAGAAAAGCTAAACCGATTCATCTACATTTATTAGAAGGAAATACAAGTCGACTAACAAAAGAAGAAATCGATCAAAGGTTAGCGGCTGAAAAAAAGTTACAAGCAAAAAAGGATAAAGTAAAACCCCCCACATGGTTAGATTCAGTTGCTAAGAGAGAGTTCAAACGAATTGCAGGTGAATTATTAGAGTTGGATGTCATTACAAACATAGATGTAAATGCACTAGCAACTTATTGTGATGCTTTTTCTGACTATGTTGAATGCACCAAGATTATTCGAGAAGAAGGACTACTTGTTGAGTATACCAATAAAGCGGCTGAAACCAATAAAGTGCCACATCCATTACTTACAAAGAAGAAGCAATTACATGAGCAAATGAAGGCTTTGGCTGTTGAGTTTGGTCTTACACCAAGTGCAAGAGCAAAAATTGTAATTCCAAATATAAAACAAGGTCCGAAAACTAACGTAGAAAAGGAGTTTGACGTATAACATGATTAGACAATGGATGTTGGACTATTGTGATGATGTACTAAGTGGTGAGGTCATTGCCTGTCAGAAACATAAACAAGCTTGCAAACGATTTTTAAGAGATATTGAGCGTGAAGGTTCTGAAGATTTCCCTTATGTTTTCAATGAAGAAAAGGCACTTCGTTTTTTAAAATGGATGTCTTTATTTAAACATACAAAAGGGAAACTGGCTGGACAAAGAATTGAACCGCATTCTATACAAATCTTTGTTTTTAGTAATATTTATGGATGGGTTCACCGAAATACAGGCTTAAGAAGATTCAAAAAAGCGTATTGGCAAGTAGGACGTAAAAATGCAAAGTCACAATCTTTAGCGTGCGTTGGCTCATATGAAGCAATGGCCCTTGGTGAGAATATGTCTGAAGTATATGTTGGTGCCACAAAAACAGAGCAAAGTAAAATTGTTTGGAATGAGATTAAGGCCCAAATGAATGGATGTGACGATCTAAAAGATAAATTTAATATTGCTTATGGGAAAATTGAACACTTAAAGACAAATTCTTTTATTTCCGCACTTTCAAAAGATGCTGGTAAATCTGGTGATGGATTGAATGTTCAGTGCGGTATTATCGATGAATACCATGCACATCCTACTTCTGAAATATATGATGTTCTTGTATCTGGTTCGGGAGCTCGTCCTAATCCATTAATGATGATTATTACGACAGCAGGATTTAATTTGAGTAACCCTTGCTATCGTGTGGAATATCAATATGTTTCTAAGATTCTAGATTCAAATATTGATATTGAAAATGAAGAATACTTTGTAATGGTCAATGAATTAGATAAGGATGATGAAATTACAAACCAAAATGTATGGGAGAAGGCAAATCCTATTTTATGTAGTTATGAAGAAGGGTGCTCTTTTTTAAAAGGAGAGTTACAATCAGCATTAGATGTGCCAGAGAAAATGCGGAATTTCCTTACTAAAAATATGAATCGATGGGTTGATATGAAGGAAAACGGCTACATGGATATGAAAAAGTGGAAAGATTGCGATGGAACTGTTGAATTATCTGAATTAAAAGGTTTGGAATGTACAGTAGGAGTCGACTTATCCGCCAAAATTGACTTAACGAGCATTTCATTTGAGTTCAAGAAGGATGATAAGTATATTGTTTTAAGTCATAGCTTTATGCCGGAAGATACGTTAACTGAGAAGAGACAAACGGATAAAGTTCCTTATGATCTGTGGGTACAACAAAAATGGATCACGACAACGCCTGGTGCAGTAGTTGATTATGAATTTATCAAAACACATATTAGAAACATGGAGAAAGAGAATAAGTTCAAAATTAAAGAAATATGTGCTGATCCATGGAATGCAACACAGTTTATGCAAGATATGGAAGCTGAAGGATATACGATGATAGAGATACGCCAAGGAATGGCGACTTTATCAGGCCCCACAAAAGATTTTAGAGAACAAGTGTATCTAAAGAAAGTCATCCACAATAACAACCCTGTATTAAATTGGGCAACTAGTAATGCTATAACGAGGCAGGATGCTAATGAAAACATTATGTTAGACAAGTCAAAAGCAACAGAAAGAATTGATCCGATTGCGGCTGTAATAAACTCACATGTTCGTTGTATCCTCAATTCTGGTGAGATGGACTTAAATTCATATATCTTAAGTCAAGATTTCTCATTTTAGGAGGAATTACATGCGTTTTTTATTGTTTTTTATTAGTATTTTAGAAGATATTTTACTTATTTCGGGGTTGTCCATCATTGTTGGGACGACTTTTTTTATTAATCCAATTTACGGCTGGTATCTATTAGGACTTATTCTCACAATGTTGGGGGTGGTAATGATAAGAAGATAGAAAGGAGGTGAAACTTTTGATTTTTCGGCAGTTATTTAAGAATCAAGATACGACAGATTTAAAAAATCCATCACCTTGGTTTAAAAGTATATTTGGTTATCAGGCCGCAAGCGGTGAAAAGGTAACGGTTGAGTCATCTTTAGGCGTCCCGACAGTATATCGATGCATTAACATCCTTGCAAATAGTGTTGCAATGCTTCCTTTTCAGGTTTTTAGAAAAACATCAAAGGGAAGAGAACGAGATAAGCTGCATCAAGTGTCGTTTGTTTTAGAAAAACGTCCAAATCCGTATCAAAGTCCGTTTAAATTCAAACATTTAATCGAAACGCATCGTAATACATGGGGAAATGCTTATATCAATATCCATTGGGGTGTGGATGGCAGACCAAAAGAATTATGGGCATTGAATCCAGCTGTCACAACTCCAACTGTGGACTTAAAGACAAATAAATTATGGTATTTCACTAGTTTACCGGACGGTACACCTGTAAAAATACCTGATGATGATATCATTCATCTTACTACATTGTCCACTGATGGGCTAAAAGGAAAACCGCCTATTCAAATTGCAAGAGAGTCTATAGGTAGCTCACAGGCGGCACAAAAGTTTAAAGGTAAGTTTTTTACAAACGGTGCAGCTCATAGTGGAATATTAAAAACTCAACAAGCACTTGGTAAAGAAGCGAAAGATGTACTTCGTGATTCTTGGGAAGAAGCAAATACAGGTTTAAATAATGCTCAAAGAATTGCAATTTTAGATGCTGGTTTAGAATTTGAGAAGGTGGGAATGCCATTGAAAGATGCTCAATTTATTGAAGGTATGAAGTTCGATAAAGCTGAGATTGCAAACATCTTTAATATTCCATTGCACATGATTAATGAGTTAGATCGTGCTACATTCTCAAACATTGAGCAACAGGCATTGGATTTTATTCAAAATACATTGAGTCCGATACTTATTCAGTATGAAGAAGAGTTTTCTTATAAAACATTCTCATTTAATGAGCAAAAGCGTTACTATCTAAAATTTAATTTAGCAAGCTTATTAAGAGCAGATCAAAAATCAAGAGCCGAGTTCTATAACATTATGTTAGATAGAGGTGTATTTTCTATTAATAAAGTTTTAGAACTTGAAGATATGGATGGTATTGGTGAACTAGGTGATAAGAGCCGAGTCGATTTAAATCATGTATCTATTGAAATTGCGGATGAATACCAATTAGCGAAAGCTAGTGGAGGTTCGTCGCTGAAAGGAGGTGAGGGCAATTAAAGACGTGTTTACTATTAAAAATCAAACGGATTCTTCAGCGGACCTATTTATCTATGGTGACATCATAAATAATACAGGTTGGAAATGGGATGATTCTGACATTATGCCCGATGATGTAAAAAACATTTTGGGTCAATTGGATGATAAAAGTAACCTTAATATTTATGTGAATAGCGGTGGGGGTTCAGTATTCGCTGGTTTAGCTATTTATAATATGTTAAAGCGCAATAAGGCCCAAAAAACTGTTTATGTAGATGGCGTTGCAGCTTCCATCGCTTCAGTAATCGCCCTGGCAGGTGATCGTGTTGTTGTCCCTTCTAATGCTTTCTTAATGATTCATAAGCCTTGGACATATGCAGCTGGAAATGCAATAGATTTCCGAAAAGCAGCAGAAGACCTGGATAACATTGAGTCTGGAATTATGAATGTATATAAGGAAAACTTAAAAGAAGGTATTGAAATTGAAGAAATACAGCAATTAGTAGATGCAGAGACCTGGTTAAGTGGTGAACAAGCTGAAAAATACTTCAACATCGAAGTTGTGGAAGCAAAAGAAGTCGCAGCATGTATGAGTGATTACTTTGATAAATATCAAAAAACACCAAGTAAAATAGTAGCAAAAGCGCCTTCTTTTCCGAAGAATGAACTAAATGAACAATTAAAAATTCAAAATGCACTAGACCTGTTAGAACTATAGGTCTATTTTTTGTGCCAAAAATAAGGAGGAAATACCGAATGGATAAACATGAACAAGAATTACGTCAGAAAGTCGCTGATTTAAAAGCAAAAGCAGAAGAGTTTAACAATAGCGGTAAATATGAAGATGCAAAAGCGAAAATTGAGGAAGCGAAAAACGCAAAAAATGAACTAGATAATTATCTAGCAATGAAGCAAATCCAAGTGCCTGATCCTGTGAATGCACAAACTGGAGTGTTACCTCCAGCATCAGTTCAAAATGAAGATACATCGTATAAAGAAGTATTTATGAAAGCTTTACGTGGCCAAGCATTAAGCCATGATGAAATAAGTGTTATGCAGGAATATAAAGCATCCTTATCAGAGAATACGGGCAAGGATGGCGGTTATATCGTCCCTGAGGATATTACTACAACAATTAATCAGCTAAAACAAACGGTTGATAGCTTAGAGCAATATGTAAGTGTACAGCCTGTTTCAACAAATAAAGGATCTCGTACATTAGAAAAACGTGCAGCATCTACACCTTTTGCTCCACTATCTGAGTATGGAAATCCAAATGCGATGCAGGAAATTGCTTCACCACAATTTGATCGTTTATCTTATGCTATTGAAGATTACGCTGGATTCTTACCAGTACCAAATGACTTGTTAGATGATACAGATCAAGCTTTAGAAAGTTATTTACGTCAATGGATCGCGAAAAAATCCATTGCAACTCGTAACTATTTAATTTTGCAAGAAGTTAACAAGTTAACAAAGGTTGATTTTAAGGATTATAAAGGAATTAAAACCGCATTAAATGTCACATTAGATCCAGCTTTTTCGGCTGTAGCAAACATTTTTACAAACCAAGATGGATTCAATTACTTAGATCAAATAGAAGATAAGGATGGCCGTCCGCTACTTCAACCAGACCCAACAAATCCAACTCGTAAGTTATTGTCAGGAAAACCAGTTATTGTTTTATCCAATAAGACAATTGCTACAGATAAAGACGGAAAAGCACCATTCATTGTTGGGGATTTGAAAGAAGCGATTGTTCTTTGGGATAGAAAACAATTATCTATCGATATGACTAAAGAAGGTGGAAACGCATGGAGATCAAATACTTCTGAGTTCCGAGCAATCGAACGTGAAGACGTTACGCTTTGGGATTCAGAAGCGGTTGTGTATGGACAAATTACAGTTGTGGCGAAACCTGGAGCTTAATGATATAGGAGGTGTCCTTCTTGGTACTGAAATTAGAGGAAGCTAAAGAGTATCTTCGTGTGGATGGCGATGAGGAGGACTCCCTCATTTCATCCTTTATAACAGCAGCTGAAATATATATTAAGAATGCAACAAGTAAAAACGTAGATTTAAAGAGCGAGCTCGCTAAATTAGCGGCTCGTATTTTAATTGCTCATTGGTATGAAAACCGTGAAGCAGTTGGGAAAGCTGAACAATTAGCATTTAGTTTGCAGTCAATATTAGTTCAATTGCAATATTGCGTAGGTGATTCCACATGAATCCAGGTAAATTAGATAAACGTCTTGTATTTCAAATAAAAGATGAGGATGCGAAGGGCCCGGATGGTGAACCAATAGATGGTTATAAAGACTCTTTCACTGTATGGGGCTCCTTCATTTTTTTAAAGGGAAGAAAGTACTTTGAAGCAGCCGCAGCCAACAGTGAAGTGCAAGGTGAAACAGAAATTCGATACCGTGACGGTATGAATGCAGATATGAAAATCAAATATAAGGACACGATTTATGACATTGTTTCAGTTATTCCAACTGAAAAACACACGTTATCAATCATGTGGAAGCGTGGTGGAATGAATGGCTAATGGTGTTGATTTCTTAGGATTTGACCGTTTAGTCTCCGAATTAGAACAAATGGGATTACGTGGAGAAAAGATTGAAGATAAAGCTCTTGCAGCAGGTGGCGAACCTATTCGAAAAGCGATTGCCGAACGAGCACCAAGAAGTGATAGTCCTAAGAAACCGTCTAAAAGTGAACCGTGGCGTACTGGCCAACATGGTGCTGATCATATAAAAGTTACGAAAGCTAAACTTGAAGGTGGTATTAAAACAGTTAAAATCGGAATCGATAAAGCAGATCGTTCCCCATGGTTCTATTTAAAGTTTCATGAATGGGGAACGTCAAAAATGCCAGCTGAACCATTTATAGAACCTGGCTTCAATTCTTCAAAGGAAGCCGCAGTTCGTGCTATGACAGATATTTTAAAAAATGAAATGAGGCTAAACCTGTGATAAATTTACGCCCGGATATTTTACAAGTTCTTGAGAATAATCAGGAGCTTGTTTCTTTATTGGGTGGCAAGCGTGTTTATTATCGTAAAGCCAAAAATGCAGAAGAGTTTCCACGGATTACATTTTTTGAATTAGACAATAGGCCAGATGGCTTTGCGGATAATGAAGAAATTGAAAGTGAAATCTTATTCCAAATCGATATTTGGTCAAAAGGTAGTACAACAGCAATCCATAAAAAAGTGAATGAAGTCATGAAAAGTATTGGTTTCTCACGTTATGCGGTTGCTGATCTATATGAAGATGATACACAAATTTATCATTACGCGATGCGATTCGCGAAAGGAGTGGAGTTATAGATGGCTGGAGAGATTGTTACAATTAGTTCGACTGTCGGTGTAGATAGTCTTGTATATTCAAAAATATTAAAAGATGATGCGACAGGAGTTTCGTATTCAGACGTGAAGAAAATGGAAGGTGCCGTAAAGGTTAAAACATCTAAAAAGGTAGCTTCTGAGATTATGTGGAGCGATAACAAGAAATCAGAAATCGCTGAGTCTGACGGTGAAGTCGAGGTTGAAATTGAAGTTCGAGGACTTTCACTATCCACGAAAGCAGATATTGAAGGATATCCAGAAGTTAAGGATGGTGTATTAGACGAGAAACGAGAGGGGGAAAAACCATATTTAGCGATTGGATACCGTTTTTTAAAGGCTAACGGTAAGTATCGTTATGTTTGGTTACTTAAAGGAAAACTTTCACAAGAGGAAGAAGAAGCTGAAACGAAAAAAGACAAGCCTAACTTCCAAACAACAAAACTTAAAGGATCATTCATTGAGCGTGATTTTGATGATAGACCAAAATTCACGGCTGATGCTGATGAACCTACATTTACAAAAGCTATCGGAGATAATTGGTTTAAAAAGGTATACGAAAAAGCAGTTAATCAACCACCATCAGGTCAATAAGAGGGAGCAAAAGCTCTCTCTTTTTTTATTAACTAAGGAGGAATAAACTATGAAACTAACATTACGAATCAATAAGGAAAAGAAAACTTTTAATTTACCGGGGTTCATTCCAGCTCGTTTAATCCGTCAAGCACCTGAGCTTGCTGATATTCCAAATAATCCTGGTCCAGAGGATATGGATAAAATGGTTCAATTTGTAGTGAATGTTTTCGATGAACAATTTACATTAGATCAATATTGGGATGGTGTGGATGCTCGTAAGTTTTTATCGACAACTTCAGAGGTAATTAACACTGTTATCAATGAAACTGTGGAAGCAGCTAGTGGTACACCTGGAACTGGAGAAGAAGAAAACCCAAACGCGTAGAGGGGGGAGGGATAACGTTCAGTGAGTTTATGGACGAGCTCTACCTCTCTTTATTACGTCAAGGATATAAACATCATCATATCGATAACGAAATGGATATTTGGCATTATTTAAGGCTAAATCGAAAGTATCGTGAACAAGGTAATTCAAATAGTGAAAATCAAAATTCAAATGAAATAGAAGTTCCAGCTGAAAACATTATCTAACGAGGGGGTGAGACATTGGCAAATGAAATGAATAATTTAGTAGTTAAGCTTTCCCTTGATAATGTGAATTTCCGTCAAGGTATAGCAAATTCAGGACGTGCGGTAAGGACACTACAGAGTGAATTGAAATCTGTAAGTACAGGGATGGGCGGTTTCGCTAGTGCTAGCCAACAAACACAAGCGAAAATGGATACTCTAAGTAGGCTCATTGACGCACAAAAAGAGAAAGTTAAAGCGTTACGGCAAGCATATGATCAAAATAAGGCTAAATTAGGTGAGAATGATGCAGCAACTCAGCGATACGCTTCACAAGTTAATAAAGCTGTTGCTGATTTAAATAGATTTGAGAATGAATTAAAGCAAGTAAATAAGCAAGCTGAACAAAAAGGGATGGATAAATTAAATAATTCTTTAAAATCCCTACAGGCTGAATTTCAGTCTATTACAACAGGCATGGGCGGTTTTTCTAATGCGACTGAACAAACAAGAGCTAAAGTTGATGTTTTATCTCGTACGGTAGATAAGCAAAAAGAAAAAATTAGGGAACTTCAACAATCCTATAATCGTGCAAAAACAGAAGAAGGTGAAGCGAGTCAGTCAGCACAACGATATGCTGAACAAATTCATCGGGCTACAGGTGAACTAAATCGATTTGAATCACAATTACAACAAGCAAATCGGGAATTGGATCAGCAGGGGAATCGACTTCTGAATTTCGGGAATCGTATGGAGGAACTGGGTAACCACTTACAAAATGCTGGCATGCAAATTGGGATGGTATTTGGTGGCATGACTTATGCGATAGGTCGAGGTTTAAAATCAGCTGTGGAAGAATCAATGAATTTTGAACAACAGATGGCTAACATAAAAGCAGTATCTGGTGCGACAGGACAAGAAATGGGTAAACTCTCCGAATTAGCCGTTAAATATGGAGAAGACACAAAATATTCTTCTGTAGAAGCTGGAAAAGGAATTGAAGAATTAATAAAGGCTGGTGTTGGTTTAACAGACATCATCAATGGCGGATTAGAAGGAGCGCTTAATTTAGCGGCCGCTGGTGAACTAGAACTAGGAGAAGCGGCAGAAATCGCTTCAACCGCTTTGAATGCATTTAAAAGAGATGGTTTAAGTGTTACAGATGCCGCCAACTTACTTGCAGGAGCCGCTAATGCTTCAGCTACTGATGTACATGAACTGAAATATGGTTTATCAGCAACCGCAGCAGTTGCAGCAGGAGCTGGTATGACATTTAAAGATACAGCAACAGCTTTAGCGGTATTTGCACAGAATGGATTAAAAGGTTCTGATGCAGGTACTTCACTAAAAACAATGCTTATGAGGTTGAATCCTTCAACTAAAGAAGCGTATAACAAGATGGCAGATTTGGGTCTTATCACTTATAATGCGCAGGCTGGATTTGATTTCTTGGTTAAAAACGGAATCACACCAGCATCTAGAAGTGTGGGAGATATTGAAGTTGCATTAGAAAAATATGTAATGAAAACTGAAGGTGTAAAGAAATGGAATGATAAGTGTGATACTACATTCCGTGAGTTAGCAACTAGCTCCGCTTTCTTATCATCGAAATTCTATGATCAAGAGGGTCATATTCAAAGTTTAGAAAACATATCTGGAATTCTTCATGAATCCATGAAAGATTTAACAGACCAACAACGAAGTATGGCTTTAGAGACGTTATTTGGTTCAGATGCAGTTCGTGGTGCAACGATTCTGTTTAATGAAGGCTCACAAGGTGTAAATAAAATGTATACCGAGATGTCTAAAGTCACCGCTTTAGAGACAGCTAACACGAAAATGAACACTTTGAAAGGTCGTATTGAACAGTTAAGTGGAGCATTCGACACAATGAAAAAAACAATTGGTGATGCGCTTGCCCCTGTGGTTAGTGCTTTTGTTGCTGGATTGCAAAAGCTTGTGGATGGATTTAACGCATTGCCAGGTCCGGTACAAAAAGCTATTTCAATTACAGCTGGTATTGTTCTTGCATTAACAGCGGTGGCTACAGCAATAGGTGTAGTTTTAGCAGCGGTTGGAATGATCATGTCAGGGATTGGAGCATTAGCAACATCATTAGGAATTGTTGGTGGTGCTGCAGGTCTTGCAAGTGCTGCAGTTGGATTCTTAGGTGGTGCAATAAGTTTATTACTTGGCCCAGTAGGATTGATAGCAGCCGCTCTCATTGGAACTGGAGTTGTCGCATATAAAGCATATCAAAAAGCAACTGAAGATAGTATTGCTTCAGTAGATCGCTTTGCTACGAATACAGAAGGAAAAGTTAGTTCCTCCACAAAGAAAGTTCTTAGTGAGTATTTCAAGTTATCTGATGGTATTAGACAAAAGTTAACTGAAATTAGACTAAACCATGAAGTAATAACAGAAGAACAGTCGCAAAAACTCATTGGACAGTATGACAAATTGGCTAACACGATTATAGAAAAAACAAACGCAAGACAACAAAAAGAAATTGAAGGACTTAAAAAGTTCTTTGCTGATTCATATGTTTTAACTTCTGAAGAAGAAAACAAGAGGATGGAACAGCTGAATCAACGTTACGAGCAAGAAAAACTAAAAACACAAGAAAAAGAAAATAAAATCAAAGAAATCCTACAAACAGCAGCTAGAGAAAATAGAGAGTTAACAACATCAGAACGAATATCCTTACAAGCTCTACAAGATGAAATGGACAGAGTTGCTGTTGAACATATGTCTAAAAACCAAATGGAACAAAAGGTTATCCTGGAAAATATGCGAGTGCAAGCTAGTGAAATATCGGCTAGACAAGCAGCTGAAGTTGTCCAACACAGTGCGGAGACCAGAGATAAAGTAATAGCTGATGCAAAGAAAACTCGTGATGATAAAATTGCAGAGGCTATTCGACAACGAGATGAAAACAAAACGATTAATGCTGAAGAGGCTAATGCAATCATTTCTGAAGCAAAACGCCAGTATGATAGCACAGTTTCCACAGCAAAAGATAAGCACACTGAAATTGTAAGTGAAGCTAAAGCCCAAGCTGGTGAACATGTGAATCAAGTTGACTGGGAAACTGGACAAGTGAAATCTAAGTATGAAGTAATGAAAGATGACGTTGTTCGAAAAATGAAAGAAATGGGATCAGATGTTTCCAACAAATATGAGGATATGAAAAAATCAGCTAGCGATAAAGTAGAAGAAATAAAAAATACTGTTTCAAGAAAATTTGAGGAACAGAAAAAAGCCGTTACAGATAAAATGAACGAGATAAAAAGTGATATCGAAGAGAAGTGGAACACAGTTGAAAAATTCTTCAGTACCATAAATTTACGTTCAATTGGAAAATCGATTATAGAAGGTCTGGGCAAAGGAATAGATGATGCCTCAGGAGGTTTATTTAGTAAAGCAGCAGGAATAGCAAACGATATTAAAAAGACTATTTCTGGAGCGCTTGAAATAAACAGTCCATCAAAAGTAATGATTCCAGTCGGTAGTGCGGTTCCAGAAGGTGTTGGAGTTGGTATGGATCGAGGGAAACGTTTTGTTGTGGATGCAGCAAAAAATGTAGTTGGAACCGTTAAGAAGCAAATGGGAAATATGCCATCTGTTTTTGATTTTGGATTCCAAACTTCTCATTATAGTGTTCCGAATGATGCGGTAAGTGGTTTAACGAATTATATGCAGCCTAATATTCCTAATAACTCGGCTACTAGTAAAAAGGTATTCCCAAATAGACGACCTGAAGAAAAAGAACTAAATCTTACATTGAATATGACAAACGTTTTAGATGGGAAAGAGTTAGCAGGTGGAACTTATAGGTATACCACAGAACTTCAAGATCGTGATCGACAACGAAAAGAGCAATTTTAAGGACGGTGATATTCTTGGTTAAATTAAGCTTTACATTTAATAATATTCGCAAAGATTATATTCAAATGCTTGTAGGGAGGAAACGTCCTTCATGGGCTCCAATTAAAAGAAATCTTGTTAGAGTTCCTCATCGTCCAGGGGCTTTTTTTATTCATACAGAAACCGAGGAGCGTCGTATTGACGTTCCTCTTGTTATTAAAGCTAAAAAAGATATGGCTGATTTACAAAAGATAAAAGAGGATTTAGCGGATTGGCTATACACAGAGCAACCAGCTGAACTTATTTTTGATGATGAGTTAGATCGAACATATCTTGCTTTTATTGATGGTTCACTAGATTTGGATGAACTAGTTAATAGGGGGAAAGGTGTTATTACTTTCGTTTGCCCCATGCCTTATAAATTAGGAAAAGTACAGACTCAAACATTCACGCAAAATTGGTCCACAGAAATCACGTCTAATTTCACGAATAAAGGTAGTGTAGAAACACCAGCATTAATTGAAATAGATGTAACAAAACCAAGCACTTTTTTAGATGTATGGTTTGGAAAATACCCTACAGAACGAAACTATTTCCGCATTGGTTATCCTCTCACTGTGGAAGAAACAACAGTACAAGAGCGAGAAAGAGTAATGTGGGATGATATGTCCACAAGTGTGGGTTGGACTCCTGTTACTGGTCAAGTGGAAGAAATGCGTGGTACTGGAGAGCTGAAGACGAAAGATAGTACAGCTATATATTGCCCTTACTATGGTGCGGAAGGTACGAAAGGATTTCATGGTGGTATTGCGAAGAAGAATATCCCTGGAGGACCATTACAGGATTTTGAAATAGAAGCCAGAGTGCATTTACAGTCTAAAAATATAGATCAAATGGGCCGTGTGGAAATACTCCTTTTGGATGATACAAGTAATATTGTCGCTCGTATAAACATGAATGATTTGTATTGGGATGCCGAAATCACTAAAGCACATATGCGAGTTGGTAATAGTGGAACCCCAAACAGTAATCGGAAATTAGTTGATACAAGTGGAGCGCATCCTAATACTTTCAACAATTTTTACGGAAGATTACGCATAGCAAGACGCGGAAAAGAATGGTCTGTTTATGTAGCTCGTTTTAAAGATGGTACAGAAATAGACGATGCTTCTCTTGTTGAACGTTGGATTGATGAAAGTGGAAATCCAATGACAGAACGAAAAATTGCACAAGTCATGATTGCTATTTGTCGATGGGATAGAAATACACCTGTTTATACCATGCAAATTGACGATTTAAAGATTTGGAAGGTGAACAAAGTTCCTTCCAATACAAAGCCTTTTATTTTCGATACAGGAGACAAAGTGATTATCGATACAGAAAGAAGCCTTGTCACAATCAATGGGAAGAACGCAATAAATATAAAAGATATTTTTAGTAACTTTCCAACCATAATACGCGGCGACAATCGAATTGATATTATGCCACCAGACGTAAAAGCAACAGTTAGTTATAGGGAGAGATACAGATGAGAACACCAAGCGGAATATTGCATGTTGTGGATTTCAAAACTGATCAAATTGTCTCGGCTATTCAACCACAGGACTATTGGGACGATAAGCGCCATTGGGAAATCAAAAACAATATTGATATGCTAGATTTCACAACTTTTGACGGAACAAAACACGCAATTACATTGCAACAACAAAACTTAGTTTTAAAAGAAGTCCGTGATGGACGTGTCATTCCATATGTTATTACAGAGGCCGAGAAGGATTCCGATAAACGATCCATTACCACATATGCTTCAGGCGCTTGGGTTCAAATTGCTAAGTCCGGAATTATAAATCCACAACGGATTGAAAGTAAAACAGTAAATCAATTTATGGATATAGCTCTTGTAGGCATGAAATGGCAACGAGGCATAACAGAATACAGCGGATTCCATACCATGACCATTGATGAGTTTATCGATCCGCTTACGTTTTTAAAGAAAATCGCTTCTTTATTTGATTTAGAAATTCAATATCGTGTAGAAGTAGTAGGCTCTCAAATTACCGGTTGGTACGTTGATATGATAAAAAAACGTGGCCAAGAAACAGGAAAAGAAATAGAGCTTGGGAAAGATTTGGTTGGCGTTAAACGTATCGAGCATTCACGAGACATTTGCACAGCCCTTGTTGGTTTTGTACGTGGTGAAGAGGAAAAAGTCATTACCGTTGAGAGCATAAATAACGGTCTTCCTTATATCACGGATAGCGATGCTTTCCAGCGTTGGAATGAACATGGAAAACACAAATTTGGTTTCTATACTCCAGAAACAGAAGAACAAAATATGACACCGCAACGATTAATGACTCTTATGAAAACAGAGATGAAAAAACGTGTGAATACTTCTGTTTCTTATGAAGTAGAAGCGCAATCGATTGGTCGCGTATTCGGACTAGCTCATGAGTTAATTAATGAAGGGGATACAATCAAAATTAAAGATACAGGTTTTACACCTGAATTGTATCTTGAAGCTCGTGTTATTGCTGGTGATGAATCTTTTACTGATCCTACACAAGATAAATATGTGTTTGGTGACTATCGTGAGATTGTTGATCCAAATGAGGAATTAAGAAAGATTTACAATCGAATACTTAGCTCGCTTGGGAATAAACAAGAAATGATAGATCAGTTAGATAAATTGGTGAAAGAAGCTAATGAAACAGCTAGTAATGCTAAGAAGGAATCGGAAGCAGCGAAGACACTTGCTGAAAAGGTTCAAGAGAACATAAAAAATAATACTGTGGAAATCATTGAAGCAAAGAATCCACCGACAACGGGGCTTAAAGATAGAAAAACACTATGGCTAGATATTTCTAACGGTAAGCCTGGTATTTTAAAGCTCTGGAAAGATGGCATTTGGGATCCAGTTGTACCTGATGTAGAGAAGGCGAAGAAAGAAACATTAGAGCAGGTTAACAAAGATATTGAGTCCACAAAAACAGAGTTAAATCAAAAGGTTCAAACTGTAGAAAATAAAGCGAAAGAAATAGCTGGGCAAATAGTTGATGTTCAAAAGCAGGTTAATGACAAAGTAGATCAAACATGGATTAATACCCAATTAAAAGATAAGGCTGATAAAGCTGGTGTTTTCACAAAAGATGAGATTAATAATGGATTTATAGGTAAACAAATTTATGAAACTGACAAACAAGGAAACGTTAAAAAGTTTCAAGAAATCGGTACATCTTTTGAGCAAACGAATGAAGCAATTAAATCAAAAGCTGAAAAACAAAGTGTAACGGATTTAGGAAATAACCTATCTCAAGTATCAAAGATTGCTAATGAAGCAAAGCAAACTGCCGAGGGCACACAACAAACGATTACAGAGCTTAAATCGACAGTTGAAAATACGGAAATTGGTGTCCGAAATCTATTACTAGAAACAGCTATTAAATCGCATTCGGTTAAGACTGGGGAAAACAAACCACATACCTATTTTGATGTAGCGAAGGATGCAGCTACTTTAATGCAGGGGAAGAATCTTGCTATGAGTTTTCTGTTTACAGGTAAAGTTACTGCATGGGGTACAACAAATAAATGGGCTGGTTTTGAAGTGAAGATTACTTTCACAGACAATACATTTCATTATCCGAGTTGCCGCGTAGAAAACCGTCTAATACTAGGTAAACAATATAATCAAGAAAGATTCACAGCTACTTCTGTAGTTATGGATAAGACTATTAAAGAAATTTCAGTTTACGCTTTAGCACGTGATTTCACTGGGGACACATTAATTGAAAAGCCTAAATTAGAAATTGGCACAGTACCGACTGCATGGACACCAGCACCAGAAGACCAAGTTACTATTTCTGATTTCACTAAAAAAACAGTAGAAATTGATACTACTATTAAAGGTATAAATACTTCTGTTTCTAATGTTCAAAACGAACAGGGAAAGCTTACAGAACGTGTTACCAAATCAGAGCAAACAGCAGATGGATTTAAAACTTCTATTGAATCGTTAACGAAAAAAGATACTGAAATTAGTAATAAAGTTAATGCAGTCGAGTTAACTGTAGAAGGTACAAAAAAGACGATTACTGATGTGCAGCAAACAACAAATGAGCTTAAGAAAACAACAACTGAAATTACAGAAAAAGCTGGGAAGATTAGTGAGAAGTTAGAGAGCGTTGAGAAGAAGTTTGATGATATTAAAATTGGCGGTCAGAACTTTTATAAGCAAAAATCCTTTGGTGCAGCTGGGGGAACAAGCATAGCGTATGACGATAATAATAAATGGTGGAACATAACAATTCCTGCTGGGGCTAGCGGTAGTTGGAAAGGTATTTTATACAATACTAAAAATGCCACGTTACTTGTGGGTAGGACATACACAATCAGCTATGAAATTTACGCTGACGATGTTATCCCAACCGCGATGGATATTAACAACTTTGGTGTTACTACCGTTACGGGAACAAACGACAATGACGTTGTAGCAAAACGAATCATGCGTACGCCTAAAACAATAGCGGGTCAATGGGTTAAGGTGTCCGCTACGTTTATAATGCCCGACAATATCACGCAAGATTTCTATGACAATTCAGTTTTTGGTGTAGGTGGTGGATGGACTCCTACGAAAATTACAAACATAAAGATTAGAAACATGCAATTAGAAGAAGGAAATATACCAACAAGTTATCGCACCCCTTCAGAAGATCAAGTAACAACTGATGAATTCACCAAGAAAACAACAGATATTGAAAAAAGTGTGGATGGCGTTAAAACCACTGTAACAAACGTTCAAAACAGCCAAGTTGGATTCGAAAAGCGTATGACTACAGTAGAGCAAACAGCAAGCGGATTATCTTCCACTGTTAGTAATTTAAACAATGTAGTCGATTCTCAAGGGAAGAAGCTTACTGAAGCAAATACCAAACTAGAACAACAGGCAACAGCAATTGGAGCAAAGGTTGAGCTTAAACAAGTAGAGAATTATGTCGCTGGATTTAAGATACCTGAGTTGAAACAAACTGTTGATCAGAATAAAAAAGATTTACTTGGCGAGTTAGCGAACAAGCTTGCGACAGAACAATTTAATCAAAAAATGACTCTGATCGATAACCGTTTTACCATCAATGAACAAGGTATTAATGCGGCAGCCAAAAAAACAGAGGTATATACAAAAGACCAAGCAAACGGGCAATTCGCTACAGATTCCTATGTAAGAGATATGGAATCTCGTCTTCAGATAACAGAAAAAGGCGTTAGTATATCTGTAAAAGAAAATGATGTCATTGCAGCGTTCAATATGAGTAAAGAAAATATTAAGCTAAATGCGGCAAGAATAGATTTAGTTGGCAAAGTTAACGCAGATTGGATTAAAGCTGGGTTGTTAAGTGGTTGCCAAATTAGAACATCAAATACCAATAACTATGTAAGCCTAGACGACCAATTTTTACGTCTATATGAAAGTGGTGTTCCTAGAGCGTTCCTTGGATATTACCGAAGACGAGACGGTGCAGTACAACCCACTTTCATCTTAGGATCAGATGAAAAAACTAGCGCTCCTGAAGGTACTTTATTTATATCTCAAATGGGGACCGGATGGCGTCAGGCTAGTGCGAACATTGGTATCACTGATGACATAGTTGATAGTGAGATAAGAAAATCTGTGTTTTGGGAGCTTAACAGAAACGGAATTAGTGTTCTACACGCAAACGACTATCATGCTCTTTATGCCGGAAATGGAAACTGGCATTTCAGACGAGGAAAAAGTGGTCTATATCAATCTACATTAGCAATCGAAGATAATAGCTCAGATGCAGATTTAAGATTACCTAATATCACATTACGTAATAGCCGTGTAGCAGGATATACCGGAGTTCTCCAAGTTAAGTCGTCTGTTACTCAAAACGGATGGGGTGCTGTTCAAGGTAACTTTATGAGTCCTTCACTACGTGAATATAAATCTAATATTCGTGACGTAGCATTTTCCGCTTTAGAAAAAATTAGAAACCTTAGAATCAGACAATTTAACTACAAGAATGCGGTAAACGAGCTTTACCGTATGAGAGAAGAAAAAGATCCTAATGATCCTCCATTGACAAAGGAAGCTATCAAAACGTATTACGGGGCAATTGTAGATGAATCTGATGAAGCATTTGTGGATGAAAGTGGGAAAGGAATTCACTTGTATTCATACGTATCATTAACGATAAAAGCTTTACAAGAGCATGAAGAAAATCAAAATGAGAAAATACAAGAAATGGAGAGAAAGCATAATGAAGAAATTACATTAATGAACAACAAAATAGCAACATTAGAAGAGTTAGTCCAAAAATTAATAAATGAGAAACCAGAGCAGCTATAAGCTGTTTTTATTTTGAACAAAATACGGCTTTTATAAGAAAAGAGGGACAAATAGATGTCTCTCTTTTTATTTTGAAATGAGGTGGTCAAAGTGGAAGGGTTGCAAGAAGTAAGAAGTGATGTTCAAGAAATAAAGCAAGAAATTAAGGAAATAAGGTTAGAGGTTAAAAGTTTGGAAATGCGTACAACAGGCAACGAGAAAGATATTGATAATATCAACAAGCAACTAGATAAAATTAGCGCAAATACTACCTGGATTTTACGACTTATTGTCGGTGGAATTGTAGGAGCAGCTCTTACTTTCTTCTTGAAAGGAGGTGGTATGTAATGTTTGAAATTACAGTAATGATTGGCATTGTAGTAGGTCTTTCGCAGATTGGAAAAACAATTGGATTACAAACAAAATATCTTCCGTTATTGAATTTAACGCTTGGCATTGTGCTAGGCGTTTTATTTTTGGGTGGAGATATCAAAACAAATGTATTTCAAGGAATCATCATTGGACTATCAGCAAGTGGATTATTTGACCACACAAAAATTATGAAAAAGGATGTTGATTCTAAATGAAAAAGCTAATGAAACATGTTACCTCATTTCTTATGATTCTAGTACTTGCTGGTTCTTTTGCAACAAGTGCTTTTGCTGATAGAACGCTTATTATTCCTGATTTACCAAAACAACCATACCGTAATGGTGTAGGTGCTTATGAGGGCGTTGTGGCGCATAGCACAGCAACTCCAGAAGCTCCAGCTATTAATATTCAAAAATACGAAACTCGTACGTGGAGAAATGCATTTGTTCACTATGCAGTAGACTGGAATGAAACGATTCAAATTGCTGATACTAAATACATTGCTTATGGCGGAGGACCAGGTGCAAACAAACGATTTGTTCATGTAGAATTATGTGAAACGGCAGACTACGATAAATTCAAACGCAGCTATGATAAATATGTGAAGTTACTGGCTAAAATTCTACGTGATCGTGGATTATCTGTAGAAAAAGGATTATGGACTCACTACGATGTAACGAAATACCTTGGTGGAACAGATCATGAAGATCCACTTGATTATTTAAAGTCTCATGGCGTGTCAGAGGCTCAATTCCGTGCTGATGTACAACGATCATACAATAACTCTAGTGTGGAAGTTTCTGTGCCTGAGAAGCCATCTAAACCAGCAGAAGTACCAACAGCTGTAACAGATGGAATTGCTATTATTGAAGGGTACAACGTGAACTTACGTAAGGGACCGGGTACAAGCTATTCTAAAATTCGCCAATTAAACAAGCCAGAAACTTATATTGTGTGGGGCGAAAAGGATGGCTGGTTAAATCTTGGTGGTGAACAATGGGTTAAGAACGACCCATCTTATGTAAAGTTTAATAAGAAAAGCACTGTGGATTCTTCAATTGTAGGAAAGCGCGTTGTTTCTAAAGTTAATAATCTACGATTCTATGATGCTCCATCTTGGCAGGATAAAGAGGTTGCTGGTTCTGTAGATGTAGGATTAGGATTTACGATTGATGCGAAAATAAATGTAAATGGATCGTCACAATATAAAGTACACAATAGCAAAGGTAAAACATACTATGTAACAGCTAATGAAGCCTATGTGTATGTGAAGTAAAAACAAGAGCCGTCCTTTTGGGCGGCTTTTTTTAGTGTATATTAATTAATTCATCGAATTTAAATTCCGTATTTAGTCCAAATGCATCTGTACAATAAATAGTTTTTAACATTGGCTCTATGTGTTGAACATTTATGTACATGTCATGAATCAAACCATCGCGGTAATAAGAAATTAGAATTTCTTCATGATTTTGCATTGAGTGGATAAGTCCGCGTTCTATTTGTTCCCACATATCTTCACTGACAATTGGTTTAGGAACTTTGTTTAAATCGTTAAGCATTTCGCTAATTCCCATGAACTGTTCTGGAAGCGAAGCAAAAGGTCTCCATTTTACCATGCCACGCCCTTTCAGTTTAGGTGTTCCCCAATTTTCATTTTCCATGATTATCCCTCGATTTCGTGTAGTTTATTTACATTTTACACGAACGAACGTTCTTTTTAAAGTGTGGTTTTATATAGTTATACTTTTTATAATTCTTCAATCCATATATCTTCTAATCGCTACTAAAAGTGTCGGTGATCCCCCCTTTGAAGTAAGTTGGTCATTTTGAAATTTCGTTTCTGAACCAACATCAGATGCTCAATTAAACCGTATGAAAGGCTGGCTTGATTGTAAAGGTTGGTGGTATGAAGTGAAATAAAACAAAAGAATAGTTTTATTAACAAAAATAAGAGCCGTCATTATGACGGCTTTTTTATTGCTCAATTACTGTTGCACTAATTTTAGGTGTACCTGTTTTGTCTTTTTCATCATATGCGCCATAAATTGTTACTGTTGTACCTTTAGCTATTTTTAATCCATTTTTAAGTGTTATTTCATTTTCATTCGATTGTACCCCACTTTGTATGATTTGAATGGTGTACATGCCTTTTCCATCATTTTCGTTTGTTGTTAATATGAAAGATGGTAATGCTGATGATTTAAGTAATAAGTCTACCGTTCCTGTAGCTTTAAGCCTTTTTCCTTTTTCGTATTGATCTCCATTGGCCTTAACAAAACTAACTTCTTCTGCATCTTGCTTTATCTTCTTATTCAATTCATCCTGAGATGTTAAATCTTTTTTAGTTTCTGTTTGAGATTTAACGTTCGTTTTTTCGTTGGATTCATTTTGTTTAGAAGAATCACAAGCTGTCAGACCTAACAATAAGGTACTTCCGATGCAAATACTTATAATTTTTTTATGCATTTTTATTCTCCTCTTCTATATCTTCTATCCAAATTTCTTCCATGTGCAATTTTAATTCCTTTGCAATTTTATAAGCTGTAAGAAAAGTAGGTAGCGTCGTGTTATTAACAAGTGAACTCATTGTAGTTTGACTAATTCCAATAAGTTTTGAAAATTCCTTTTGACGTATTTCTCTTTCAGCAAAAATAACACGAAGTTTACATTTTAATCGCACAATATCACCTCCTTAATTATATACAATTCGCATATAGAAATGTGTCCTCCTTTAATTTAATTAACGAACATTTAGAAAAGTTTAAATGGACAGGCAATATAACTCCTTTTAAGTCATATACCTATATCAAGACCACGAGGAATACCAAGTGGAACTAAGGACATCAAGAGGGGAGATGGTTACATGCGTTGGCAGTATAATCACTTGAACACAACTCCATATTTACATCCTTCAAAAGAATTGAGAGATATGTATAATGAATCCAGATCAAGAGCAGAAACTGAATCTGTTTTAAACCATATGAGAAATCATAAAGTTTTTAATAACAAAGAATACAAAGGGTATTTCAGCTTATCGCAAGTGCTTGAAGAAGATTTGTATGGTGAAGAAGAGGACATTCTTAATTGGAAAATTCTAATGGATTGTTATGATGTTGTCCTTACGAGAAAAGGTATTGCATTTCGTGAAAAGGAAGAGGAGGAATAGTCATGACTCTTGCAGGGGAAGCGGTAATTATTTGGACGGCAACAGGCTTGTCAGTAGTTGCAATGAAGGCAGCAGAAAAAATAGGGAAGAGTGTTCCATATTGGCTTCCACGTATTACCTTGTACACAACGCTCACAGGCTCATTCTTATATCTTCTACGTTATGTTCTAGTTATGTTTCTATGAAGGAATACAATGTGGAAGGTCGGGACAACAGGAAAGGTATAAGGAAATGCTTGTCCCGTTATATTCCAAAAGAGTGCAATGTTATCCTTATGGGATATCTAAGGGGGAAATGTTTATGCTGGAGTTACTAATGGTCCCTACAGCAGCATTAACGTATGCATTAGTAAGTGATAAGTTCAAACGAAAAGATGATGATAAAAAGAAGATTCGAGTCTTTTTTGAGGTGAGCGGAATCGCTATTAAAAGAGAAGATAAGCTACATTACCCCAAATTTCAAAAACGAGTCGATGATGATCGCAGCACAACATATATTTACACATTGCCTGTAGGTATGCCTAGTAAAATTATTCAGAAGGTTGAGGATGTTGTGAGTGAAGGGTTAAATAAACCTGTTCGGATTCATTATGATAACTATAAATTAAGCATTCGAGTATTTCATAAAGACATACCTAATAAGTGGGAATGGTCAAAAACATTAGTTGAACAAGGGAAATGGCTTGTACCTATAGGGCAAAGTTTAGAAGAATTAATTTATCATGACTTTGAAAAAACACCGCACATGACTTTAGGTGGTTTAACACGTATGGGGAAAACCGTATTTTTAAAGAATGTAATGACTTCTCTTATTACAGCACAGTCAGAACATACTTATTTATACATTGTCGATTTAAAAGGCGGTTTAGAATTTGGACCATATCAAAATTTAAAGCAAGTTGAATCTATAGCAGAAAAACCTATTCAAGCATTTCAAGTGTTAAATGCAATCCTTGAAAAGATGGAAGAAAAAATGTGTTATATGAAGGAGAGACATTATACAAACGTAGTAGAAACAAATATAAAAGAACGCTATTTTATCGTAGTTGATGAAGGGGCTGAACTTTGCCCTGATAAAAGTATGAGTAAAGAGCAACAAAAATTATTAGTTGCTTGTCAGAGGATGCTTTCTTATATAGCAAGGATTGGTGGGGCACTTGGTTTCAGATTGATTTTTTGTACACAGTATCCAACAGGTGATACGTTACCACGACAAGTTAAGCAAAATTCAGATGCAAAGCTTGGCTTCAGATTGCCGACACAAACAGCTTCTCAAGTGGTTATAGATGAATGTGGATTGGAATCGATTAAAAGTATACCCGGACGCGCGTTATTTAAAACAGATAGGTTAACAGAGATACAAGTACCTCATATTTCAAATGAAACGATGTGGAATGTACTAAAACAATATGAGGTGGAGAAACATGAATATACAAACACACATCAAATTGAATCGTCAGATGATGATTCTGACCTCGATTAGAAAGTTGAAATTTGCTACACGTAGACATTTAATGTCCATACATGATTTAGGTGGTATAAGAAATGCAAACCGTATCTTAAAGGATTTAAGCTCTTTTGTTAATAGTACAGTGTATAAAAAAGAGTATGTATATTACTTAAATAAAAAAGGGCGTGCGCTATTCGATGATACAGAAAAAATAGTACCAACAATTCGATTAGCACACAGCCTTATGAGAAACGAAGCGTGGCTCTATCTGTTTTGTCCGGATGACTGGCAGATAGAAACACCTATACGTTATAAAATAGATGATAAAAAGAAGACAATTATTCCAGATGTGAAATTCCGAGATGAAGAAGACATATTAAATGCTGTAGAAATAGATCGTACACAGATGATGAATGTAAATAGTGAGAAGATGAAAAGGTATGGGGAATTTACTATATATTATAAAAATAAATACAATGGAAAAGTACCAATCATTCATTTTTTTACATTGACTGAATATAGACAAAAGACATTAGAGCAGTTTGCAGCAAAGAATGACGTGTATGCAAAGGTACATGTTTTGACTGAACTATAAAATAAAGTGCTAACAAGTTTGCAAACGAACTTGCTAACACCTATACGAAATAGACATAAAATATCGCTGATATGTCATTTTAAAAAACAGTAATAATTTAGTACCTATAACGAACCACTATTTATTATAATAGAAATCGTAAAACATATCGTTTTGCAAAAGTAGACGTATTCGGAGGGGAAAACGGTGAAGGGGACTAAAAAAGAGATACATCTAGATGATAAAGTCATTCGTTACACACATATCGAAAAAGGTTCTAATACAATTTGTTTTATGTTCTCAGGTTCAGGCTACAATTATGACAAGCCGTTATTTTATTATGCAACGATGCTTATGCTTGAAAATAAAATAGATGTAGTACATATTCATTATTCCTACGATGGACAATTAATGGAAAAACCAATGGAAGAAATAACGAAAGTAATGATGGATGATATTAATCCTGTCATTATTGAAGTGCTAAAAAGTGGGCAATATAGCAATTCGATGTTTTTAGGAAAATCACTCGGAACAATCCCGATTGCGAATGATTTAATGAAGAGAGAAGAATTTCTACGGTCAAAAATGATGTTGCTTACACCATTACTAACTTTTGATTCTATTTTTGATTCGATCTTACATAGTCATCACGAAGGGCTTTTAGTAATTGGAGATAAAGATCATCAATATAATGCAAATCAAATAAATCAGTTACATAAAACGAATTTACAGATTGAAGTTGTCAAAAACGCTAACCATTCTGTAAATGTTGGAGAATTTGAAACCGAGAATTCGATCGAAGCGATAGCAAAAATAATAGAAAAACTTAAAGAAGTTGTTAGGAAAAACTAACCTATCAATACATGCAAAAAGAGGTGCGAATGGCACCTCTTTTTTATTTAATAAGCCTTCAAAACACGAAGCAAATAATCCTTCCGATTTAGCGGATTAAAGTCAACACGTTTTCGAGTAGGGAAGGGAGCCTTCAGTTTATTGTAACCAGATGGCTTCGTTGTGAAGATACCTTCTCCTTCAGTAAATGAATGGAGCATTCGTTTAAAATCCTCTGTTTTTGCAACAGGTAATGATCCTGTTAACTGGTAAGAATCATTATTTAATATAGGCTCTACAAAAGTTGCTGGTATGGCAGCGAGCTTATACATTGTGGTACTAATTGCGTGCTCTGGTACAGTTAATTCAAATTCGTTTAATGGCTCATATACACATGTTTTGGCTTGTTTTAAAGCATCCATTAATACGAGCGGTGTTAAATTTCTAAAGTCACTCGCTGTTGTAACAGGACTGGCATAGCCGGTATGTGTTAATGTGACGATAATGTCCGTAACTTCCCATCCAAATAAACCTTGTTTTAACGTTCGAAATACTGTATCTTCAATCGCTTTATGAAATGCTAAAGGCAGTGATCCAAGTTCAACACCTAAGTTATACGTTATGCCAGAGTTAAGCGCGCCACGTACAACTTTGAACCCAATTGTTGCGTAAAAAGGATTTTCTTTTTCACCCATTACTTCAACGCTATTCCCTAAGTCAATTGGTTTTTCAATACATACAACTCGCGTGTTTGAAAAGGTAACTTGTAGACGGTATTTTTCATAAAGTGTTGTTTCAATAACTTCTTTTTGCACTTCACCGAAAAGGCGAATGTATAGTTCATTATGAACATTGTCTTTCCAAACCTTAATGAGAGGATCTTCTTCGCATAGCTCCATAAGTGCAGCGTATAAATCATGAATTCGTTCTTTAGGCACTGCTTCAATAGCAGCTTCCATTTGTGGTTCGGCAAAGTGAATATCCTTTATATAATCCGTCCGCTTACCGATAATATCACCAATTTTAATATTCGTAAGTCCCCACACTTTGCAAAACTCTCCGCTTTGAACAGTAGAAGATTGAACGGCATCTCCATTATGAAACATGCACATTTTTTTAATCTTTTCCTTATGTGGTAGAGACTCTCCACGCTGTATATCAACATATTTTCTAACGTGTAAACAACCAGAAAATAGTCTTACGTAAGCAATCTTTTCGCCAGAAGATTCACGTTCAATTTTAAAAACAACACCGGATAATGTTTCATCTTGTGCCGATTTAGTAGCTGGAATTAAGGCTGAAATATTTTTAAGTAATTCAGTTACTCCTATACCTGTCATTGCTGAACCAAAAAAGATAGGAAACACATTTGCTTGCTGTATTTGCTTTTCGAGTTCTTTTCTTAATAGTGCATCCGGTATTATTTCGTTATTTACATATGACTCAAGCAATGATTCGTTAAATGGTGCTAATCGTTCAATACAATCGTCATAAGATTTATATTCAATAATCCGAGCGTCCTTTGTACCTTCGTTTTCTACAGAGTAGAAGGGGGATGCTTCATTTGAAAGAAGCTCTTTTATTTGTTTCACAACTTTTTCAGTATTTGCGCCACTACGGTCTATTTTATTAACAAATAATATAGTAGGTATGTTTAATTTCTGTAATGTCTGCATTAAAATCTTTGTTTGTGCTTGCACACCTTCAACGGCAGAGATAACTAAAATCGCACCGTCTAAAACGCGGAATGATCGCTCCACTTCAGCGATAAAATCAGCGTGTCCAGGTGTATCAATGACATTTACTTTTAAACTGTCAATAAAGAAAGAAACGACCGATGCTTTAATCGTAATTCCGCGTTGTCTTTCTAATTCCATTGAGTCAGTTTGAGTATTACCACTATCTACTCGGCCAACTTCTTTAATCACATTCGTTTCATAAAGAATACGCTCAGTCAAACTCGTCTTGCCAGCGTCTACGTGCGCGACAATCCCTATATTTATTGTTGTCATATATAAATATCCTCATTTCATTTTCCATGTTCATTTCCTCATTTCTATTTGTGTATTGCCGCATTACAATCACTCTCCAGTCATTTGAATTATTACTATTATAATGTAATTTACATTTTTTGTAACGTCATAAAACGTCTTATTTTGGAAAAATATTAATAGACGAATTTCAAAAAAATAAATAGTGAAAACAAAATGCTTGCATTATAAATCGATATAGATTATATTAATTGACATATCAACTATTGATACATCAAATATTTTTGTTTTGCATGTAAAGGAGGGGTAATTTGACAAGTTCATGCTCAAAAGAAGCAATAATTTTATATAAATTACACTTTCTAAATAAAGAAGTAAGTTCGAAGTTTGAAGGGTGTACGGGTATGAGTCAATCTAGACTAGAGCTTATACTTCAGTTATATGAAGTAGATGAAATTAGTCAAAAAGCACTTCAGCAAGAAGTGAATATTGATAATGCCGCGATTACGAGGCATTTAAAACAGCTGGAAGCAAACGGAATGATTACAAGACGTAAAAATCCAGATGATAACAGAATTACGTTAGTTTCTCTTACAGAAGAGGGGCGAAATAAAATTCAAGTGTATCAAGAGGAAAAAGAGCGTTTCGCTACTTCAGCATTTAAAGGATTAAGTGAAGAAGAACGCGACAATCTTTTAACGATGTTAGACCGCATTCAAGAAAATATAAAAGAACTTTAAAAAAGGGAGAATACAACTATGACTAACTCAGTAAAAACAAATGATTTTAACGAAATTTTAACAGGACGTCGTTCAATTCGTAAGTACGATCCTTCAGTAAAAATTAGCAAAGAAGAAATGACAGAAATTCTTACAGAAGCAACACTTGCACCATCTTCAGTAAACATGCAACCATGGAGATTCCTTGTTATTGAAAGTGACGAAGCAAAAGCAACACTGGCTCCACTTGCAAAATTCAATCAATCTCAAGTAGAAACATCTTCAGCGATGATTGCTGTATTTGGTGACTTAAACAACTTTGATAACGCAGAAGAAATTTACGGTACAGCAGTAGAGCGCGGACTTATGCCAGCTGAAGTAAAAGAAGATCAAATGAAAAAACTTTCAGGTTACTTCTCAATGGTTACACCAGAAGTAATGAAAGATACTGTACTAATTGACGGTGGTCTTGTAGCGATGCAATTTATGTTAGCAGCACGTGCTCACGGCTATGATACTTGCCCAATTGGTGGATTTGAAAAAGACCAAATCGCAGAAGCTTTCGGATTAGACAAAGAGCGTCACGTACCAGTTATGTTAATTTCAATCGGAAAAGCTGCTGACAGTGGTTATCCATCAGTACGTCTTCCAATTGAAAAAGTTGCTGAGTGGAAGTAATTTTATAAAAAAACAGAAATAAGTGAGATATGAGAGGGGAAACACCATGATTATTATTCACGCAATATTTCAAGTAGATCCAGCAAAACAACAATCATTTTTAGAAGAAATTCAGCCACTACTTCATGGTTCAAGAGAAGAAAGTGGAAATGTATCTTACGATTTATATAAAGATACTGAAAAAGAAAGTGTTTATACGATGGTAGAAGTATGGAAAGATGAAGCAGCAGTTGCGAGTCATAATACGAGTGAACACTTCACATCTTTCGTTAGTAAAGCATCACAGTTTTTAACTGCTCCGCTTGATATAAAGGTTTATAGCGGTGAACTAGTAAAATAATATGGTTATAGAAGATGACTTTGGCGTATGCTGAGGTCATCTTTTTTATTTACTTATATTTAATTGCATGTTAATGTATACTTAATTTTTTAATATCTCTACCAATGGAAAAAGAATATACAAGCTATATGGAACTCTTTGTAGAGTATTGCTTCTTTAATTGTTCATGAGTATATCTTTGTTTTATTAATATAGAATGAAAAAAGGATACGTTAGAGCTAAACGATTAATGGGTAGCATGTTAATAAAAAATTACATGAGTTTAGTAAAAACTTATAATTTATTTTTAAGGGTGTGAAAATATAATGAAACCGGTATTGAAAAGCATACTTATTTCCTTTGCTTTTTCTGCAGTAGGGATGTGTTGGTTGCTGTTCATGTTATTTAGAGGAGGCGGAGACTGGTTATTGTCTTGGATAGGTGTATTAATGGCATATTTATCTTTATACACTTTAATAGATTTATATTGTAAAAATACATACGAAAAAACATTAAATATAGTGCTTATAAAATCAACAGTTACTACCTTTAGTTTTGGAGTATTAGGAATCATATTTGGTATAATACACGAGCTATTAACACCATGGAGTCTCAGTTTAATGGTTTGGTATTGGTTGCTAACTCTACTTTTATTTTTAACGACCATAATATTATTAGTTATTTTAGTATTTGTAAATCGTAAAGATCAAAATTTCCCCGGGGTATATAGATTACTTATACTTCTAAATTTACTTCTTACGTTAGGACCAGTATTGTGGCCACTATTTCTTACTATTATTGGAAATGGCATGAACGCTAGTGCAGGATGGTAAAAGTGAATGAAATAAAAAGTTGATATAGGGTTTTAAGTATGTAAGAGAACGTGTTCTGATAAATTGAAAACACGTTCTTTTTTATTGTTAATCTTAATATGAACTCCTTAAATTTATAAGATAATTCGATTGGGAAAAAGATATGTTATTGGAACAAACATATATGTACCTTTGAAACGAACACAATTAATGAATCATCTTAAAAATAATAAAGACGAGGTGAAATGAAAATAAGGGCAGTTAAGTGGCTGTCCTTATTTTATATGCCCTTTTTATTTTCATGCATAGCTCTTTCTCAGTTTATCGTATCAAAATTTGAACGTAAGTATTTCGTAAGGAATGGATAAGAAAAAAGAGAGTTTTATCATATAGGATTAAAGTATAACTTGAATTAATCCTATATTAATAGAGGAGAGGGAGTCTTATGAAAAAATGTAATTCAATTAAGTTAGCAAGTTTGGCAGTTTTATTAGCGGGTACTACTCTATTCACACCAGGTTTTACTGTGAAAGCAGAGTCTGTTCAAAATTTATCTAGTCCGTCACAATCACATGATCAAAAGAATCGGAATGGCTGGAAACAAGTAATGCAGGAAACAGTACAGCTTGGAACCCCAGGAATATTAGCGAAGACGTCTAACAATGGAAAGATTAGTAGTTATACTGCTGGCGTCGCGGATTTAAATACAAAGAAAACAATGAAATCGGATTATCGTTTTCGGATTGGGAGTGTGACGAAGACTTTTACCGCTACGACTGTTCTTCAATTAGTAGGAGAAAATCGCGTGCAACTTGACGATCCAATTGAAAAGTGGCTACCGGGTCTCATTCAAGGAAATGGGTATGATGGCAATCAAATTACGATACGTCAACTTTTGAATCATACGAGTGGTATAGCTGAATATTTAAAGTCAAAAGACGCTGACATAATGAATTCGAGAAAAACGTATACAGCAGAAGAAATAGTGAAAATAGGACTTTCTCTACCCCCAGATTTTTCGCCAGGTAAAGGATGGGCGTATTCAAACACAGGATACGTAATATTGGGAATGCTTATTGAAAAAATAAGTGGCAATAGTTATGCAGAAGAAATTGAAAAACGAATTATTGAACCTTTGGATCTGTCAAATACGTTTTTACCAGGGAATTCACCCGTTATTCCAGGAAAGGATCATGCTCGTGGGTATATGAAAATAGACGAAACAAGTGAATTGAAAGACATGACGTATTATAATCCGAGTTTAGCTAATGCAGCTGGAGATATGATTTCAAATGCGGACGATTTAAATACGTTCTTTGCATCTTTACTCGGTGGTAAGTTACTGAAAGAACGCGAGCTAAAAGAAATGCTTACTACAGTTCCTATAGAAGGAAAAGGTCTTGGTGATGGATATGGTCTTGGGATCTATGAGACGAAACTTTCAAACGGTGTTTCAATTTGGGGTCATGGAGGGTCGATTCCTGGATTTACAACTTTTGTTGGCGGAGTAATTGGAGGCAAACATACATTGGCTGTCAGTATTAACTCTTTAGGTGCGATTGATATTCTAACACAGTTTAATAAAATGATGCAAGTTGAATTTAAGAAATAGATGAAAAGAAAGCGAATGGAATCCGGCTTTAGTTGTAAATAAAAGAGATGCTTTTTAATTTTGCAAATAAGGACAGTATTAGCATTCATGGTATGGCAGCAATCAAGTATATGTAGAACATAAATACGGATACAAGTGTAATTCAATCTTATAGTCTAGTATAAAAAAGATGTCAGTTGCATGACATCTTTTTTATTTTGGATCAAAGAGATATATTATAAATTTTGAAAATTGTTATTTTTGTAATCATTCCATATAATAAAGAGTATAGGGGATATACAGGGGAGTTAGGAATGGATAATACTTTAGTTAGTTAATTATTTTTGTTTTAATAAATAAAAGTAAATTGATGTGGAGTGAAATACATTGGGACAAAATCAGTTTAGATGGAGTAACACACAATTACGAGAACATGTTGAAGTAATAGATGGCACAAGAAGCCCGCACATTTTATTCAAGAATGCAACATATTTAAATTCCTATATGCGCGAGTGGGTGCAAGCAAATATTTGGATCTATGATGACCGCATTATATATGTAGGAGAAAAACTACCAGAGCAACTACACGAATGTGAAGTCATTGATTGTGATGGAAAGTATGTAGTTCCTAGTTACATAGAACCGCATGCACATCCATATCAATTATATAATCCTGAAACTTTAGCAAATCATGCGATGCAATTTGGTACAACAACTTTCATTAATGATAATTTAACTTTGTTTTTCACATTACAACGGGAAGTAGCGTTTCGTTTATTAGATGAATTTAAAAAGATTCCAGCAAGTATGTATTGGTGGTGTCGTTTCGATGGACAGACTGAACTACAGAATGGGGAATCTTTATTTAATAGTGAAGAAATAATGGAATGGCTGAAGCATGAAGATGTTCTTCAGGGCGGCGAGTTAACAGCATGGCCGAAACTATTACATGGCGATGATGAAATGTTAAATTGGGTGCAGGAAACAAAGCGGTTACAGAAAAAAGTAGAAGGTCATTTTCCCGGTGCGTCTGAATCAACGTTAGCGAAGTTAAAGTTACTAGGTGCTGATTGCGATCATGAAGCGATGACAGGACAGGAAGCATTAACACGCCTTATGCAAGGTTACACCGTTACTCTTAGAAACTCTTCTATCCGTCCAGATTTAGAAGTTTTACTGAAAGAATTGCTGGAATTAGGTGTCAAGCAATTTGATAGATTCATGTTCACAACAGATGGTTCACATCCGTCATTTTATGAAAACGGAATGACGAATAGGATGATAGAAATCGCGATAAAGCAAGGAATACCAGTAATTGATGCCTATAATATGGCAAGCTATAACATTGCTCGTTATTATAATATGGAGCATTTACACGGCGCGATCGCGACAGGAAGAATTGCAAATATTAATATTTTGGAAAGTAAAGAAAATCCGATTCCAATAAGTGTAATTGCAAAGGGGAAATGGATGAAGCGTGACGGAATAAACAAAAATGCATCATTACATATAGACTGGAGTAAATTCAAAGTAACTCCATTATCATTAGACTGGTCTTTAAAGAAAGAAGATATGATTTTTTCTGAAACAACAGGTATAAAATTATTAAATGATGTTATTTCAAAACCATATGTAACTGAAATCGACTTAAACGGTGAAGAACTTTCTATTGAGCATGATGAATGTTTCCTTATGATGATTGCTCGTGATGGCACTTGGCGAGTGAATACAGTTGTGAAAGGTTTTGCGAATGGATTAGGAGGTCTTGCTAGCTCTTATTCTGGTACAGGTGACATCATTCTTATTGGAAAAAGGAAAGAAGATATGCTTACAGCTTTTCATAGAGTAAAAGAGCTTGGCGGGGGAATGGTAATAGCGGAAAGAAATGAAGTGTTACACGAAATTGCATTACCATTGCTCGGGATTATGTCTAATTTAAAAATGAGTGAATTAATACAGGAAGAAAAACAGATGGTGAAATTGCTACAAGAGCGTGGCTACGCGTATGACGATCCGGCATTTACGATTTTATTCTTTTCTGCGACGCACTTGCCTTTTATACGGGTAACACCTATAGGATTATATGATGTGAAAAGTAGTAAGGTACTTGCTACGCCGATTAAATGTTAAATATAACCCCCCTATAAAAATCAATTTTATAGGGGATTTATTATTTACAGCATAAGAATAGAATCACCTCAAAAACAAATAATATAGTATCTAAATCACTTGAGGTGATACTTAAATATGAAAAAACTATTGTATGTTTTAAGTGTATTTATTTTGTGCGTATCTATACAGCATGTGGTACATTCTCAGTCAAATGCACCAAGGTTATCTTCAGATTGTCTGGAAGAAAGTAAAATTCGTGATGAAAAGTATGTGAAAAACATTATGAATGACATTATATCTACATTTGATTTAAAGATTGATGAAAATAGTTTTTGGGAAATTAGTAAAAGAGACCTAGAGGCTGCGCATTTGATGTATGGCGGAAGGGAAAATGATTCTTATTATAATTCGCTAACTAAAGTTTATGATAGTGGTGGATATAGGGGAGAGCCTAGATTATTTGTGAAGGCGCAAGAAGCATTTTTACTTTATAAAGAAATAGACGATACTAATGTAATGAAACGCCTAAACCTTGAAAAAGGGGAATGGATTGTTACCGAAACGAAAAAGAAGCAAGGGAAAATCGTGGAATACAGACCATTACAATGTGAAAAAGATTATCTGAAAAAGAGAAATGAATACCATAATATAAAATGATGTAACGAAAATCTTGAATGGGAAAGTTTTCGTAAATAAATGTAAATTGGTCGATAGAAATCACTAGTAAGTTCGCCATAAAAAAACGTCATTTTCATCATTAAAAATGACGTTTTTTATATTTTTAAAGCCTTTGCATCGCACTCTCAATCCTATTCACCAAATCAGCTGACACTTTATGAAAATACCCCAAAACTACCTTTTTAATATCCTCAGATATAACTTTCAAATCACTAGCTAAGTTTTCGGCAAGATGTTCTTTTTCTATCGGTTGTAACTTCGCATAAAATTCACCAGCCTGCTTAAAGTCATCTTGTTTAGTTATAGAAGTCCTTTCGAGTTTACCTTCAATGTACCTTCCGTCACCGCTTGTTATTTGGTTAGCTGGTGTCCAATCTTGCTGCTGGTTAACCTGTAATTTACGAAATTCAGCCCCAATTCTTCTTCTTTGAGAATCACTATAAATGTTAGCACGGCCTTGCAGTATTTTATCATCAGATAATTCTGTGCCGTCTAGTAAATTAGAAGGGGAGAAGGCGACTTTTTCTACTTGTTCCATATAATTATCAGGATTTTTATTTAATACCATTTTGCCTACTGGTATTAGGGGATACTCTTTTTCATCCCATACTTTTGTATCGTCTAAAGGATCATAAGAAAGATTTGCTTCATCCTTAGGGTCCATAAGCTGAACATATAGGCCATATTCCACCGGTTTGCCACCCGCAATCGCATCGTATAAATCTTTACCAGCGTAATCAGGATTTTCAGCGGCTAGTCTATTTGCTTCTTCGCGACTAATGTATTGTACACCTTCAAATGGGTACCAATGGTATTTAACGTACTTTCTAATACCTTGAGCATTTCTCCAAACATATGTATTTACGCTATGTCCTGGAATGTGGCGAAGACTTTTTATCGTACCAGCATCAGAGTATAAACGTACAATAAAATGAATCGATTCAGGCGCTCTTGCTACAAAGCCCCAAGACCTATCAGGATCAATTAAATTATTTTTAGGTGAAGGTAAGAATGCTTTAATAAATTCTGGGAAACGCATCGGATCACGAATAGAAAAGACAGGAATGTGATTACATATAAGGTCAAAAATGCCTTCTTCTGTATAAAATTTTGTAGCAAAGCCACTTACATTTCTAGATGTATCAGGTGTTCCTTTTATACCGACAGCTAAAGAAAAGCGAACCATAACAGGAACTTTCTCATTAGAATTTTGTAAAAATATTAGTTTTGTATGCTCAGACATCGGATATATCGTTTGGAAATAACCAAATGCACCAAATCCTTTTACATGAACAGGTCTTTCTAAAATTTTTTCATGAATGAATTCTTGTAACGCCTCGTGCAGTACACTATCTTGCTTTAAAACAGGTCCACGTGAACCAACTGTTTGAGAGTGAAGTTTAGCTGGTTCATTAAGTTCTCGATTTTGGTTAAAGTCTTCTCCTAATAAAGATTGCCTCTGTTTATCATATTTTTCATTCATCGATTTAGCCTCCAAATTTTTTTCGTCGATTGTTACTAAATATGATTCTTTAGCCTTGATTATGTATTACATACAAAGTTCAAATTGGTAACATACCGCAAGATGAAAAAAACGCACATGCAGTGGACCTGTTGAAATAGAAGAAATTATGGAAAAATGAATATCGGGAAGAGAAATAACACGTTTTATTTAAAAGGTGGAAGAAAACCACTATTAAAATTTCAATCTTAAAAATTAATTTGTAAATGAATTTATAGATAATGAACATGAAAAACGGGAAAATAGCCAGGAGGAATTTATTATGTCGGATTGGTTTCAATTAGATAAAGAATATATGATGCCTACGTATTGTCGTACGAAGGTTGCAATAGAAAGAGGAGAAGGGTGCAAGCTTTATGATGTGGATGGTAAAGAGTATGTAGATTTATTTTCTGGTGTCGGAGTGAACGTATTAGGGTATAATCACCCGAAAATCGTGCAAACGACAATGGAACAAGTTACGAAATCTCTGCATCTTCCGTTTCATTTTTTAAACCCAGTTGCGATTGAGTATGCAAAGAAATTAGTTGATTGCTCTTTAAAAAATGGAAAAGTCTTTTTTACAAACTCTGGTACGGAAGCGACAGAAACAACGTTGAAATTAATTGATAAATATAGAGCGAATACGCATGAGGAACGTGAAGGAATCGTAGTGCTGAAGAATAGCTTCCACGGGCGTACGTTAGGGGCACTTCATTTTACGAGACAAGAAAGTGTATATCAAAATTTCCCTAAAACATCGATTCCTGTATATGAAGTAGAGCGCGAGAATATAGAGCAATTAGAAGAAACAATTGTTAAAGAAAATCCAATTGCGATTATGCTAGAGCCTGTATTAGGTAGCGGGGGGATATACCCTTTATCGGGTGAATATTTACATGGTGTTCAAAACTTATGTGATAAATATAATGTCATTCTTATCGTTGATGAAGTTCAAAGTGGTATGGGGAGAACTGGTAAACTATTTGCTTATCAAAATTTCAATATTACACCGGATATTATTCAAATTGGTAAAGGAGCAGGAGGCGGGATACCGCTAGGGGGAATCATTGTAGGTGAAAAGCTATGTGATGTATTTTCACCAGGAGATCATGGTACAACGTTTGCTCATTCTTCAATGGGAACAGCTTTAGGGTTAACGGTTTTAAATACATTGATTGACGATGGTTTAATGCAAGAAGCTTATGAAATGTCACTATATTTAAATGATAAATTGCGAGAAATTCAGAATGAAAATTCTTATTATATTCAGGAAGTACGTCATGCTGGAATGATGTTTGGAATTAGTTTGAATGATACGAATACAAATGTAAAGAAATTACAGGTAGAGCTAATGGAGAAAGGGATGTTAGTTGACGTTACACAAGGGAACATCATCCGTTTACTTCCTCCATATATAATTACAAAAGAAGAGATTGATGCATTTATTTATGAGTTTATCTCCTGTATTCATAGCTTATCAGCTATAGCAAGTGTTTAAAAAGCTTTATGAAAAAGCACCTTATTTTTAATTCAAATAGGAAGAAAATAGGGGTGGAAAAATAAATTTACATATTAAAATAAAAAGCTGAAAAAGGTACTCGTATAGCGCCTTCTTCAGCTTTTTAAAATACTAAATTACTTAACCTAGGGATCATCTCATTGGACAAATAATTAATTATGTGAAACAATAATAACAGATAAGGAGACGTTGCTTTTCCTTAAGTGCTTCGTATTGAATTTATTCTAGTAAGAGAAGGTGTGCTTAAAGAAGTTAAATTAAATAAGGAGCTGTTTTACTATATGCAACAAAATAATGATTTAAATTTTGAACCTCAAGACGTTAATATTGTCAATCCTAAACAAGCGAGGAAAGCAGTTGTTGCTACTGGCATTGGGAATGCAATGGAGTGGTTTGACTTTGGATTATACGCGTATTTAGCGGTAATATTAAGTCAATTATTCTTCTCAGGTGTGGATAATAGTGGTTTGCAACTTGTACTTACATTTGGTACATTTGCAGCGGCCTTTCTCGTTCGACCAATCGGAGGTATTTTCTTTGGTAGAATAGGAGATAAGTATGGCCGAAAGATTGTTTTAAGTACAACTATTATTTTAATGGCACTTTCTACATTATTCATCGCATTACTACCAACCTATGAACAAATTGGTGTATGGGCACCAATACTACTTTTAATTGCTCGAATGATTCAAGGCTTCTCTACAGGCGGCGAATATTCAGGTGCAATGGTTTATATCGCAGAATCTTCTCCAGATAAAAAGCGTGGTATACTCGGTAGTGGTCTTGAAATTGGAACACTCTCAGGTTACATTGCTGCCTCGGTAATTGTTACCATTTTAACGTTATTATTAACAGATGAGCAAATGCTCAGCTGGGGATGGCGTATTCCTTTCTTAATTGCTGCACCAATTGGTTTGGTCGGTTTATATTTACGACGTCATTTAGATGAATCTCCAATCTTTCAAGAGATGGAAAAAGCACAAGAGGAATCTGAAGACAACGAACAATTTTCATTTATGGATATATTAAAATATCACAAAAAAGACTTCTTATTAAGCACAGTAATTGTTGCCTTCTTTAACATTACAAACTATATGATCCTTTCGTATATTCCTTCTTATTTAACACAAGTACTAAAAGTCAAAGAAACAACGGGCTTATTAATTATTTCAATTACGATGGCACTTATGATTCCACTGGCACTTTATTTCGGTAAATTAAGTGATAAAGTAGGTAATAAACGCGTAGTACAAATTGGCTTACTTGGTTTAGCATTATGTTCAATTCCAGCATTTTTATTAATTGGTAACGGACATATTGTAGCCATGTTTGCGGGTATTTTCATTTTAGGTTTCTTCCTTAGTGTATATGAAGGAACATTGCCTTCGTTATTACCAGCACTCTTTTTCACCGATGTACGTTATCGTGCGCTTTCTATCTCCTTTAATATTTCTGTATCTATATTCGGTGGTACAACGCCGCTCGTATGTTCATACTTAGTTCATGCTACTGGTAATCCACTGGCACCAGCATTTTATTTAACTGGTGTAAGTGTAATTGGATTAATTGTGTTTAGTGTACTGTTTGTCACAACATCAGGACGTGCACTAAAAGGTTCTTACCCTACTGTCGAATCGAAAAAAGAAGCACATCAAATTGCTAAAGAGGATCCTGAAGAAACACTTTGGTGGCATGAAGAATCTTTAGAAATTGAAGCAGGAAAAAAAGCATAATTTGTGAAAAGCAACGTGGACTTTTACACAAAAAGACTCCTAGTTTAATAGGAGTCTTTTTGTATACATCATTTTCTCTTCTTCAAACTCTTCTGATACGCATAAAGCTTATAAACCTCTTCCTTAAATTCATGCAGAAGTACAGTGTTTTCACCATTTGAATAACGCACTGCATTATACGCGTCTATAATAATATGACTCTGAATATTTACCTCTTCTTCATCATTAATTCTCTCTAGCCAAGCTTCAACAGTTTCTCCTCGTTCTCGGTTTAAAGGAGGAGGTAGCTTACTCTCGAGTTTGAAAATTTCTTTTCGAATTTCGTTATGTGGTGGTTTATTTCGTTTGAAGCGTTTTTGGCTAATGCCTTCTTTATCAGTAATGATTGTAGATTCAAAGACAGGCATATTTGGTAAACTTAAATGTTTTCGTTTTTTTACTATTTTCCAAACGACGTAAATAGCGATGGCTGTACAGGCTATTATTGTAATGCTATTTATGAGAGTTGGATCAAAAGGACGCTGCCCCAATTCTTCTTTAATTTGAGGATCTTTTAAATTTCCTTTATTCGACCAAAAGTCGTCTGTATCTTTTAATGCAGCTGCCGAGAACAATGGATTTAAAGCATAACCAAATCCTAAGGCAACTACTTGTATGATATAAGAAAAAAGAAGCCGAATATAAGGAAATACCGGAATAAGTAAAGCGCTAATTATTCCAATCGTAATAATAGAAGTGAAACGTAATAGCTGTTGATTACGATTGGAACCTGTTAACCAAAATGTAATCATAATGTGTAAAGTTAATAGTAACAATTTCCACAATGGCGGAAAGGGGGCATAAAATATAGCTGAAACGACAAACCATACAATACCGCCTAACGATTTTTGTACTGGATATCCCGGTCCAACAGAGTGTACGATAAAGAAAAACAGTGGTAATAATATTGTGCCTAAAATAGAGAAAGGTAGAAATAAAGAACAACCGATTATTTGAATAACTAACAGTAGTACAAAACCTGTTGTTTTTTTCTTCATAAATTTATGAATAAGAAATACTCCTACATAACCGGTCACTAAAAATATAGCAATACCAATGAGCTCATCTCTTTCCGTTAATAATGAAAGAAGGAGGAGCAGAATAAAGTCATTAACGTGATAGAGCCAAGTTTTCAAGCTTTTCCACCATCCCTTCATTATTAATGAGGAACGTAGGTTGAGATAGAAGAGGGAGCTCCTTTTTCTGCAAACCAATGTATATCATTGTAGATGAGCGTTCCCTTTTTCTCGTTACATAGTGAAGAAATCCTTGTTTCGGAAGTAGCGTACTATCATCTGAAATACGTGCTAATTCTTCTAACGCTTTGGCGTAATGTGTTTGTCCTTCGTTTAATGGTAAAAGCAAAGGGCCACCTTCTGCTAAAACGCTAATAAATAACTCAAACGGAATTTGATGCTTCGTTGCGAATTGACAAATGTACGTTGTAAATGAAATAAGGTCTTCTACATTTTCTTTCCAACCAAACCCACGATCAGCAGCTAAAGAAAGACAAATCGTCCAACTATAATTTTTTACAGGTTCATATTGCTTCGCTTGTAACGCCTGCATTTTAGCAGATGCTTTCCAATGAATAGAGCGGAAAGATTCACGTTCATATCGTTTAACACCGATAATGGATGTTTCATCATTGTAAAAAGAGAAATTCGTTCGATACGAACCTGTTAATAGTTGCTGAAGTTCTTGTAAACCGGCTACCTCTTTAGGAGAAGGGTACACAATAATTTCAGTCTTTAACTTATCGAAAACAGGTAAATGTACAGTTAAAAGATGAAAAGGATCTTTTAAAACACATTCGAACTGTTCAATTTGAAACACACCACGCTTCGTTGCGGTTAATGTTAAATCCCATTTTTGTGCTGAATGAGCAGGTTGTGAAAATGGGAAAGAAAATAACGTTTTCGATATTTGTTCAATCCCTTGATCCTTATGCGGTATAAGAGATGAATTTAAATGAAAATAACAAACGCCGTTAACGAGTGGTATATTTGCACCATTTTTTAAATGAATATAAAATTGTCCCGATTCATCTGGGAAAAGACGTGTAGTGTGCTTCTCATTTATAATTTGAAACCGTTTCTCTATGTAAGCGACATATTTATAAATGAAAATCGCAAATAAATAGTAGAAGAAAAAGAGAAACATAATAATTCGTTGCGGCAGAAAAAACGTAAAAAGTAAAGCGATGGGCACAGTTAATTGAATAATGTGGATTTGAAAAAATAAAGGTACAGTTACAACGCGCTGTCCATTCATGCTTGTTCAATCTCCACAGGTACGTCAACTTCTTTTAAAATCCTTTGCATTAATTCATTTTTTGTCGTACGTAAAGCTCCTTCCATTGACAAGACGATACGGTGATTCCAAACGGAAGGAACTAAAAATTGTATATCTTCAGGTGTGCAATATTCTCTGCCGCGTAAAAAGGCTAGTGCTTGAACGGCACGTACTAAAGCTAATGTAGCACGTGGGCTTACACCGTTAGCAATGTAATCATGATTTCTTGTAGCGTGAGCAAGCTTAATAACGTAATGTTCTAACGGTTCTGATACGAAAATTTCTTTCACTTGTTTCTGTGCTTCTAAAATGTCTTCTAAAGAAATGACAGATGTGACGCTTTCTAACGGTGCATTGTTACGAAAACGGCGCATCATTTTTAATTCATCTTCAGGAGACGGATAACCAATTGAAATCGTCATTAAAAAACGATCAAGTTGTGCATCTGGAAGAGGGAAAGTTCCTTGTGATTCAATCGGGTTTTGCGTCGCAATAACAAAGAACGGTTTCGGAAGAGGAGTAGACTGCTTTTCAAGCGTTACTTGTCGTTCTTCCATCGCTTCTAACAAACTAGATTGTGTTCTCGGCATCGCGCGGTTAATTTCATCTGCGAGTAGTATATTTGTCATAACTGGTCCAAGTCTTAATTCGAATTCACTAGTTTTTGGATTGAAATATTCAATACCTGTTACATCACTCGGAAGTACATCAGGGGTAAATTGAACGCGAGAAAAATTACCACCAATGCTTTTAGAAATTGTTTTTGCTAGTAATGTTTTTCCAGTACCAGGTACGTCTTCAAGCAGTACATGTCCATCAGCAAGCAGTGAAACGAGGAGTAAATCAATTACATTTTCTTTACCGACAAAAACAGATCCTATGTTTTCTTTTAATTTATTTATCATATGTATCATTCCTTTCAAAATAAAAGTGGATATTTCTATATTTTAACAAATTATTCAGAAAATTGGTATTATTTTTTAATCCGAAGAAATAGATATTTAATTATTAAATTACTATTGCATATTTTGGAATATGATTATACAATATCGATATACGATGTATCGCGAGTCGATATATCATGAAGCGATGTATCGGAGGTAGTTATAATGAATGCGAAAGCGCAAAAATACATTCCATTAACTGAGGCGACATATTACATATTGTTGTCACTTGTAAAGCCAATGCATGGTTATGGAATTATGCAAATGGTAGAAGAGATGACAAATGGGGAAGTAAAACTCGGTCCTGGTACTTTATATGGGAATACTACGAAGTTATTAAAAGAGAAATTGATTGTTGAAGTTGCCTCTACAGACAGAAAGAAGTGCTATGAGTTAACACCATTTGGGAGAGAAGTGTTAGAGCTAGAGTATAACAGGTTACAGAGATCTGTAAGAAATGGAAACAGTATATTAGGGGAGTGAATGGAAGATGGAGACAAAGAAGATATTCAAACCTTTCGCGGTATGGAGCGTAGAAAAAGAAGAAGCTTTTTTACGGAATATGCACCAACAAGGCTGGGCATTACAAAAATATAATATAATGTATACATTTAAGAAAACTAAGCCGAAAGATGTAGTATATAAAGCGGATTTCAGATTGGATTATAAAGATTCAAAAGAAAAACAAAAAGAATATATTGATATATATGAAATGTGTGGGTGGAAACATGTAACGAGTTTTGCAAAATGGAATTATTTTTGTAAAGAGGTAGAAGAGGAAAATGAGTTACCTGACATATATTCAGAGAAGGACACGAAGGTGCAAAAAATGAAGGAGTTATTACAATTTTTTGCATTTATTTCAATAGCTATGTTACCGTTAATGTTTAACACATTTTTAAATTCAACAGAATCAATAGTGCCAATGTGGGCGAAAGTTATGATGGGGCTTGTTAGTTGTATGTATGTTTATTTCTTTATAAGGATCTCTTGGAAAATTAAGAAATTGAAAAGTGAAATATTATAATAAAGAGTGGATTTTAAAAGAAGATGATTTCGTAGATATTATACGGGAATCATCTTCTTTCATTTCTATGTAATTTTATTTTGTTCACTCTTTTTTACATAATAAAAGACTGTATATTTAAGGCATAGAACTAACAGTTATAAAGATAGTACTAGTAATAATACCTAAAAAAATCATAAATGATGAAGAAACGATTAATAATAATGAACTACTGATTAATACTATTTTATTAGAGTTTTGATGTTTAAAGTGGTAATAAAGTAAAAAGCCGCAAACAGTAGAAACAATCCATATAGCTAGACCGTAAGGAGTTGTTATCTTCTTCCAATCGAAAATCCAAAAGTAAAAAATACCTATGTGACAAGTTAATAGTAGAAATGTAGATGGAATCATTAACTTTTTATTTAAAATCATTTATTTCACCTCTCTTATGTAAATATTACCAGAAGAGTATGGAGTTTAAAATATAATATGGAAGTGAATAAGGTTTTCACTTAAAGAAACTACGAGATGAGTAAGAGATATTTCTAAATCAATTTCCATTTGCATGGGAATTTAATTGGAAAAAGAACCATATAAAATTATGAAGGGAGGAGAGTCATAAAATGCAGAGAATGAACAATTATTTTCGTGCTCGTGCGAGTATGGTATACATGATGACTAATAATGAAGTAATGAATCACATTGTTGCTTTTCATATGGATACGAATGGAATGCTCACCTTTGTGGGTTCTTACCGAACTTACGGAAGAGGTACTGGTATAAAGGAAGTTTCTACAGAAACGGCAAACGATGGTATAGATCCTCTAGCATCACAAGGTTCTCTGACTTTGTCCCGTGATGGTCGTTTCCTATTTGCAGTTAACGCAGGCAGTCATAGTATCAGTAGTTTTATCATAGCAGATAACGGGGTGCCGAATTTCGTGGATGTAAAGCCATCAGGAGGTGCTCAGCCCAATAGCATTGGTGTGTATGATAATCTTCTCTATGTCTCCAATGTAGGTAATGCTGCAAACAATTTTGCATCAAATATTACTGGATTTCACATAGATGATAAGGGAAACCTTACACCTATTCCACGATCCACTCATGCTCTCAGTACCTTTAATGCTCAGCCCGCACAAGTTCTCTTCACCCCGGATGGTAGTAAAATTGTTGTCTCCGAGCTTACATCAAACCATCTCAGTGTCTTCCATGTAAATAAAGATGGTACGGTCACAGGACCAATTGTTAATGATTCTTACGGTAAAGGCCCATTGGGTGCTTACTTTCTATCGTCCGGAATTCTCTTAGTTACAGAAGCAGTTTCAAATGCGTTGTCATCTTATTCATTGAGCAATGATGGTACTCTTCATGTAATCAGCGGCTCTGTACAAAACGGATATAAAACTGCCTGTTGGGTTATAACAACGAAGGATGAACGTTTTGCCTACACTACGAACACTTTAAGTGGCACCATCTCCACCTACCAAATCGCCCCCAATGGAGTACTGTCAGTAGTAAGGCATATTACTAGTACACCGCCGGGGACAGCACCGGGTCTTCCGATGGATGTTGGAGTGAGTAAAGATGGACGACATTTTTACACCCTTAATGGAAATCAGGGCACAGTGTCAGTATTTAATATTCAAAGTGATGGTAGTCTAGTAAGGTTGCAGGTTGTTGCTTCATCAAATTTTCCTTACTTTGGGTCGCAAGGCTTAGCTGTTCTTTGATTCTATTGGACCGCTATATTTGTGTGGAAAAGAAAAATATATGACGGTGTATGAATAGTAGACATGTAGATGAATTAGGAACCTTTGATTAAACAGCAATTGTCCACCTTGCTTACGTAAAACGGAAAAACCCCCTATAGAAAATTGATAGGGGGTAGGGAAATGTTTAAGAGAAAGACTGATTTTGCGCAGGTTTTATAAATTGTTCTGGGTTTTCAACAAGCCCACATACAGCACATTGGACGCGGTAAGTAGGTCCTTGATAAGCCATATGAAAAGCGTTCATCGTTTCATTCGTGTATTCTTCTTCTACATGACCAGTTTGTGGATTTAATTTTACTGGTTTTACTTGTTGCTCGAGAATATTAAAGCGAGTTCGGTTCGTTTTACAACTTGGACAAAGCATTGGTTCCATATGTATACACCTCCATTTGTAGCATTTCTTAAGCGGTATGATTTTATGCAAGTAAAAAAACTTTCTCAACATAAATAGGTATTTATTATATTTAAAATTCAGAAAAAATAAAATATAATGAATGTAAGAACTGGTTATGTCCAAACCAAATCTCCTGTTTTATGCCAATAAGCTGGGGGGCCGAGAAATCGGCCTCATTTTTTTGTGCTCATCTCAATAAGGTACAAGGTTTTTAAAAACATTTGTCGAATTTTTAGAGGTGAAGGTTAAGGGGGAATAATTATGAACTTAAAAATGAAATACATTATTTTATATGTGGAAAAGTTTGAGCAATGTCTTCAGTTTTATAAAGAAATTTTAAGATTACCAATAAGAGCAGAGCACGGTACATATATTGAATTTGAAACAGGAGCAACAATTTTAGCGATGAATACACGAGAGGATGTTAAGGAGTTAACGGGACTACCTCTTACAGAAGGTGTACTACAATCTTCTCATTTTGAGTTAGGGTTTGTTGTAGAAGATGTAAAGGGAACGATTGAGAAATTAAAAGAACAAGGGGTTAAAGTTCTAGTTGAGCCAATCGTAAAACCGTGGGGACAAACAATTGCTTACATTGCCGATCCAGACGGTAATTATATTGAAATTTGTAGTTCATTAGAATAGAAGGAGAAAAAGAGGATGGGGTTTCCAAAATTAGAGACAGAACGTTTACTATTAAGAGAACTTACACTATTAGATGCAGAAGCGATGTTCCATTATTTTTCAAAAGAATCCGTTATTCGTTATTTCGGAATGGACTCTTTCGAAAATATTGAGCAAGCGAAAACGACTATTCAAACGTTTAGAAAGCGTAATGAAGAGGGAAGTGTATTTCGCTGGGGAATAGAGAAGAAAGGCACGGATCAATTAATTGGTACGTGTGGGTTTCATTTAATTAACAATCATCATAAACGAGCTGAAATTGGTTATGAGCTAGATGATACATATTGGGGACAAGGATACGCAACCGAAGCACTGCAAGCAATGCTAGCTTACGGATTTGAAACGTTGCACTTTATAAGAATTGCAGCTGTCGTATATATAGAAAATGAAGCTTCCCGTAATTTATTAAAAAAAGCCGAATTTCAAGAAGAAGGATTACTTCGAAAATATATGATTCAAAATGATGTTGCTCATGACACGGTCGTTTATTCATTATTAAAAGAAGATTGGAAAAAGTAATGAGCACAAATGAAATAATGAAAGTTATTAAGGAACATAAAGATGAGCGATTTATACTAGGTATAGACGGACTAAGTCGTTCGGGTAAAACAACGTTGGTTAAAAAATTAGAAGAAAATATGAAACGAAATGGAATCTCGTTTCATATTTTTCATATTGATGATCACATTACCAAGCGTAACGAGCGATATAATACTGGATTTGAAGAGTGGTATGAGTACTACAACCTTCAATGGGATATCGACTGGTTGTTACGAAACCTTTTTCAAAAGTTACAAAGCGACATTGAATTAGAATTACCTTTTTATCATGATGAAACAGACTCATGTGAAATGAAAGAAATACAGCTTCCTTTAGTAGGTGTAATAATTATAGAAGGCGTTTTTCTGCAGCGAAAAGAATGGAGAGATTTCTTTCATTATATGGTGTATTTGGATTGTTCAAGAGAGACAAGATTTCTACGTGAAAGTCCAGAAACGCAGAGGAATCTTTCAAAATTTCAAAGTAGGTATTGGAAAGCTGAGGAGCATTATTTGGAAGCGGAATTGCCGAGGGATAGGGCGGATTTAGTAATACAAAATATGTAACAATGTAAGTAAGTACAAAATAGAAGGTGTATAAAATGAATATATTATGGGATTTTGATGGGACGTTATTTAATACGTATCCTGCATATACAATGATGCTTTCTGAAATATTAGGTGATGCAGTAGATAAACAAGAAATATACAAAAACTTAAAAATATCATATTCCCACGCAATTCAATATTACAACATTTCAAATGAACAGGAAGAACAGATTAAAGTTTTGAAGAAACAGTTTACTCCAAAAGATATGAAACCGTTTGAAGGTGTCGAAGAGATTTTGAAATTTGCGCATAAAAACGTGATTATGACACATAAACATAGGACAGGAGTTATGGAAATCTTAAAGTATTATGGATGGGACAAATACTTCGTCGATATGGTTACAATTGACGATGGTTTCCCTCGAAAACCGAACTCTTTAGCTTATGATCATTTACATAAAAAGCACAATATTGATCTAGCAATTGGAGATAGAGAGTTAGATCTATTGCCTGCGAAGGAATTAGGTATTTCCACATGTATATTTCAAGATAAATGTGATGTAGCGGACTATTCTTTATCGCATTACTCTGAGTTTTTTAAGGTAGTTATTGATAGAGATAGAGAGTTTTCTTTATAAACGGCTTGATTAAAACTTCTACTTTTTACTCGGAAAGTAGAGGTTATTTTCTATGTTTAAAAAAACTATAGTGGATTAATACTTTCAAGTGTATAGAAGGAGATTGTTATAATAATGTGAATTATATAGTTATAGATAAATCTGTAGATAAAGAGTTATGTTTTTGAACTTTTTTAAGTAAGTGAAAGATTTCTATAAGGCGAGTGATAATATGAGTATTTTCATTTTAGAAGATGATGTCATACAAGCGCAGCAAATGAAGCGGTTAGTTGAAGAGATTTGTGAGAAATATATGTTGCCGTACGATTTTATCGAAGTAACTAGTAAAAGTGAAAACATTATTAAAAACATTCCACGGGCGACTTATGTACCAATTTATTTTTTAGATATTGAGATAAAAAGAGAAGAACGTAAAGGGTTGCAAGTAGCGCAAGAAATTCGTAAATATGATACGCAAGGGATTATTGTGTTTGTAACGACGCATTCAGAATTTGCACCGATCTCGTATCAATACATGGTATCAGCTTTAACATTTATTGATAAAGGTTTGCCTTATGAAGAACGATATCAATTATTTGAGCAATGTTTGCTTCAATATGAGGCACGCAATAAGACTACTATTCCTAAGGATGATTTTATTGTTGAAAATAGTAACGCTACTGTGCGACTGCCATTTCATGCAGTCGAATATATTATGACCGATGATCCACATCGTTTAGCTTTAGTGACGTTAGATCGTATCGTTTATTTTTATGGAACATTAAAAGAGATTGAAATAGTAGATGAACGGTTATTTCGTTGTCATCAATCCTATGTCGTGAATATTACGCAAATGTCTTCTTATGATGCAAAGCAAAAGATGATGATATTAAAAAATGGGAAACGAATTCCAGTATCGCGGCGTTTAGTTAGTAAAGTACGTACAATGTTAAAGGGTGAGATGTAATGTATATTTATGATGTGTTTGCACTTTTGCTCACTAGTATGAGTCATACCTTCTTATACATTCAATTAATCCGGTACAATAGATTGTCATATAGAATGTTAGCGTCTTTAAGTGTTGTATTTATTATTTTACTTGTAATTGTCGTAACAGTAACGAGATATCCAGAGCTTAATAGTACAATTGTGTTATTTCTAATAAGTTTAGGATTGATGCAAAATGAATTGAACTTTATGCGGAATTTATATTTTGCGCTTGTTAGCATGGTTATTATTACGCTTGTGAAAATGCTATTTCTCGAAGTGGGTATGAAACTATTTATGTTAACACCATTTGATTTCTATTTATGGACAGCGAGTATAATTCATCTTATCGTGTCGCTCATAACTTTTATAGGTATTGTATTAGCTCGTAAACGAATTCAAAGTATCGCTCAGTACATAGTAGGAAGTCCACTATATTATGTTACTTATATTTTGTTAATTATTGGGTTTATTATTGGATTAATTTTAACGAGTCCATCCACTGATTTTTTAGCAAAGTTAAATCAGCAATATGGTGAATTGAGTTTTATTTCAGCAATTATATTGTTCTTAGTATTACTACTTATTGTATTACTGAGTTCGCATTTGGCGAAAGAGAAGTTGGTAGAAGAACATGAAACAAGGTTAGATAAAGAATTACTCGATTATGTTGAGAAATTAGAATCGATGCATGATGAATTGGCCAGTTTCCGCCACGATTATATTAATGTGTTACTTGCGTTAGAAGCGGGAATACGTACAAAAAATGTGAATGAAATCGAGCAAGTTTATTATGAGGTTATTACTCCTACTTTAAAATTAATCAATGATCATGAACTCGATATTGCGAAATTATCTCGTATACATATACCTGAAGTGAAAAGTGTATTAAGAGCAAAAGTGGGTACTGCCCAGCAACAACAAATAAAAGTAATGCTTGATATTCCGGAAAAAATAGCGACGGTTTCGATGCCTATAGTTCCTTTTATTCGTATCATTTCAGTCTTATTAGATAATGCAACTGAAGAAGCGGTACATAGTGAGGAAAAGGTACTGCAAATTGCCTTTTTTGAAATGGATGCAGAGCAATATTTTGTTGTTCGTAATAGCTCCAATTATAAAGAGATTGATTTACAAAAAATTTATGAGAAGAATTATTCGAGTAAAGAAGAGGGCAGAGGATATGGGTTATTCTCATTAAAACGTATTATAAATAAAACGAATAATGCAACGCTAGAAACGACTTATATGAGTCCTCATTTCACGCAAACTTTCATACTAAAAAAATAGATAACCATTTATGATGGAAATCAAACCGAATAAGAAATAACTACATACTTTCTTCAATCGTTTTTATACACTTCAAGTAAGAGGTGAAACGAGATGAATGGTCTTATTTTTACAGCGTTTATAAGTATAGGGTTACCGCTTGTTGCACTTTTATATGCTTTTTGGAAGAAACGCTATATCCCGTATATGCTAGGCGTATTGGCATTTGTTGTATCACAAATTTTAATCCGTATACCAATACTGAATTATTTAAATGGAAATAGCACAGCTTTTTCAATGTTTAGTGTCATGCAGCCTATATTATTTGCGATTATGCTTAGTTTGTCAGCTGGTATTTTTGAAGAGATAGCTCGTTTTATTGCAATGCGCTATTTTATGAAACAACGAGATTGGCAGTCAGGATTTTTATTCGGAGTAGGGCACGGTGGTATTGAAGCTGTGTTGATAGTCGGTATTCCAGTAGTATCTCTATTATTATCGCAAACAGTTAGCGGAAATACGGATAGTTATTTTGTCGGTGGAGTGGAACGTATCTTTGCGATGTTAATCCATGTCGGTCTGTCATTCATTGTATTGCAAGCAGTTGTCCAAAAGAAATTTCGTTATGTTGTATATGCAATTTTCATCCATGGGACTGTAAATGCACTAGCAGGCATCATACCGCTATACGTACCAGCAAATAGGGCTATATTTACTGTAGAAGTTACAATAGTAATTTGTGCGTTACTTGTATTTAGTTATAGTTTCATCTTAAAAAGAAAGGGTGTATTAAAATGAAAAGAATGTTACTCATTATTATAAGTGCTATTGCGGCGTTCGCACTTGCAGCATGTACTGGTAATAAAGTAGATGAAAGTACTTCAAAAAAGTTTATTCCGAAAGCGGAAGAAATTGTAACGTTACTAAATGAATCTAAGTATAAAGAAGTGCATGAAAAATTTGATAGCAAGATGAAAACTGCATTATCAGAGGAGAAAATGAAAAATCTTACGCCTGTAATTGAAAAAACTGGTACATTCGAAAAGATTGAAAAAAAGTCGATTGAAGAAAAAGATGGTTTATATACAGTTGTTCTTGTAGCGAAATATAGTAAAGAACAACGTACCTTTATCGTAACTTATAATGATAAAGAAGAAATAGCAGGTTTATATATTAAATAAAAAACAGATAAAGTGGAAGTGTCCGCTTTATCTGTTTTTTATTATTTTAACCAAATTATGGTTATTCATGCTAATATGAACTCATAGCTATATAGAAGGGGTGGGTAATTATGAAAACAGAAATAGTTTCCAAAAAGAAGTACAGCATAATAAGCTATATATCTTTACTCATCGGAATTATGTGTTTTTTATTCGTTTTTATAACTCCGACGAGAATAGCGAATGCGGGAAATATAGTTGGAGATTATGTAACGATTACTCTGACAGGGGTAGGTATTATACTTTCAATAATCACAATGACGAAAAAAACAGAGAAGAAGGGGATTGCTATTATTTCATTAGTACTGTCCTCATCATTTTTTATATTTTGGATTATCGCGATTATCTTATTGTTTACTGGTCAAATAAATTTTGCGCCGTAATGAGCAATAAAAAGAGTCCTTCATACAAGAAGGACTCTTTTTTATTCGGTATCTTCAGGTTGATATTCTAAAATATCCCCAGGTTGGCATTCTAATGCTTTACAAATAGCATCTAAAGTTGTAATTCTAATTGCTTTTGCTTTTCCATTTTTTAATATAGAAAGGTTAGCCATTGTAATTCCAACCTTCTCCGAAAGCTCTGTTACACTCATTTTTCTTTTCGCTAACATTACATCAATATTAATTATTATTGCCATGTTATTCACCTCAGACCGTTAAATCATTTTCTGATTTTATATCTATCGCATCTTTTAAAAGTCTTTGGAGAACGGCAGCAAAGACTGCGATAACCATTGAAGCAAAGATTAGGAGCATGCCAAGTATAATAATACCTGGTGCATCATCTCTTTCCGCCACAAGATAGAAGAGTGGCATACCTACCACATATAAAATACTGATTGTTACTGCACATTGTTTTATCTTCTTTAAAGCTCTAACAGATAATTTCGAGAAAGCGTTACCCTTATCAATGAAGCTTACAAGTTTAAAAGCTTGATACAGAGCGAAATAAAAAGGTACCACCGTTGCATACAGATTGATTAAAATAAGATATTTTATATATGCAATATCGGGATACAATTCCGCTGCATAATTCCCTATGTTAGGAACTAAAAATATACACAAAGCAAGAACAGGGATTCCAATCAGAATAATAGCTGTCTTTAAAAAGAGTGTTGATCTTTGTTTCATATAAAGCACCTCATTTATTAATTATCTATTTAATCTAACATGAAATTTATCGTTTAACAATAAATTTTTATTTATTATAATCGTGTTTTTATTGTTAAGTAAATTTGAATTTCAGATGAAAATAAAAAGTACTGCTCTTTATAAAAAAGGGTGCCAAACAAATAGACTTCTTGTAATAAAAAAGTATGGTGAATATGGTGATATATACCATTGTTCCTTTGACGAAATATAGTACAGATAATCGTTCCTTCTTTCTGTAAATGATGTTATGTTAAAAGTAACGATTAAGTCGTTCTAATAATAAGAGTTTTTAGAAAAACAATATTTTTCGTAATTTGAAGAGGTGTTAATGAAATGAAATCGTACACGCAATTTGAACGTAGAAAACACATACTAGATGAGTTAGAAAAGTACAACCGAGTTATGGTAAATGATTTAGCGAAGATACTAAATGTTACAACAGAAACGATACGAAGAGATTTAGATATGTTGCACAAGGAAGGGCAGCTTACGAAAATACATGGTGGTGCAATTAAGAAAAAAGATCAAACACTAGAATTTCATTTTGATAGGCGCCGAGCTGAGAATATTGAAGAAAAACGAAAAATTGCAATGGAAGCAAGTAAACTCGTAGAAGATAATGATATTATCGCAATTGAAATTGGGACAACCACAATGCAAATTTTGGATTACATACACGATAAAAAGAATTTGACGATTTTAACAAACTCGATACCAGCTGTTAATAAAATTATTGAGCTTAAAGAACAATATGATTCCTTTGATTGCAGGTTAATAGTCATTGGAGGAATATTGAATACAAATTCATTAGCATTGTCTGGAGAAATGACGTTAAACTATCTTGACCATTTCACTGTTAATAAGTTATTTGCTTCTTGTGATGGAATTTCTTTAGAAAAAGAACTAACATGTTCGTATATTGAAGATGCACAAATATATAAGCAGTTAAAGAATAATGCAAAACAAGTTGTCATGATGGCTGATGAGTCAAAGTTTAATTTAACAAAGTTCTATAAAAGCGGGAATTTCAGTGACATCGATGCATTATATACAAACGCTAAGCTCGATGAGGCGTGGCACAATGTGTTAACAAGTAATGGGGTAGAAGTAATAACAGTATAGAAAACAAAAAGAAGACTATTTCTTAGCAAGTTGAGAAAAAGTCTACTTTTTGTCTTATATTTTGTTTATATGTTGTTTTATTTTGTTTATTTGTTGTTTTATTTTGTTTATTTGTTGTTTTTACAATTAGTTAACAAATTAACAACATTGTGTTAATAATATACTCGTACAATATGAATTAGGAGGTGGCAAGAATGCAAATAAAACTATCAAAAGCTGTGTTCTTTTTACTACCAGTTGGAATACCTCTAATATTGTTTTGGATTATTCCGAATTTCATTAGCTTAGGTATTAGTTTTACTGATTGGGATTTTATGACGAATGATTTTAACTTTGTTGGTTTAGAAAACTATTTCAATTTATTTACACAAGATTCTTTTATGCAAGCATTGCTAAATACGTTTTATTTCGGAATTGGAACAGTGATTCCAACGATTGCATTAGGTTTAGGATTCGCATTATTCTTCCGAAAAAAATTTAAAGGTTCTGCATTGTACCAATTAATGATTTTTTCACCTTGGGTAACGCCAACAATAGCTGTATCCATTGTGTGGTCACTTTTATATGAACCTCAATTTGGAGTTATTAATAAAGTTCTAAACTTTTTTGGGATACCAGGTTTGGACTGGCTTCAAAGTAGTCAAACAGCGATGTTAGCAGTCATTATTGTGACAGTTTGGAAATTAGTTGGTTGGACGATGATCTTCTATATTGGCGCATTAGAAAAAGTTCCAGATAGTTTATATGAAGCAGCTAGTATTGATGGAGCAAATTCATGGCAGAAATTTCGATATGTAACACTGCCAATGGTTTCATCAACAACTTTCTTCTTAGTTGTTGTCAATACAATTTCTTCAGTGCAGGCTTACGATCAAATAAAAATTTTAACACAAGGTGGACCTAGTGGTTCGACGCGTACGTTACTTTATTTATTCTTCCAACAAGGGTTTGAACAATTTGATATGGGATCTGCAACAGCAATCGCATTTATCATACTAATCATTACAATACTACTATCTGTTATAAACAAAATAATAGGTGACAAGTGGGTGAACTATTAAGGTGAATAATATGAAAAAAGGTCCATTAATCGTAAAGCATCTCTTTCTAGCGTTATCAAGTATACTATTTATTTTTCCATTCATATGGATGGTGCTTGGTTCGTTTAAAACATCTAGTGAAGTATTACAAGGAGGTTTTTGGCCTAAAGAATTTCACTGGGAAAATTATCAGCAAGTATTAGATATACTTCCATTTAGCACATATTTATTTAATAGTTTCTATACTTCTTTCATCATTACTATATATGTACTTGTTTCGTCAGCGCTTTTTGCTTATATGTTGGCATTTTATAAGTTTAAAGGCAAGAATATTACGTTTAGTGTTGTGATGGCAACCTATATGATCCCTGGAGCTGTATCGTATGTTCCTGTATATGTAATGTTAGGGAAATTTGGTTTGCTTGATTCACATTTTGGATACATGATTTCTATGGCTGTTAGCGTATTCGGTATTTTCTATTTGAAACAAACGTTCCATAAAGTTGGTTTTGAAATAGTAGAAGCAGCCAAAATTGACGGAGCGAGTGATTGGCGAATTCTTTGGAAGATTATTTTTCCAATGACACGATCATCATTTGTAACTCTAGGATTGGTCACATTTATTGGTAACTATAATAATTACATTTGGCCAGCTCTTATTTTGAAAGATAATACACAAAAACTAATTACGAATGGAATTGCTGATTATTTCATTAATAGTTCTTTAGGACGAGATTGGTCACACATTATGGTTGCAAGTACAATCGCAACGGTGCCGCTCTTAATCGTATTTTTAATTCTACAAAAATGGTTCTTATCTGGTGTTACTGATTCAGGAATAAAGGGGTAATTAAATAGTAAAGGAGATATGTGGGATGAAAAAACTATTCATGCTTCTAACAGTTTTAACATTGTTTGTTAGTGCACTTGCGGGTTGTTCAGGTGGAAAAGGAAGTACGGTTAAAGCGAGTAAAGAAGGGGAGAAGGTTGTTGTTCCATTCATTAATGGAGTAGGGGGCTCTCTTGCAGATCGTGTAGATAAGATTGTGGAAGAATACAATAAAAGTCAGGACAAATATGTAGTGAAAACGACAAAAGCGGGTAGCTACGATGAGTCATATCAAAAGCTACAAAGTGGATTTGCAGCGAATAACCAAGAAGCAATTGCATTACTAGGTTCTGATGTCATTCAAGAATATGCTAAAAAACAGTTAATCGTACCTATAGATGAATATGTTAAAAATGATACCAATTTAAAAAAGGAAGATTACGGAAAAGGATTTATAGAGCAAGCAACAATTGACGAGAAGTTATATGGCATTCCGTTTTACGGTACAACGCAAATTTTTTATTACAATAAAAAAGCATTGGCGGAGAATGGCTTTACAAAAGAGGATTTAAAGACGTGGGAAGGTGTAGAAAAGGTAGCAAAAACAGTCGCAAAACGTGGTGAAAACGGAAATGTTTCATATGCTGGCTGGATGCCAATGTGGGGGACGTCAAACTTAATTGATGCAGTTCGCAGTGCTGGCGGTAATGTATTAAGTGAAGATGGTAAAAAAGTATTAATTAACGATGATACTTGGGTTACGGTATGGGAGGAATTCCGCACATGGCTTCATGAAGATAAAATTATGAAAATACATTCAGGTGGTACTGGATGGGAATATTGGGATAAAACAGTAATTGATTTAGTAGAAGGCAGAACATTAGGGTTTACAGGATCATCTGGTGACCAAGGATTTGTTTTCAAATCATTAGGTAAAGGAATGACGGAAGAAGAACGTCTTAACACGTTTGACGCATTGCCACAACCAGCTTGGGGTAATAATAAACCAGCGCCAAAATTAGAAACATATTTATTCACATTAACGAGAAATATTGATCCAGAAGTAGCGAAAGGTGCATATGACTTTATGAAATTTGCGACAAGTACGGAGAAAACGGCTGAATGGTCAATGGCAACAGGCTATATTCCTGTTCGTAACAATGTAACAGAGTACGGTCCATATGCTGAATTTGTTAAAAAACAACCACAAGCATTAGTTCCGTTAGAACAAGCCAACAATAATGGAGTGGGACCATTTGTAGATCCAACGGGCGGAAAAATCAATGACGCTTTAAATGTAGCAAAAGATAAAGTAGAGATTGAAGGGGTTCCAGCAAAGAAAGCATTAGATGAAGCAGCTAAAGTTGCGCAAGAAGAGTTAGATAAAGTTTTGAAAAAGAAGAAGTAAACCTGTTTGTAGTACGAACGTGAGGTGCTTTTGAACGAAGGAAGTGCCTCTAAAATTCACTTGAAAAGGTGTGAGAACTATGATCGAAATAACAAGTACGATAACACTCTCTTCATTCGTAAAAAATAAACACTGTTTCCAAATGGATGAAACTGATATTACAAACTTTACATTAACAATTGATCAAGGGGATAGCCGAAAAATTCCGCTTTTACTAATCTTAAGAGATCCTAACGGTTATGTACGTATACAATATCAAACTCCAATTGTAAATGAAAAACTAGTCGTTTCGAAAGATTCAAAGTTTTGTTCTGCTGGTTGTATTGGAGGAGACATACAGTCAGGTAATTGGGAATTAGAAGTCGTATATATCCCTCATTGTGCAAAGAAAGTAGTGAAATTTACTGGGGAAAAAGTTGACTATACAGTAAATATAGAAGTGAATGATCAGTTGGAGCGAAAGTATAATAGAGAGCATTTTTGTAAGGGCAATGTTTTTATCGATGAAGACCGTTTTAATAAGGTAGTAAATGAAGAACATCGCTGGTACAAAGGGGATTTTCATGAACATACAGATTTAACAGATGGCGAGATAGATGATGAACTTGGAATGGGAGTATGTGAAAAACAAGAATTAGATTTTTTATATGCGACGGAGCACAATATTGTTATGCCATCATATCAAAAAGGAAACACATTAATTATACCATCTATGGAACTTACAACTCCTTATGGTCATTACAACATATTTGGTATAAGAGAATTCATTGATTTTACAGAGTACATAGATGAATCATTTAGCGCTGAAAAAATGAATGCACTATTTTCACTCATGAAAGAAAAAGGCTATTTATTGAGTGTGAATCATCCATTTATGAAGCCTTGGGCGAACCAAGTTAATATTAATTTAGAAAATGTTCATACGATGGAAATTATGTGTGATCCAACTTATAAAAAAAGTAAATCATCTACTTTAGAAGCTTTACGTTGTTTCGATCAAATGTGGTCAAATGGTCTTAAAATCTGGGGAATAGGAGGAAGTGACTCTCATTTACATCCGTCTAAAACATTCCCAGGATCAAAAGACCCATCCATTTACGGTGATCCAGGAACATATGTATTATGTAACGGTTTATCAATTAAAAACTTGAAATTTGCGATCAAAAACGGAAGAATTTATTTCTCTCGATTTAGAAAATTAGCGATAGATATTCAAAACGAAGGTGAAACGATTGCTGTCGGCGATGAGGCTAAAGGAAATATTGTTTATAACGTTCAAACAGATAAACCGTGTGAGTGGAGACTACTTATAAATGGAAGAACGATTGAAAAAGAATACGGCAGCGATGCAACTTTTGCATTCTCTTTAAATGAAGGGGCGTACGCTAGAGTTGAGGGATGGGAAGAGGACGAATTAGTGGCGTTTATTAATCCTATTCATAATAAAGTTCAGATTAAAAATATAAAAACATGGAATGAAGTTATAGGGGGAATAAAGGGTGAATAAAGCGATTATTTTTGATAAAGATGGAACATTAATACAGTTAGATTCAGTTTGGTACAAAATTGTGCATCGTGTGTTAGATGATATATTTCAAACGTATCCAAATGAAAAAAGTAAACGAGATGACTACTTAACGATTATTGGTATGAATGATAACGATTTTGAGAGTACGAGTTTACTAGCTTGTCGCACAAATTACTTTATTGCGGCTGCATGGTATTCGTTGCTAGAAAATCAACATGTGAATAAAGAGGGTTTTATTCAAAATGTATGTCTTCTATTCAAAAAGTACTCTACTGCAGATGATCTTGTATTTACAGAAGTGGAAGGTGCAAAGGAAACGTTACGATATTTAAAAGACAATGAATATATTATTGGGGTTGTTACGGCAGACGATGTTGATGCAGCTATTCATTCTCTGAAAATGACTGAGTTATATGATTATGTAGATTTTTTAGGTGCAGATGATGGTGTGAATAGAACAAAACCTGAAAGTGACTTTTATCATATGTTTAAAGAAAAATTTTCACTAACTGAAGAAGATGTGCTTATGGTAGGTGATACATTAACAGACGTTACATTTGCAAGAAATAGTAACATTAAAGTAGTGGGCGTCTTATCGGGTGCGAGCAGGAAGGAAGATTTAGAAGGAAAAGCGGATTATATTTTAAACAGTATGAAGGACATTTCGAAGATTTTATAATTCATGTCATCATAATTTTTAACAATATCTATAAATATAGCTCGAATTCTAGGAGGATATTATGGCTCAACTATCATTCAAAAACATTTACAAAAAATATGATCATGATGTGACAATCGTAAAAGATTTTAACCTAGAAGTAAATGATGGAGAATTTATCGTTTTGGTTGGCCCTTCAGGGTGTGGGAAATCTACAACATTACGTATGATTGCAGGACTTGAGGAGATTTCAGAGGGCGACTTTTATATTGATGGAAAGCGTGTAAATGATGTTACACCGAAAGATAGAGATATTGCAATGGTATTTCAAAACTATGCGCTTTATCCGCATATGAGTGTGTATGAAAACATGGCGTTTGGATTAAAACTACGAAAATATAGTAAAGAAGAAATTGACCAGCGTGTGCAACATGCAGCAAAAATTCTTGGACTTGAGCAGTATTTAAGCCGAAAGCCAAAAGCACTTTCAGGTGGGCAACGTCAGCGTGTTGCCTTAGGCCGAGCGATTGTTCGAAATGCAAAAGTATTTTTAATGGACGAGCCTTTATCAAACTTAGATGCGAAGTTGCGTGTTCAAATGCGTGCTGAGATTACAAAATTACACAAGCAGCTGCAAACGACATCTGTATATGTCACGCATGATCAAATTGAAGCTATGACGATGGCGACGCGCTTAGTTGTACTAAAAGATGGGATTATACAGCAAGTCGGTACACCGAAAGAAGTGTATGATAATCCAGAGAATGTATTTGTCGGCGGATTCATCGGCTCTCCTGGAATGAATTTTTTCAAAGGAGTATTAACAGATAATGCAGTTATGATTGATAAGTGGAAAATTGAAGTGCCAGAAGAGAAGATGAAAGGCTTGCGAAATAAGGGCTATACGAATAAAGAAATCATAATAGGAATACGTCCAGAAGACTTTTATTATGGAAAAGAAATCGAGGATTTACCATATAACACAAAAGTAATGGTATGTATTGATGTAGCAGAATTAATGGGGGCAGAAACATATCTATATTCTAACATTAATGGCCAATCCTTTGTTGCACGTGTGGACACATCTTTAGATGTGCAAAGTCAATCTAATATAGATCTAGGTTTAAACATGGACAAAGTGCATTACTTTGATTCAGAAACTGAGAAACGAATTGTTTTTTAGATAATAATTAATATGATTATACCTTTAGAATTTCTTCAACTACTACAAATAAATGAATAGCAAAAAGCCGATTATCCTTTAGATTACAGGGAATCGGCTTTTTTATATAAAAGATCGCTTAGCGTACGAAAATCGCTTTTTGTTGGCAGTGCCCTGTCACAATCAAGCTGAGAAAAACAAATAATCCAAAACGAGAAAATTCTTAAGTTGATGGATGTGTGATGCTACTCCTATGTTAAGGTTCGAGTCATTTGAAACAGCACCCTCTATATTGAGTGGTGTTAAAGCGACGTATATGATAAAAAAGATGTATCGCTTGTAAAAAAAATGCATCACCTTGAATGAGCTAATACGACAAGAATCCGTTTCGGGCCTAATTAGGGAATGCAGTACAGATCAGTATATAGTATACAAGCATTCCCTTTCTATAAATACGGTATGTTTTTAATATAATTAAAAGAAAATTTTTGTGTTCTTTAATATGATGTCACATAATACCAGTTTTTTTCTATTTTTGTGATTTCTTTATATTCATTATTAAAGTCGTATTTGTTTGGTCTAGTATCATTTGGTGTATAAATAAATCCTGAAAAATTATCTAATATACCACGATAAGTAAAAAAGAAAACAGAAATACCATTTTTATTTTGTTGAATAATTACATCCCCACCGTTTTTGGAAGTGGATGCAAACTGTTTAGGTAAATGAATTTGTCTACTATCATAATGAACATTAGGAGTTAACTCTTTATGTTCTATAAGTGCTATAACTTTTTCACGGTCTTCTTTATAGATAATAAAATCTAAATTTATATAAATCTTATTAAATGGTATACACATCCAAGTAATTATTATGATTAATTGAATAATTAACGGTTTCCAGTTTTTGTATTTGATAAGATGTATGATTGTGAAAATTAATATTAAGAAAAACAATCCATGAACTATTATTGAAAGAAATGGCATAACAAATGGGGTAAGGAATTCAACTAAATACCATTTGAAAAAATGATAAAGTATGAGAGCGAGACCGCTTATTAATGTAATTTTGGTTAAATTCTTATTCAAATTTTGAATCTCCTTTCTATACTAAAAACATATGATTTTAGTATGAATATAAAATGTGTTTTTCATAAATTTCCCTTAGTTTCATTTTATTAACTTTGTTTGATTAATATTTTGAATATATCATAGATTTGAAATTAAATAAACGGACATTAAATTTTTACATTTTATATAGAATAAAAGTGAGGGAAGTTTTCAAAATAGACTAGTTTTTTATTTGAAATGTAATTTGATTAGTTTCATGAAATAGATCCAGTTCCGGTAAAATCAATTGCAACAAGTGAACATTACGAAACTAAGAGGAGCATATCAAAGTCGGTGACACTGACTTATGGGACAGTTCACTTCTGATTGTGGAAACGGGGCAGTACAGAAGTGGAAAAATTCTGTGTTTCTTTTTAATTAATATATTTATTGGGAAAAACTTCGAAATTTCCGGCACAAATGCTCCTTCTATCCTATAATAGAAGCTATTCTGGACGTAAGTAATTTGTAAGGAATGAGTAAGAAAAAAGAGATTTTCATAGTATAAAATATTTATTATACCTACGTATAACACCTACTACTAATAATGTGTTATAATACAAATTAGCAACATAAAGGAAAGGAATTAGAAAAAATGACCTTACAAAATACTAAAAATTTAAAAAAACAAGTTGCTCCTTTTGAAAAATCAACGGCAAAAAAAAGTGTTTGGCAAATCATCAATACGGTAGTGCCATTTATTATCTTATGGTACCTTGCTTATAAAAGTTTGTCCGTTTCTTATTGGTTAGCATTAGTTCCAGCTGTGTTAGCCGCGGGATTTATGACACGGGTTTTCATTATTTTTCATGATTGTACCCATCATTCTTTCTTTAAAAGCCGTCGTGTAAATAGAATAGTAGGGACATGTATGGGTGTTTTAACTTTATTCCCGTTTGATCAATGGGGGCATGAGCATTCCGTTCATCACGCTACAAGTGGTAATTTGGATAAGCGAGGTACAGGAGATATTTGGACACTTACAGTGAATGAATATTTGGCAGCGCCATTTAGACTCCGTTTAGCATATCGTTTATATCGCAATCCATTGGTTATGTTTGGGTTAGGTCCGATTTATGTTTTCCTACTTAAAAATAGATTTAACAGAAAAGGTGCTAGAAAGAAGGAACGCATGAATACCTATTTGACGAATGTTTTAATCGTTGCTTTAGTAGGGTTACTTTGCTGGACACTCGGATGGCAATCGTTTCTTTTAGTACATGGTTCCATATTCTTAATAGCAGGTTCAATAGGTATTTGGCTGTTTTACGTACAGCACACATTCGAGGATTCTTATTTTGAAGAAGATAAAGAGTGGGAATATGTGAAAGCGGCAGTGGAAGGAAGTTCTTTTTATAAACTACCTAAAATCTTGCAATTTTTAACTGGTAATATTGGATTTCATCATGTTCACCATTTAAGTCCAAGAGTACCTAATTATAAATTAGAAGAGGCACACAATAATACGCTTCCTTTAAAGAATGTACCAACGATTACTCTTGCTACAAGTTTGCGGTCACTCCGTTTCCGTCTTTGGGATGAGCAAAACAACAATTTTGTTAGCTTTAAAGAAGTTAAAAATTTAGTGAAAAATAATGTTTCTATTCCAGTGAAATCAGAACTATAACTTCATCAAATATGACTGACTCCCCTTAATCATTTTCGATTTAAGGGGAGTTTTTGTTTAACTAGTAGATGCACGATATGGAGAAAACTTAAATGATTTAAATTGTAATGGAGGTGGATTAAGAAATAGTAATTAATATTAGAGAACGATAAAAATATTATGTTAACAATTTGGGGAGATTGATATTACTTTTTTCAATAGATATTATGCTTAGTCTCTGAGTATATTTCATCTGGTGTGTATCATGTCTTACAAGAAACGTATGATTTAAAACTTGATAAAATTTGCAGCAAATACATATGAAAATGATGTTCCCTTAATAATAAAAGGGTATTACGCTATAAAATAAATGATAATAAGAACAGGCTAATTATTTTAGGATAATAAAATACAAAACAGACAAACTCAATTCCCCTTGAATTTGTCCGTTCAGTTACTGGTGAAAAAGGAGGAGTATGTAAATGAAATGTGTATATAGTCTAAAACTGTTTAAAGATATGTGAATGTATTTAAAGTGGGTTTCTTTACACTAATTTATTACTTTTTAGTTTGCCTAGATAGTTCAACAGATTTTTGCGTACAACGCTGCATAGCTGAAATGATGGCTGTTCGTAAGCCTTTTTCCTCTAATGTTGCTACAGCTTCTATAGTTGTTCCGCCAGGAGAACAAACCATATCTTTCAATTCACCTGGATGTATGCCTGTTTCTAGTACCATTTTTGCAGAGCCTAACACAGCTTGAGCAGCGAATTTATATGCTTGATTTCTAGGCATACCATCTAATACAGCTGCATCTGCCATCGCTTCTATAATCATATATACGTATGCTGGCGACGAACCACTTACAGATGTTACAACGTCCATTAATTTTTCGCTTACGATCTCTGTTTGACCAAAGCTATTGAAAATGTTTAGCACATCTTCTAAATCTTTTTCTGTCACCATTTCATTAGGGCATAACGCAGACATTCCTTCTCCAACAAGAGCAGGGGTGTTAGGCATTACTCTTACAACCTTTAATTTTTTAGCAAAAGCCTCTTCAGTACTTTTAATGCTTTTCCCGGCAGCGATCGTTACGACGATAACATCGTTTTTGATTATTTCTTTTATTTCGTTAATGATTGATGCGTATAGGTCTGGTTTAATTGATAAAATTAAAATATCAGCATTTTTAGCTACTTCATTGTTGTCAGTAGTTGTAGTTAGCCCATATTTTTCACTAGCATTTTTTAAATTCGTAGTGTTTAAATCCGAACAAAGAATATTATTTGCAGACACTATCTTTTTGTTTAGCATCCCACCAATCATAGCCATTCCCATATTTCCGCAACCGATGAATCCAATTTGTTTATCCATAATAACTCAATCTTGCTCCTTTTATAATAAATTATATCATTTTGAAATTGTTATCTTAAAATAACAATAACATCTCCATGCAATATAAAGAAACATTCTAAGAGAATATATTCCTTTTTGCAACACCAAAAGTTGAAAATCAATTATATTCGACAATATGTAAATATATACACTTTAATTTTAGGTTTTATGTTGATGAATATGAGTTAAACTTATATCGATTTGTATTTTCATTCAGTAGGGTAATAATTTCATACAAGTAACTTGCCGCTCTATTTATTTTTAAAAATACTTCTTGACACCAAATCAAATTATATCGCATAATATAAAAAATTAAACCGAAAATCGTTGAAGGGAAATAGTACATATGTCTTCTTGCGAAAGAGAGTGGAATTCACCGGCTGAAAGATTCCTCGTATAGAATATATCGAACCTATCCCTGAGTCTTAAATGAAAGTTTAGGCGTTCGCCTGCGTTATAGGCGCCAAGTGGATATCTATGTATATCAATTAAGGTGGTACCGCGGAACAATGACCGTTTCGTCCTTTTTATTTTATTAAGGGCGAAGTGGTCATTTTTATTTTGCTCTTTAATAGGCTAGGTGCAGCACTGATAAGAATAGAAGCCGCTGTAAGCTGTATGAATAGAAGTGAAATTTATAAAAAACTTTGATTTTAGACTTGGGGGATACAAAAGTGAAAAAACAACGAATTGTTGTAAAGATTGGGAGTAGTTCCTTGGCAGATAGTCACGGAGGCATTTCTAAAGAACAACTTTCAGATCACGTTGCCGCATTGGCTCGATTGAAAGAGGAAGGGCATGAAGTTTTACTAATTACATCCGGGGCAGTCGCTGCAGGTTTTTCTGCTCTAGGGTATCCTAGCAGACCTGTGACAATTAAAGGGAAACAGGCTGCTGCGGCTGTCGGGCAAAGTTTATTAATGCAGGCATACACGGAGGAATTCCGTAAATATGGTATCGTTACTGCACAACTTTTACTAACGAGAAGTGATTTTTCTAGAAAAGAACAATACAGTAACGCTTACGCTACTTTAGGAGAGCTACTAAACCGTTCTGCTCTTCCTATAATCAATGAAAATGATTCCATTTCTTTAGAAGAGCTAACGTTCGGTGATAATGATATGCTGTCAGCTTTAGTAAGCGGACTTGTTTCGGCAGATATGCTCATGATTTTTACAGATGTGAACGGTTTATATGACCAAAATCCTCAGAAAAATGCGGATGCGAAAAAATATCATTTCCTTCCTGAGGTAACGGAAGAAATTGCTTCTCTTGCAGGAGATGCTGGTTCAAAACTTGGGACTGGCGGTATGAAATCAAAAATCGATGCTGCAAAGACGGCACTATCTCTTGGAGTGAGTGTATTTATCGGAACGGGATGTGGACAGGAGAAGTTTTTAGATGTTATGAAGGGCAAAGGTGATGGAACATATATCGGGAATGCTCCTCAAAAAGTGATTAAGATGAACAAGCAATGGATCGCCTTGCATTCGCTTGTTAGCGGACAAATTGAAGTAGATGCGGGGGCAGTTTCTGCCATCATTCAGCATGGTAAGAGTCTTCTTCCTGCTGGTGTTACAAATGTGTCAGGATTTTTCCAAGTGGGTGAAGTCGTGGAAGTAATCACGCAACAAGGGCGCGTAATAGGAAAAGGACAATGCACATATAGCGCAGAGGAACTAAGGAATTTAAAAGGTATGCAAAGCCAAGATATTCAAGCAAGAGGCGAAAGGCATAATTATGAAGTCATCCATAGAGATCACTGGGTTTCATTTTAAGAAAAGAGAGCACTCAAATTTTAATGGGCAGGAAAGATTTAGATACTGGTGTTAAATAGTTCTCAAATAAAAACTGATTAACCTTAAAAAGGAGGAAATAAAAATGAATGAAGTGTTGGCAAAGGGGAAAAAGGCGAAAGAGGTTGCTAGAGAACTTGTGCTTAAATCTACAGATCAAAAAAATGAAGCACTTGCCGTAATTGCTGATCAGCTGATATTAGAAACAGCTTATATTTTAGAGGAAAACAAACGGGATATTGAAGAAGGGAAGACAAAAGGATTTTCTGAGTCACTCCTTGATCGTCTTATGCTGAATGAACAGCGTATCATTGATATGACTGAAGGTATTAAGCAACTAATTGATTTACGTGATCCTGTTGGAGAGCGTGTTAGTGCATGGGAACGACCAAATGGATTATCTATTCAGGAGATGCGCGTACCACTTGGTGTTGTCGGAATGATTTACGAGGCAAGGCCGAATGTGACAGTGGATGCTGCTACAATTTGCTTAAAAACGGGAAACGCAGTAATACTACGTGGTAGTTCTTCTGCTATTCATTCTAACAAAGCCATCGTTAGCGTTATTCACAGGGCGCTCAAACAAACAAGCTTGCCTTCAGAAAGTGTGCAGCTCATAGAAGATACAACGCGCGATAGTGCAAAGCAGTTGTTTACATTGAATGAGTACTTGGATGTTCTTATCCCAAGAGGTGGCAAACAATTAATTGATACTGTAGTGAGAGAAGCATCTGTTCCAGTACTTGAAACAGGTGCGGGAAATTGTCATATTTTTATTGATGAAACAGCGGATAAACAAATGGCATTTAATATTATTATAAACGCAAAAACGCAGCGTCCATCTGTATGTAATGCAATTGAAACGATTATACTTCATGAGAATTGGGCGCAGCAATTTGGTAGCGAGTTGTTTTCTTCCTTGAAGGAAAGAGGCGTGGAGCTACGTGGTGATAATAAAGCATTGGCAATTGATTCTTCTATTGCATTAGCTTCAGAAGAAGACTGGGAAACAGAGTTTTTATCTCTCACACTGGCAGTTAAAGTGGTTTCCACTACGGAAGAAGCGATTCATCATATAAATACGTATGGATCCATGCATTCCGAAGCGATTATTACAGAGAACGAGGAAAACGTCAGCAAATTTTTCACATCTGTTGATGCCGCGGCACTTTATCATAATGCATCGACTCGTTTTACGGATGGATCTGAATTCGGATTCGGCGCAGAAATTGGCATCAGTACACAAAAGCTACACGTAAGGGGACCAATGGGGTTACCTGCATTAACTTCCACAAAATATGTGATTCGTGGGAATGGACAGATTCGGGGATAAGAATTATAAAAGAACAAGTAATAAGATGAAGACACCCAATTCAGTTTAAGTGTCTTCATCTTATTACAATTATTCATTTACCATACAAAAAGCCCCACAAGCATAGCGCTTAATAAGGAAACAGCCATTCCGCTAACAAGAAGCTTCCAAACATTTTTACCGATTATTGATGATTTTTCCCCGCCAAATAATGAATTGTAAGTTCCATAAATCATACCTACTGTACTAAAGTTTGCAAAAGAAGCTAGAAATGTAGTTGCAACTGCAATTGTATGTGGTTGTAAAGATTTTAAGTTTGATTTTAAATCCATCATTGCAACAAATTCATTCGTTGTGATTTTGATCCCCATTAATTCAGCTACATACATAGCATCTTTGCCTGTTAAACCGAGTAAAAAAGCAAAGGGACTAAAGATAATAGAGAAGATTTTTTGAATTGTTAAACCTGTTACAAAAAAGCTTAAAATACCATTTAAACATGCTGTTAAAGCTACATACCCAATTACCATCGCTAAAATAACAATAACCATATTCATCCCAACTAACATACTGTTTGAAATAGTAGAAAAGAAATCTTTTTTTTCATTTTTTGAAGGTGAATAAATAACATCATCTTCTTTAGTAACTTCTACAGGATTTAAAACATTAGCCAAGATTAATGCGTTAATACAGTTTAAAGGAATAGCGCTGAAAATATATGTTGCTGGAACCATTGATAGATAAGCACCAAGAATGGATCCGCTGACACTACTCATACTCATAATTCCAAAAGTCAACAAACGATTTTCTTTTAACACAGATAATTGATCACGAACAACTGCAAGTGCTTCCGTATTTCCTAAAAACATCATTTGAATGGAAAAGAAGCTTTCTAACTTTGGTAAACGAGAAATCTTTGAAATGATTGCACCAACTTTATCGATAATCCAAGTTAAGATTCCAAAATACGAAAGAATATCAAAGAAAGTGATAACAAAAATGATAGGAAGTAAGGCGCTAAAGAAGAAATCAACTGTTTGATTTTCCATAGCTGAAGGAAATACAAATCGAATTCCTTCATTCGCACATGATAGTAGCCAACTGAAAAATGACGCAATTTTATTAATGATAATACTGCCCAGTTTCGTGCCTAACATAAACCACGTAATAAAAAGCTCCAATATTATTAGAATAACAATTGGTCTCCATTTTATTTTTCTTTTATTAGGCGAACATAGGAAAACGATTAATATTACAACGAAAATCCCTAACATATTTAATATGAAATGCATGTCAACAACTCCTTGAGGCTTATTATTTGTATATAAAAAAGCCCCTATTCTTCCAAATTTGGATTATGATCAGAAGTTATGAAGAATGTAAATTATGTTTGGGATTAGTCTATTTCAATTTATGTACTAAAAATTAATGTTTTTTCGCTTTATAAAGGATATGTATTAATAATGTAAAGCAACAAAATAAATCTATTGGTAGAACGAAGGACAATTAATAGCTGCATCCATTTTTAAATTGTTTAGGTGAAATACCAGTATATTTTTTAAAGATCTTTGTAAAATGACTTTGGCACGCTGAATATATTCATTTAGAGAAATTCTAACTTCCTTTTGATGTTTAGAAGGTTCTAAAAGAACAATACGGCGCCGTTGTAGTAATTGCAGAAACAAACTTAGGCTTTCTAAATCATTTTTCTTACTGCAATAAATTCTCCTTTCTCTTCAATAAACCTGCCTCATAGTTGAACAAGAAAATTAACTGTAGCTTAAATTTAAAAATTTGTAGCAATATAAAGTTTCAGAAGATTTTAAAATTCTAAAAAATTAGAAGGTATAATTCGATAAATATAGAATTTAATAATTAGCAAATAAGGAGGGGATTAAATGGAAGTCTTTCACGTAACGAGTAGAAAGAGGGAAACGTACAACGTTCAAATGAAGTATTCGATACTTTTCGAATGTGCACTTGGCATTGCGGCAGTTACTCATAAAAGGTTAATCGACACGCTTGAAAAATCTCAAAGTGAATGGGAAAAAATTAGACAATCATTATCGGTAGAGATGAGAGAGCATTTACAGTTCGTAGAAGAAAATAATACATGGAAAGCATTACTTCAGTTATTGTATGAGGGAGATTTTCAGGATCTATCACAGTTTATTGCAAATATCGATTCACTTTCAGAAGAAGATTTAAAGTATATATGTTTACCGTTTTTAGGAGAAGCGTATCAAGCGAAAAGACGTTTAGCTGCAAGCGGAGAAGTATCTGTAATACATGAACTAAAGGAACTGACACATGATCATCAGTTTTTCTCTACGTATATAGAGTTTGTATGTCATGCCGATGTGCGCGAACTAAAAACGCATTTAATCGCCGTTATGACAGGTTGGTATGACAGTGTTGTAAAAAAAGAGGCAGAAGAAATTGTTTCTATACTACAGCGAGATTATGAAGCGAAAAATGAAATGAATAAAAAGATGAAACCGGAAGAGTTTGTCGAGTGGGCTACAGGTGGAGTTACATATATGCCAGAGCCAAGTGTTCATCACGTACTTCTTATCCCGCAAATTACATACAGACCGTGGAACATAGAAGCTGATATTGAAGATACGAAAGTGTTTCATTATCCAGTCGCAAATGAAAGTATACATCCAGAAGATCCGTATGAGCCGAGTTATTTTTTAGTTCATAAACATAAGGCGCTCGGGGACGAGGCAAGGCTTCGTATTGTAAAACTACTATTTGAACAAGAGCGTACGCTGCAAGAAATAACGGAAAGATTACAACTAGGAAAATCGACAGTACATCATCATTTGAAACTTTTACGTTCAGCAAAGTTAGTTGATATTCAAGACGGAAAATATGTGTTGAGAAAGAAAGCAGTGCAGTCTTTAGCGAAAGAATTAGATGCATTTTTGAATAGATAATATACAACGAGAATGTACATAAAGGGAGGAATTTAATAGAAAAGTTGGTGAGCTATAGTGAAGAGTGTATTGAAAAACCGTTCATTCTTTTTTATGTGGATAGGTAGTGCGATTTCGGAATTAGGCGGGGCTTTCGGGACGTTATGTAATTCAATTCTCGTTTATGAATTAACAGGATCAAAAACAGCATTAAGTAGCATGTGGTTACTATATTTTATCCCGTCGCTCATACTACAACTTATAAGCGGTCCATATATTGATAAATGGAGCCGAAAGTGGATTATGATTTTTTCACAATGGATACGAGCGTCCGTATTTTTACTACCTTTGGCGATGCTAGTTACAGGTAATATAGAAGTTTGGCACATTTATGTTGTTCAAATTATAGTTGGACTTATTACACCGCTTTATACACCTGCAAGTCAAGCAATTACACCGAGCATTGTAAGTAAAGAGCACCTTCAAAATGCAAATGGGTATATTGATGGGATGACTCGTCTTATGATGTTTCTTGCGCCAGTATTAGGTGGCATCGTTATTCATTTTATTGGAATGAAGCTAACACTGTTCTTTGTGTGTATTTGTCTATTCATTAGTGGAGGGTTGTTGCTTTTCATTAGAGAAAAGAGGATAAAGCAAGAGCTTAGAAAAACGTGGCTAGAGCAGTTTCTTCATGGATTTACATATTTTTTCACAAGACCAGTTATCGTTTGGCTTGGTATCTTTCTAACATTCGTTCAATTTGGAGTAGGAGTAACGATGGTTACGAATCTTCCTTACATTAAAGATGAACTATCGGCAGGGTATGCTGAATACGGTTATTTTATGGCCGGTTTCCCACTTGGCTATGTAGTTGGATCAATATTAGTCGGAAAAGTAACATATAAAAGCCGGCGAATACTTATGCTTGGAGGATTGTTTATAGGTGGCCTTACATACATTTCTCTAGGGTTCAATCACAGTATTATAATTGCGGTAATTATTGAAGTAATTGCAGGTATTTGTATTTCATTTTTCAATGTTCATAATACGACGATATGCCAACAAACAGTACCAAACAATATGATAGGGCAAGTATTTTCAGTGCGATTATTTTTCATACGATCGGCAATGCCATTAGGTGTGTTATTAGGGGGAATATTGAGTGAAATGTGGGGAGTGAGAGTACTATACTTTATCATTGGCTCGATTATATGTGTCACTTCTTTAATAGGAATATTGCTTCCGTATTTCAAATTTTTAGATGAGGCGATTGAGGAGAAGTCAGCATAATTCTAAAGATTTGAAACTTTATAATTGAAAATAATTATCATAATCAATTATAATAGAAGAATACTAGTATTCGTATTACAAAGAGGGAGTGGAATATATGTTTATCGAAACGAAGACATTTACAGTAAAAGAAGGTACATCAGATATAGTTGTAGAGCGTTTTACAGGAGAAGGCATTATTGAAAAATTTGAAGGATTCATCGACTTAAGTGTTCTCGTTAAAAAAGTAAGACGCGGAGACGAAGAAGTTGTAGTTATGATTCGGTGGGAATCGGAAGAAGCATGGAAGAACTGGGAAACAAGTGAAGAGCATTTAGCTGGACATAGAGCGGGCCGTGGTAAACCAAAACCAGATCATATCATTAACGTTGAACACGGTGTTTATTATGTGAAATCATCGAAATCGGCTTATCAACAGTCGTAAAATATAATTAGAGGTAGAGGATATTTGTTTATTAATAAACAAATATCCTCTTTTTTGATTTATAGTAAAATATGGATGTTATATATATTTATTTGTTTAGTTATAAATGGAGGTAAACGAAGTGAAAAAAATATTACTAATGGCAGCTTTAGCAACGACATTATTATCAGTATGTAGTGATAATAATGTGAAAGAAGATGTATCTAAGAATGAGGAAGAAAAACGTAAAAGCAGTGCAAAAATAGTAGAGCAGAAAGAGTATATCGTTATTGATAAGAATTATAATGAAATATTTCTAAAAGATGCTAGCTCAAATAAAGAAGAGAGCGTGAAAGTAAGTTTAAGTAATTTAAACCCAATAAAATGGAAGGCGCCTAAAAGAAACGGTAGCTTAGATATAGGTGATCATATCTCTTTGGAAAAAGAAGAGGGTAAATATACACCTACATTAGTAAAAGATCTTGTAGGTGAAATAAAGTATGATGGTTCAATTAAATATAAAATTTTAGAAGCAACTAATAAGTCAGTAAAGTGGTTACCACTAAATAAAGAGAACAATGGAGGGAGTGTTCCACCAGAGATGGTAAAAGTGGTGAATGCTTCGAAAATAAAAGGTGGAGATATTGTAACGATTCAAGATAAAACAAAAAGCAGTAAAGACGCAATTGTATATGAACTGACAATTGTTGAATAAGTATGTAGAAGATTAAAGGTATTAAGAGAAGTAAAATATATTTAGGTAACGAATAAATCTATAAGAATGTGTTTGGAGGTTACAAATGTTAGAAACACAAATATCTATTAAACATGAACGACATAAAAAATTAGTGAAAACAATAGTAGCTGAAATCTTATCTATAGATAAGGTAACTGGATGTATGCTTATTGGTTCTGTCGCAAGAGGTGATGCATATCCTGATTCGGATTTAGACTTATATATTCTTTTAGAAGACGGACAAAAGAAGCGATTTTATTCTGAAACGAGAGAAGATATTTTAGTTGAATATAAGAGTGCAGATTTTAATCTAATACAAGTAAACTTTAAAAACAATCCGATGGAACTATACTCATTTTTAGAAGGGAAATTTTTATTTGATAAAAGCGGTGAGTTGAAAAAGTTAAAGGAAATAGCTAAACATGAATTTGAAAACTACCGTGTTTCTAGTGATAAAGTAAAAGGCGTTTCTCATTGGTTACATAGTTCGCTAATTAAAATTAAGACTGCTCTGAAGGCAAAAGATGAGTTAAAAGCATCATATATAGTTCAAACATCAACTTGGACATTGTTAGAGGGAATATGGGCTATTAATAACAAGCCAGTACCGCCAGCTGGATCTGTTTTGAAATATATTGAAACATTATCTAAAGTACCAACGAATTTTGCAGGTTTTATAAATAAATTGTTTTTAGGTGATACGACAGAGCGCATCTCTTCAGCAATTTTCTTGATTGAGTGGGTTTTACTTAATTTGGAGAATAAATAATATGGCTATAACACTTGTCAATTTATATAGGTAAATCGATACTCCATGTCGAATTGTTCATATGATTGCATTCATTTCGAAAAACGTTCTAAGCTATAGGAAAAAGCATAAGACTATTAAAAAATAGTCTTATACGGAACACTTGAATATCTTTCCTTACATATGTAAGTGTTATTAATATGAGTATATATACCCTCTGCTTAAAAGGAGATGAGTGAATGAAGTTGAATCATTTAAATCTATGTGTTGATGATTTATCAGAAGCTAGACATTTCTTTGAAACATTTTTTGATTTTCAATTTTTGGAGCAAAAGGGAAAGGCACTTGTAGTAATGAGTGATGAGAGTGGATTTATACTTGTGCTAAGTGATCCAAAAGCATTTAAGGGGAATAAGGAAGTTATGTATCCTGAAGCTTTTCATATTGGTTTTTTAGTGGAAACTTCAAGTGAAGTTGATCAATCATATAATCGTTTAGTAGCTGGTGGCATTGAAATAGGCAAGGAACCTTATACGATGAGAGGTAGTAGTTATGGTTTTTATTTTACAGTATTTAATGGCTTATTAATCGAAGTGTCTTGTATTGATTATAGAGACGGTAAGAAAGTTTCAAAATCCAATGACACTCATCAAGAGTAATTGTTTGAAGGTGTATATGTAGCCCCTTATCCAGTTTGGAAAGGGGCTTGATACCATTTTAATCCTCTTTTTTAATGGAACACTAAAGTGAAAAAGAAGCGTCTTTTAGTCAGAAATCCGACTTATGAGACAGTTCCTTTATTTTTGTTTTCATATTTTATTATAACTGAAACAATTCTCATTTTTTACAATATAATCAATTAATTTAAATATTTAGAAAAATAGGATGTTTATGTGTTAAAATAAATATAGAAAACCATTTATTAACTATCGGCAGGTTAATAGAAAAAGGGTGTAAATAGTTAATAATGTCACAATTAAAATGCAACTAGATAGTTAGGAGGAATGATTATAATGGATACTACACAACAAAACAGTAATGCATGGGATAAGAAGGTTGAAGAAGGTTCTAGATACACTCAACCTGTAAGTAGTGAGGTTATTGAAAAAAGTAAATCAGGTGAATGGGAAATCACAGTCACCACAGAAAAATCAGTTCCTAGAGATTGGTTTCCAAAGTCATTAGAGGGATTAAAGATACTTTGTTTAGCATCAGGTGGAGGGCAACAAGCACCAGTACTGGCTGCTGCTGGAGCAGATGTAACAGTTACTGATATATCTAAGAAGCAATTGGAACAAGATGAAATGGTAGCGGAACGGGATGGATTAACTTTAAAAACAGTACAAGGAGATATGTCAGATCTTAGTGATTTTGAAGATGAATATTTTGATATTGTCGTAAATCCTGTTTCTAATTTGTTTGTAAAAGATGTTCATCTTGTATGGAATGAGATTTCAAGGGTTTTAAAGAATAAAGGTATTCTTATTTCTGGATTTACAAATCCTTTACTATGGATTTTTGATGACAACCAAGAACAAAAGGGTATTTTGGATGTTAAACATTCAATACCTTCATCAACATTGGATTATTTACCAGAGGATGAAGTTCAAGATTATATTAATTTAAATCAAACAATAGAATACGCACATACTCTAGAAGATCAAATCCAAGGTCAAGTTGAAGCTGGTTTTGTTATAACGGGTTTTTACGAGGATGATTTTGGTGGAACAAGGATATTAGATAAGCATATTAAAACTTTTATTGCTACAAAAGCTATAAAGTTAAAGGTTGATTAAAATTTTTGGCTCGTTAGTCGAAGAAGGAAACTTGAAAACAGTAAAAGTTCAATGTATGTCAAAAAGGATGGCAAGTGCCATCCTTTTCCTTGTGTAGTTTGAGTGTCAAAACAAGTTTTACTCCTCTTAACTGAACCCGTTATAATAAATAGTCCATCTTTTCACATTAATTTTTCACATCATTATATAGTTCCAGCGCCTCTTTCACATTCAATCTATTTTTTACAATGCCATGAATCGCTTGAATCATCGCAGTTGGATGTTCGGATTGCCATATGTTTCGGCCCATGTCTACTCCGATTGCGCCTTCTTGCAGCGCATTGTACGTAATGTTTAATGCGTCTTCGATTGAATCTAGTTTCGGTCCGCCCGCGATTACGACTGGAGCAGGGCATGTGCTTGTGATTTTTTCGAATCCTTCGCAGTAGTACGTTTTAATAATATCAGCTCCCATTTCAACACATACGCGGGAGGCGAGTGCTAGAAAGCGAGCTTCACGTTTTTGTAGTTCTTTCGCAACGGCGGTAATACCGAGTACTGGCAGGCCGTAATCGTGAGCTTCAGAGACTACGTTTGCGAGATTTGAAACAGTTTGTGTTTCATAGTCTGATCCAACAAAGACAGAAACGCCGACGCCAATTGCGTTTTGTTTTACTGCTTCTTTCACAGGTGTAACAATTGTTTCATTCGCTAAATCTTTGCCTACTACAGTTGCCCCGCCTGATACACGCATAACCATCGGTGTGTTGCAGTTTTCAGGAATACAGGAACTTAATACGCCTCGTGTTAAAAAGAGGGAATCAGTATATGGAAGCAAGTTTTTAACTGTTTCTAACGGTTGTTCAAGTCCGTGAATTGGCCCTAAAAAGTAGCCGTGATCTATCGCTAACATAACCGCTCTGCCGTCAGGTAAAATTGTGTTTAATCGATTTTTAAATCCCCAAGTCATTAGGAATCACTCCTTAGTTAATGTTGGATTTTCAGTTTGTACAGTATCTTTATTTGGTAAATGTGGTGACTTTATAAAAACAGCTTTAAAAGGCTTATCAGAATGGTTAATAAGATAATGGGATTCATGAGGTCGAACTTGCAAGACATCCCCTTGTTTGATCGGAACTCTCTCGTTATTCACATAGAAATCTATTTCGCCTTCTAACGCATAGAAGACCTCTTCGCACGTTGTATGATAGTGATTTTGAAACTCTTGCCCAGGCTGAATCACGACTAGGCCAAGATCGATATTTGGACCTTGTATTAAATATTTAGGCCCGTTATCACCGAAGCGATAGGAGAAATCATTTTCATTCGCTTTTAACATACATTTCACTCCTTTATGTAATGTGTTACAGAGCACCGGGTGCAATCCACATATGTGAGGTGAGCCCTTTATCGGCTAAAGCGAGCTGACTGTTATACACAGTTTTCCATGTTTCATAGAATTCCTTATATAGTTCATGATTTTCAGTGACTGGCTCAAATGTTTTTTCCCACTGTACAAACTGTTCGGCAGTCGCTGCCATAGATGAATATATACCAGCACCAACCCCAGCAGCAATTGCAGTTCCTAAAGCTGCCGCTTCTTTTACAACTGGTACTTTCACTGGGATTCCAAGAACGTCTGAAAGAATTTGCGGCCAAAGTTTTCCTTTAGCAGCGCCGCCAGCAAAAATCACTTCAGAAGGAAATTTCCCTGTGAGAGCCTCTATTAATTTCAAGTTGCCGAATGTAACGAAGGCGGCATTTTCTTCTATTGCCCGGAACATTTCTTTTTTACCGCATTTTTCAGCATCTAAACTTAAATTTAAAAAGGATGGTGCAGCATGTCGCCAAGAAATATAATTCATTACATTTGAAAAAGTGGGGATTATGCCATGTGAGCCTACAGGAACTTCTTTCGCTTGTTCTTCTAGTAATTCATAAGCATCTACACCGAGTTTTTCAGCGAGCCGTTTTTCTTCATGGCAAAAGGCATCTCGAAACCACCTCATAACAAGGCCAGGGAAGAAAGCAATTGTTTCGTATTGCCATAGGTTAGGAATGACGTGGCAATTAACACGAATCGCCGCATTTGGATCAGTTTCTGGTTTTGTTATATTTACTTCTTGTTGCCAAAAACTGCCTCCGCATATAAATGTTTGTTCAGGCTTTACAACTCCAGTTCCAAGCGATGCCATTTGTGCATCTCCGCCGCCAGCAACGACCGGTGTTCCTTCATGTAATCCTGTTAACTCAGCACTTCGTTTTGTGATATTCCCGATAACTGTACCAGCTTCATTTACTTTTGGAGAAAAGGCTAGAGTAAGACCGCATTGCTCAGCAACCCAGTTATCCCAAGCTCTATTTTGTAAATCGAATATACCGGACGTACATCCGTTTGAAGGATCAATTTGTAGTACGCCGCACAATTTATATAAAATCCAATCGTTTAACATCGTGAAAGAATGAATGCTCCTGTACACGTCTGGTTCATGTTTTTTAATCCAAAGTAAGCGAGGTAAAGCACCTAATGAAAAAGTTTGACCGGATTTTTTATATAAATCCTTTTCAATTTCAGAACGAATTTGTTTTAGTTCACTAACTTCCGCTGACGCGCGGCCATCAACATTTGCACAAGCCCATATTTCCTGCCCGTTTTTATCGTATAAAACAAAGCCTTCACGCATACTCGTTGCACTAATACCTTTAATAGAAGAGGAGGACGTATTACTTTTTTGAAGAACCTCTTTCGTACATTGTTGAACGAGCTGCCAGTTTTCAGTTACATCAAAATTCATAGAACCAGGGTAACGACTATCTGATTTATGAATCCATTCTTTTTGACTAACAGCAAGTTGATTACCGTTTAAATCAAAAAGAACTGCTCGAATGCTCCCTGTACCAGCGTCGTAAGCTAATAGAGTAGACATTGAGAGTCACCTTCCTTTCTTAATAAGGAGAGGGCAGTTTCTTCATCGGTAATTAATGTATGAATGAACTTTCCTTTTAAGGCGCCGTAAATTGCAGCTATCTTTTCCGTACCGCCAGCTACACCAACGACATGTTTCATATTTTGAAGAACAGAGAGTGGTGTGCCGATAAGACGGTTATGATGGGGAAGTTCTAATTGTTTTCCGTCAGTATTATAAAATTGCCCTAAAATATCTCCAACCCCGTTTTGACTACGTATATAAGTCATTTCACGTAGTGTTAATTTTTCTTCTTTCACAATTGTGGCGTCTTGAGATAAGCTGCCAATGCCAACTACTGCTGTATGAGCGAGTGAAGCGACGTGAAGCATATCTTTCACGCTCGGTTCAGATAGAATAATTTGTGTCATTTCGTTTGTAGATGTTAGAAAAGGGGTAGGAATAATATGAAGATCGCCTTGCATGTAGTTTAAATAGCTTTGATTTCTTGGAATATAGTGATTTACGCCTCCTGTAAGAGTAACGATTGAAAGACTCATAGAGCTATCAAAATGAATGTTTTCTAGCATTTTACTTATCGTCTCTCCCCAGCCAATCCCAAGTAAATCTCCTTGTTGCAGATGAGTTTCTAAATATTGTGCGGCAGCTTTTCCGAGTGAAAATGCATAATCTTCTGCTGGCGTTGGAATAACGAAAGCATCTTTTAGATGGAATTTTTTCATAAGATCACGTTCGATGCTTAAACAGTGCAAACCAGTACCTTTTACGTGAAATGTGACGACACCTTCCGTCCGTGCTTTATCTAACAACCGAACGACTTTATTTCTTGAAATGTGAAGAAGTGAAGCAATTTCTTGCTGGGTTAATTGATCTTTATAATAGTACCAAGCTACTTTTGTTAACAAATTGTCTTCAAAGTTCAGCTGTGACATGCTCTTCATCCCTTTCAACAATTGACCACTGCTTAAACATATGTGTTCGTTATTTTGTTTATTCCAGTTGAAGCGATAAATAATCCAGTGAAAAAAGTGTTCTAGATATGAAAAAAGAAATATACAATGCTACAAAACAAGTAGAACAAAAAATCATTTTCTCAAAAAATGTTCTGCATAAAGGCAGGTGACAACATGTGGAGAACGTGCCCTTATTACAAGTCACAAAGATGAGTAAATCATTTGCAGATCAACTCGTATTAAAAGAAGTGAATTTACAATTAGAGCCTGGAGATGTATACGCTTTAGTCGGAGGGAATGGTGCTGGGAAATCAACGTTAATGAAAATATTAACGGGCTTGTATTCATACGATGCTGGCAAGATGTATGTGAAAGGGAAAGTACAACAGTTTTCAAACACAGCAGAAGCACATCAACATAGCATATATTTAATACCACAAGAGCCACTCATCTTTCCGCATATGACAATTGAAGAGAACATTTGTATCGGAATGAAAGCGAAAAAGAAAGAACTTCGAAATAAAATTAATAAGTTGCTAGAGGGCTTAGGTTGGAACATTCAACTTCATAAGCTAGGGTTATCGTTATCCATTGCCCAGCAACAATTAGTAGAAATATTGAGGGGATTAATAAGGGAAGCTGAGATTCTTATTTTAGATGAGCCAACATCGACATTAACAACTCACGAAATTAAGAGTCTTTTTGTGTTGATAAAAAGCTTAAGAGAAAAAGGAATTGGCATGATATACATTACGCATCGTTTTCCAGAAATCTTTGAAATTGCAAATAAAGTAGCAATTTTGCGTGACGGTATGATTGTAAGTCAAGGGGATGTATCAAGCTATACATATGACATGCTAATGGAGGGGTTATTACCGAAAGATTATAAACTTGAGGAGAAGAAAGAAATCGCGCAAGAAGAAATAGAGCATTCGGAAAAAGTATTAGATGTCATGAATGCGTCTAGTTATGCTTTTCAAAATGTATCATTAACTGTACACGCTGGAGAAATTGTCGGGATTTCAGGTATTGTCGGATCAGGTAGGACTGAATTAGCTGAATCAATATTTGGATTAATGCCTTTGAAATCAGGTTCCGTTTTATTAGAGGGAACATCCATTACGAAGTATTCGGTACATAAGCGAATAAAGGAAGGTATGGTGTATGTACCGGAGGACCGGGCAGGGAATGGTATATTTTCAATTGCGTCTGTTAAGGAAAATATAACATCTGCATCTTTAAACAGTATGAGTAGCTTCTTTTTAAACAACAAAAAAGAAAGCGCTTTATCAGAGTTGTATATAAAACAGTTTCGAATTGTTGTCCCTCATATGAATGAGAAAATGACGTCTTTATCAGGTGGGAACCAACAGAAGGTCGTGCTAGCAAAATATCTTGCATGTAATCCGAAAGTGATTATTCTTGATGAACCGACCCGCGGTATTGATGCGAAAGCAAGACTAGAAGTATACGAAACGATACAAAGTTTGAAGAGAGAGGGACTTGCGATCATATTAATCTCTTCAGATGTAGAAGAAATTGTTCAATTAGCGAATCGGGTATATGTGATGAGAAACGGAGAATTCGTCTCTCATTTAGAGAAGAAGGAAATTTGTATTGATGAAGTTACACGCCTTGCGTACGGAGGAAAGAGAGGTGTAACGGAGTGAAACGTTTATTTAAAATGCATGAGACGTCTATTATTATTTTATTACTTTTTTACATAGCCTTCGTTGGAGTAATGAATCCGAGTTTTGTGCAGTTTAGCTCTTTATCTTTAATTATGAAATCAAGCGTTATTTTAGTTGTTTTGGCAATTGGTCAATCTTTCGTATTGTTTACGAAAAATATAGATGTATCAGTAGGGTCTATTATGGGATTAAGCGCTGCGGTTTGCGGGATGTTGTTAACAGATGGATACAGTGCCTTTATTTCGATATTTGCGGCAATTATTTTTGGTGCTCTTATTGGTATGGTAAACGGAATTGGCGTTACGAAATTTCGAGTGCCAGCTATCATTATGACATTAGGAATGCTCGGTATTATTAGAGGTGCAATGTTAATATTTACGGGCGGAAAGTGGATTGAAGATATTCCGAATGAGTATAAACAAATTGCTTCTATTATGATGTTAGGCCTTCCGATAACGGTATGGACCGTTCTTATCATATTACTACTACTATATTTCTTTTTAATGAAAGTTCAAATTGGAAGATATTTTTATGCGGTCGGTGATAATGAAGATGGTGCAAGGCTTATTGGAATACATGTAGATAAAGTGAAAATATACGCGTTTATCATATCAGGCATAAGCGCTGGGCTCGCTGGATGTATATTCGTAATGAATATTGGATTCGTTCCAAATCAAACAGGTACAGGAATAGAATTGCAAGTTATCGCCGCTGCTGTTTTAGGTGGTATTCATTTAAAAGGAGGAACAGGCTCTATATTTGGAGCGGCATTAGGTGCATTCTTCTTAGAAGTGATAAGCAGTTCACTCGTCTTTTTAAAAATACCTGCATTTTGGAATAGTGCTATTTCAGGATTTTTACTTCTACTCATCATCGTATTAGATAGTGTCTTAAAAAAATGGAAGAAACTCCGGCAATTAGAAGAAAGGAGGGTGAATCTATGAAAGGAATACGTAGCTTGTATAGATGGGAAGGGGTTCTTCTCATATTGCTTCTCGTAGAATTCATTCTCTTTAGTTTCATAAATAGTGATTTCTTAAACATTAGTAACCTCCTTTTTAGTATGAACGATTTCCTCATTATTTCAATCGCGGCTATTCCGATGACATTTGTCATTGTAACTGGTGGAATTGATGTTTCAGTAGGATCTATTATGGGGCTTACTTCGATTCTTATCGGAGTACTTTGGATGAATGGTATGCCTATACTGTTGGCTGTTATCATTGCGCTCGTAGTAAGTTGTATAGCGGGCGGATTAAATGGACTTATTATAAAAATGACAGATGTAGAACCTCTTGTTGTTACACTTGGAACGATGTTTTTATATGCGGGAATCGCCCTTGTTATTTCAGGTGGTTCGGGTGCAGCGGGCTATGAAGGAATAAGTGGTTTACCAGATTCGTATGTGCAACTGGCAAATGGTAGTTTTATCGGTATACCTAATCTATTATGGCTCCTTGTCATTTTAACGATAGTATTTACGATATTGTTTCACCGTACAACATATGGTCGCTACGCAAAATTAACTGGCGTAAATGAAAGTACGGCGAAATATTCCGGTATTCGAACGAAGAAAGTGGTGATTATTGCTTACGTACTTTCTGGGGTAGGAGGTGGATTAGGAGGAGCTTTCTTAACAGCTTATTTTGGTTCTGCTCGTGCTGATATTGGAAGTGAAACGATTTTGCCAGTTATTACGGCAGTTGTATTAGGCGGCACACTTATTACGGGCGGAAAAGGGAGTGTTATTGGGACGGTACTAGCAAGTATTTTTATAGGACTCATGCAGTACGGTTTGCAAATGACGGGCTTAACGAATGAACAATCAAATGTAGTAATAGGTATTATCCTTATTATTTCTGTTATTATGAGACATTTCAAATTACAACGATTCACCACGGGGAAAAGAAGGGATTTGCATAAGGGGGAAATGTCATGAAGAGAAAATTGGGGATTGTTATGATTATGTGTATTTGTTTAATCGGTTTAATTGCTTGTTCTAGCCAAACAGCGGATAAGAAAAAAGTAGATGATGTAAAATTTGCGTTCATTCCGAAATTAACGGGAGTTGGCTTCTTCACATCAGGCGGTGAAGGTGCAAAAGAGATGGGAGATAAGTTAGGTGTACAAGTGAAGTACGATGGACCGTCTGAGGCAAGTGTATCCGGGCAAGTAAAATATATAAACAATTTTATTAACCAAAACTATGATGCGATTATGGTTTCATCTACGTCAGTTGATGGTCTCTCGCAATCATTACAACGTGCAAAGAAAAAAGGAATGACAGTATTAACGTGGGATTCTGATGTGAATCCGAAAGACCGTTCGTTTTATATTAGCCAAGGTACACCAGACCAACTTGCAAACTTATTAATTGAAATGACTTCGAAGCAAATTGGAGATAAAGGAAAAGTAGCATTCTTTTATTCAAGCCCGACTGTAACAGATCAAAATCAATGGGTAACGAAGGCAAAAGAGATTATTAAAGAGAAATATCCGAATTGGGAAATTGTAACGACGCAATATGGTGAAAATAATGCGCAAAAATCTTTATCAGTAGGAGAGAGTATTTTAAAAACGTATCCAGATATTAACGCAGTAATATGTCCAGATGCAACAGCACTTCCAGCGATGGCGCAAGCAGCTGAAAATTTGAAAATGGATAAAAAAGTAGTCGTAACTGGTTTTTCGACACCGAACGTTATGCGTGATTATGTAAAACGAGGAACGGTACAACAATTTGGATTATGGGATGTAAAACAACAAGGTGCACTCGCAACGTATGTCGCAAATGAAATTGTTGTAAAAGGGAAAAAATTAAAAGTAGGGGATAGCTTCGAAGTAAAAGGAATCGGCAAAGTGAAAGTAGAACCAAACTCTATTCAAGGGTATGACTATGAGGCAGAAGGAAACGGTATTATCGTACTTCCTGAACGAGTTGTATTTATGAAGGATAATATTGATAAATATAATTTCTAGTTGAGAGTTAACGGAGATTTTTCATTTCTTGTCGAATCGCTGATATAATTTTAGTCACTATATTTCTTCGTCAGACATAATAAAAACGTCCGAATATATCGGACGTTTTTATTATGTCGTTTTTTTAATCTATTCATTAATTGTGAACAGCTTCTTTTTCATTTAACCCAAGTGTGCGTCCTGTTGAAGCATGAAGCTCTTGGAACAGTCTTGGATTTTCCGTAAGTGACACGCCGTAAGAAGGGACCATTTCTTTTATCTTTGGCTCCCATTCTAGTATACGTTCTGGGAAGCATTTTTCTAATACTTCAAGCATAACGTGAACCGCAGTAGAAGCACCTGGAGAAGCACCAAGTAACGCAGCGATTGATCCGTCATTTGCACTAACAACTTCTGTACCAAATTGAAGTGTTCCTTTACCACCTGCATCAGTATCTTTAATTACCTGCACACGTTGTCCAGCAACGACAGTATCCCAATCTTCACTTTTAGCGTTCGGAATAAACTCACGTAATTCTTCCATACGCTTTTCGTGTGATAACATAACTTGTTGGATTAAGTATTTTGTTAATCCCATTTCTTTTACACCGGCTGCTAACATCGTTAAGACGTTATTCGGTTTTACAGAACCGATTAAATCAAGGTTTGAGCCAGTTTTTAAGAATTTAGGTGAGAAGCCTGCAAATGGTCCAAACAGTAAAGCTTTTTTATTGTCTATATATCTCGTATCAAGGTGAGGTACAGACATTGGTGGAGCACCAACTTTAGCTTTTCCGTATACTTTTGCATGATGCTGCTCTACAACTTTTGGGTTTTTACATACCATAAATAGTCCACTTACTGGGAATCCTCCAATATGTTTTGACTCAGGAATACCAGTCTTTTGAAGTAGAGGTAGACTACCACCACCGCCGCCGATAAAGACGAATTTCGCAGTATGATGTTCAATTTTGCCACTATTCATATCATGTACTTTTACTTCCCACAAACCATTCTTCGTGCGTTTAATATTTTCAACACTATGTTTGTAGTTTAGCTCAACATTTTTAGTTTTTAAGTAATCAAATAACATGCGCGTTAACGCACCGAAGTTAACATCTGTTCCAGAGTCAATCTTAGTTGCAGCCATAGATTCATTAGAATTACGACCTTCCATAATGAGTGGAAGCCATTTTTTTAATGTGTCAGGTGCATCAGAAAATTCCATTCCTTGGAATAGAGCGTTTTTTGAAAGCGCTTCAAAACGTTTTTTTAGAAACTCTACATTTTTTTCCCCTTGCACCAAACTCATATGAGGTAGTGGCATAATAAAATCTTGTGGATTACGAATTAAGTTTCTTTTTACAAGATAAGCCCAAAATTGTCTTGAAAGTTGAAATTGCTCATTTACTTTTACAGCTTTACCAATATCTATAGACCCGTCAGATTTTTCGGATGTATAGTTAAGCTCACATAGCGCAGAATGTCCTGTACCAGCATTATTCCATTCGTTAGAACTTTCTTCTCCGGCATTAGCGAGTTTTTCAAATACTTTAATTTCCCATTCAGGTGCCAATTCTTTAAGTAATGATCCTAACGTTGCGCTCATAATTCCTGCGCCAATTAAGATAACGTCTGTTTTTTGCTGCATGTTGCTCATGATAATCTCTCCATCCCCTATATTGGCAAAAAAGAGTAGGTGTTTTTTATATCTAAGCCGTAAAAAGAAAACACCGCCTAGGCCCCACCTAGGTACTTACCTTTTTTGTCTCAATTATATAACCATCTCATAGTCTATTATAATAATTAATAGACTAAAATATCTAGTGTTATCTGATAATTTTAAACTATTTAACGTTTTATTTCATAGAATTCTTCTGTCATAAGGGTAAAAAGCATAGTAGTAAAGCGGGATTTGGAGAAGAATTCCAGTTTGATGTTATGTCAAAAAAACTTCTATTTTTATGTTTTATCTTTGGAAACTAGTAAAATTCTATTTTCGTGACATCTAATTTGAAAAAATAGAGTAAATAACAAATAAATGATAAGATTATTCTGAAAATAATTAAGGAGGGATACCAATGCTTACAAAAGAACAAGTCGCAAACTTATTTCGGAATTTTTCTGTGAATGAATGTAAAGGATCTAGTGACTTATACGAATATTTATCAATAAAAATTTCTGAAGATGAGGAAGTTCTTACGTTAGCTTCCTACGCACAACCTGGTCAACCAGTCCCAAACTTATTATTAGGTGCAGTCCATTATTTATTGTTAAAAGGAAAAGAGCACAGTTTAAAAAACTATTATCAAAGTTTAGTTGAAAATGCTGATATAAATTTTGAAAATGCCTTTTACCAATTTAAAGATTTTTGCCATGTATATCGAGAAGAAATTATCTCTTTATTACAAACGAAACTTGTTCAAACGAATGAAGTAAGACGATGTGCCTATTTATATCCAAGTTTCTGTTACATATTTAATAAAGTGAACAAACCATTGGCGTTAATAGAAATTGGTACAAGTGCGGGATTACAACTATTTTGGGATCAATATCGTTATTCATATGGAACGGAAGAAATGTATGGAAATAGACAATCAAATGTTCATTTACAATCAGAAATAAAAGGGGAGAAGAAGCCCTCCTTTTTAGAACAAAGTCCACCTGTTATGGAAAGAATCGGACTAGATTTACATGTGAATAATTTAAATGATGAAGAAGATTATTTATGGTTACGCGCGCTTATTTGGCCAGAACATAAAGAAAGACTTGAACTATTCGATCAAGCAGCAACGCTTGTAAAAGAAAAATCAGTACAATTAATTGAAGGGGACGGTGTAGCACTTCTTCCAGCCATTGCAAATCAAATAAGGGAAGATGCTGTAATCTGCATTTTCCATACACACGTCGCAAATCAAATACCTGAAAATGTAAAACATAAGCTAGAAAAACAAATTAAAGAAATAGGTGCAAAACGTGATGTATTCCACCTATATAACAACATGTGGGACCGTGACCTTCATATTGATTATTATATTAACGGAAACGAATATTGTGAAACTGTTGGGGAAACGGAAGGGCATGGGAGATGGTTTAGTTGGGGGCTTGGGGATAAGCCGCTTTGTTAATGTAATCCTATATAGGATGGGGCCATTTTGTTTTAAAATTATTTTTTTTGATTAATATGATAATAATTTATGATAAGTTGTATATAAGGATAAAATAAAAAGGATGATAAGCATGCAAAAGAGACCAGAGGCAAATGAATATAACCCGTATTATTCAACGTACATAAACTTAATACCAGATGGAGATATCATACATATTCTAGAGCAACAAATGAAGGAAACGAATCTTTTATTGAAGGATATTTCTGATAGTGAGGGACATTTTAGATATGCTCCTAATAAATGGAGTATAAAAGAAGTAATCGGTCATATTGCGGATACTGAACGTATCATGGCGTATCGATTGCTTTCCATAGCAAGAGGCGAGACAGCAGAACTTCCTGGATATAACGATGATATGTATGTTCTTAGAGCAGATTTTGATAAGCAATCTATGCAAGATCTTCTTGAGAATTTAACAGTTGTTCGCCAATCTACTATGCATTTGCTTAAAAGTTTAGATAAAGAAGCTTGGTTACAAAGGGGAATTGCGAACAATTCTGAAGTCACGGTTCTTGCATTAGCAAACATTATTGCTGGTCATGAGCTTCATCATCGTCAACTTATAAAAGAACGTTATTTGGGTTCTAATGCATATCCAGCATGTTAAAATATGAAAATAAAAAGAGAATGATTCATAGGGAATTTCTGAATTATTCTCTTTTTATTTTTCTGCGTATCAGTGGAATTATAAATGTTTTTTACAAGGTCTATTCCTTCTCGTTGATGCTAATAGGGGGCACTATACATGCCCATCAAGTTAAGAGTGGGTATTGGGGTTTGTGTAGCAATAAAACCAAATCACGCAATAAGCATTAGCGAACATTAGAAATAGTAAAAATGCCACTTTTTCCTGTTAAAACGGGGTGATTTTAAATTTCAAATTCTTCTTTTACAACAGTCGCTAGTCCATCAATTGATTTACGTAAATCTGTTTCCCCTTGTGCAAGATATACTTTTTCTATTGTGATTTCTGACGGCTTATTTATTAGTAAATTCATCGGGAGTCCAAGTAGCGATTTCATTCCCAGGTGCAGCAACTACAAGCCAATCATCAAATTGGACCCCAGCTTGCCAGCATTCATAATAGTCATGAAACCCATTTACAAACATGATTTGCCCGTTCTCAAATGTTATAAATAAATGCGGAGATTCATTAGCAAGTTGTATGTTTGTAACTTTTTGTCTTCTTACATCAAAAATTCTCTTATATTCTTCCTCCTCAGTATAATCGTCAAATTCATCCTCATTAGAAGGGTACTTTTCTGGTGGAGTATGAAATAAAACCCATTTCGATTCGATGTTGATATATAATTGCCCATCATAATCAACTGCAGCTTCAAAATTTGTAAAATGAATTTTTATAGTTGTTGGAGAAATACCAAATTACAATCCATCAACTTGTGCTCCTATGAAGAGATGTTTTAATACATTTTCAGCATAAAGTTTGTCTTCTTTGTTCATTATACGAATCCTCCTTTCTGTAAAATATATAGTATATTTTCATTGTAATAAATAAATTTTTATGTAAAATGAACCTTTTGTGAGAAACGGGCGAATATAGTGTGAAAGCTCATGAGAGGGGAACGTAATTTTGGATGAAGTAGAATTAAAAGAATGGCTGTATAAAATGGAGTCTGGGGACCAAGAAGCCTTTCGAGTTATTTATAAATTAGCAAGTAAAGATATTTATAGACAGTAGTATTTTTATTAGGGAATCAAAAGCAAGATGTCAAAATTGATGAATGTACAGCTTGTTAAATAGTTCAATATTTTTGATTTTTCTCTGGCTGCATAAGTATGATGTTTGTAGGAGGGGATCATATGAGTATACACAAAAAAATCATAGCGATTTCAGGAAGTATTAGGGAAGGATCATTCAACACAAACATATTAAAAACTTTAGCAGCATTTATTCCAGAAGGTATAGATTACACTATTTATAATGGGATAGAGGAACTACCTCATTTTAATCCGGATGTAGATCGAGTTGGAGCACCGGTTGTTGTTGAAGAATTTCGAAAGACATTAAGTGAAGCACATGCACTTATTATTTGTACACCAGAGTATGCAAAAAGTATTCCAGGAGTTTTGAAGAATGCTTTAGAATGGCTTGTTTCATCAGCGGAACTTTATAAAAAGCCAGTGGCTATTATAACAGCTTCACCATCAATTGCGGGAGGGGATAAAGCCCATGAATCTTTATTACTTACACTAGGTATGCTAGATACAATTGTCGTTCAAAATGGCTCGTTATTAATCCCATCTGTGCGAACTAAATTTAGTGATGATGCAAAAGTAACAGATGAGGATACAAAGAAAGCTCTTATCTCTTTAGTTCAAAGTGTAGTAGACGAGATAAAGAAATAGTGATGTAGTTCGTATTAAGGTGAAAATGGGACTTTTATAATAAAAAAAGATAAAGGCAATGCTACGGTTAGTTCAAATGTAGCATTGCCTTTTTATATAGTTAAATATATGTACTCAAAATCTCCCCAGGCAATCCATCAATCTCGCAAACTTTTTCAGATGTAAAACCAACGTTTAGTAAAATCTTCCGAGAGGGGGTATTGCTCGGATCGATAATTGCTTTTAGTACGCTTACATCTGCCTGCTTCGCTATTTCAATTAATTCTCTTGCGATATAACTACCATATCTTTTTCCCCAGTGCTCTGGCAAAATCATATACCCAATTTCAGCTTCTTTTACATTATCTTCATTCACTGTTACATGTCCAAGGCCGATAAATTCATTTGTTGCACTGTCATAAACTTTATAAGACCCAAACAGTTTATGTTTTTCATTGCGCCTTAACAATTTTTCATAGTCGTTTTGTGCCTCTTCTAGCGGAATAGCACGCTCTGTAATTTGTGCCATCACTCTTTCATTTGATACGAGCTGGAAATATGGACTAAAATCTGTTGCTTCAAATTTTTTGAAATGCAGTTTATGCATAGGGTTCCTCCAAACGAATTTTTATTAGTTCTTCAGAAAAGATAAACGATAGTTAAATAGTGATCTCTATTTGATTGCCTTCCGGATCACTAATTACACTTTCGTAATAGCCATCTCCAGTGAAACGTGGTCCATTTAATAAAGGAGAACCAGCTTCTTTTAACGTTTTTGTTAGTTCATTTACACGTTCTTCACTACCAACAGAGAAAGCCATGTGTGCATAGCCAGTGATATTTAGGTTAGGCTCGTTTTCTATGCCTTTCTTACGCATAATTTCAAGGCGCGCTCCAGATTCGAACGTAATAAAATAAGATTCAAAGTGTTTCGCTTCATTATGATATAAAGAGTTTGCTTTACCGTTAAAGTACTTTGTATAGAAAGTACGCATTAATTCTAAATCATTTACCCAAATTGCTATATGTTCGATTTTCATTCGTTTCACTAACCCATTCTTTATGTAAATTAAAAAATATGTACTCTGTAATAATTAGCGAAATTCAACAACACTAATTAGATGTTCACTTTATTAAATTTGCATGCATATTGCAAGAAATAAGAATGGATGTTAGGAAAAAGCGGATTGTAATGAAAAAATTTTATTAATGGTATTAGATAATTTTTAAGTCATAACATGCATACAATGTCTAATTAAGTGAATTACGTACGTCAAAATTTCAAATAAGGAGGGACATTTGTGGGGCAATTTGAACAAATGGTGATTGTCGGTATTTCCATGTCTTTTATACTGTCTATTATGATATTAGGGTCTACGTATTATAATCCTCGCCTTTGGTTAAATGATTATCCGAAAGATATTCAAAAAGTAGTTTTGCCAAAATCGATAAATGAAAAAAAACAAACGTTTTATTTCGGAATTATTTACAATATTATTCTCTTCGGAACGCCTCTAGTTTCTACATATATACTACATCACCATGGAAAATTATTGTATATTGAGGCCTATTTACATACTTTTGGGATTGTAATGATTTTCAATTTAGTAGATTTATTAATAATCGATTGGCTTATATTTTGCTGGATTACTCCAAGATTTGTTGTTATTCCTAGTACTGAGGAAATGAAAGGATATAAAGACTATAAGTTTCACTTAAGAGGTGCAATAGCTGGAACGCCATTTTTAGCAATTGTAAGTTTATTTTTGGCAGGAATTGCGACAACTATCTAGTGTGAAGTAGAAGGTCATGAAGAGTTTATAGAAGATAAGTAGATTTATAATGTATAGAATTAGAAATGAAAATTTGATAATATTGGAGTAGAAAGTTTTAAAAACAGTATATTAAGTGGTATTAATATACTGTTACAAATGTTTTGATACTCTGTGGAAATCCCTAATTTTATGGAAGCATTTGATAGAACTCAAAAAAACGCAATGGAGGCTAATATGAAAAAAATAATTGGCGCAGCAACAGCAACAGTTCTTGGATTGGGGGCTTTTACCACATCTGCTATCGCAGAAACTATCGTAACAGCGGATGTACTTAACGTACGTGAAAAGCCAACTACGGAATCAAAAATTGTCGAAAAAGTAAAAGAAGGACAAAAGTTAAAGGTCATACATACTGAAGAAGGATGGTCAAAAATTGATTTAAATGGTAAAGAATTGTTTGTAAGTTCGGAGTATACAAAAGATATTTATCATGTAACAGCAAACCTATTAAATGTACGTACTGAAGCAAACACAGAATCAGAAATTCTTGGCAGACTGAAACAAGATGATGTAATTGAATCAACACATCAAGTAAAAGATGGATGGCTGCAATTTGAGTATAAAGGAAAAACAGCTTATGCAAATGTTTCTTTCCTATCAAGTACAGCACCAATTGAAAAGAAAGCTGAAGAGAAAACGAAGCGAGTAGCGAAAGTACAAAAAGCAGTTAAAGCAAAGGAAGAAGTAAAAACGCAGAAAGAAGCAAAAGTACAAGAAATAGCAAAAGCGAAAGAAACAACAAAAGAGCAGAAAGAAACGAAAGCAGAAGAAATAGTAAATCCTAAAGAAGAAGCGAAAGTAACAGAGAGAGTAAAAGTTAAGGAAGAAACGAAAGCAGAAGAAATAGTAAAGCCTAAAGAAGAAGCGAAAGTAACAGAGAGAGTAAAAGTTAAGGAAGAAATGAAAGCAGAAGAAATAGCAAAGACCAAGGAAGAAGCAAAAGTACAAGAAATAGAAAAAGTAAAAGAAGAAGCGAAAGCGCAAGAAATAGCAAAAGCTAAGGAAGAAGCAAAAGTACGAGAAATGGAAAAAGCAAAAGCACAAGAAATAGCAAAGGCTAAGGAAGAAGCAAAAGCGCAAGAAATAGCAAAGGCTAAGGAAGAAGCAAAAGCACAAGAAATAGAAAAAGTAAAAGAAGAAGCGAAAGCGCAAGAAATAGCAAAAGCTAAGGAAGAAGCAAAAGTACAAGAAATAGAAAAAGTAAAAGAAGAAGCGAAAGCGCAAGAAATAGCAAAAGCTAAGGAAGAAGCAAAAGTACGAGAAATGGAAAAAGCAAAAGCACAAGAAATAGCAAAGGCTAAGGAAGAAGCAAAAGCACGAGAAATAGAAAAAGCAAAAGAAGAAGCAAAAGCAAAATCGCAGGAAATAGCAAAGGCTAAGGAAGAAGCGCAAGCACGAGAAATAGAAAAAGCGAAAGCAAAAGAAGCAACAAAGACACAAGAAGTATCTAAAAATAACACACAGTCTGCTAAACGTGAATTAACGGTAGTAGCGACAGCATATACTGCTGATCCAAGTGAAAATGGTACATATGGTGGACGCGTTTTAACTGCGATGGGTCATGATTTAACGGAAAATCCTAATATGAGAATTATTGCAGTAGATCCGAAGGTAATCCCATTAGGATCTAAAGTATGGGTAGAAGGTTATGGAGAAGCTATTGCTGGTGATACTGGTAGTGCTATTAAAGGAAATCGTATTGATGTTTTAATGGGTTCAAAAAGTAAAGCTATGAACTGGGGAAGACAAACTGTTAAAGTAAAAATTTTATAATAATGGTTATTCAAATAGAAGTCAGTTCTCTTTATTGAGACTGGCTTTTATTTTTTTACCTTAATGTTATTAATTGGAAAAAAATGAAGGATATGTAAAAGAATAAAACCTTAATTTTGCTGCTGAGTACCGTGAGCAGTAAAAGTAACCCTATTGAATTATATAATCCTTATTTGTATTTCTGACAACCATATTGTTCTTCTATCACTATTAAAATACAATTAGATAAATAGGAGAAAAATATTCATAAAATAGTAATTGTTTTATTTAGTCTTATACTAGGGTTTATAACGTTCCAAATCCCTATAGTGTCAGAATGGATACAGAACTCAGTCTTCTTGTAAATTGTTATTATTTTATTATCGTATTCATACCAAAAAGATAACGGTGATAAGAATGAGAAAAATGATGATTAGCAACAATAAAAAATGTTTTATGTACCGAAAGTTATTAAAAGATTAGTATCGAGGATTACCTTTATAAGCGAGAAGAGGATAGAATATGACAATGGAATTATATGGCGAACATTGGGATGGAATAAAAGGGTATAGAGTAATGGAAGGGAAAGATTCATATAATCATTATTTCGGTGGTCAAGATTGTGAAGTACCATTGTGTAAGTTATGCGGTGAGAAAATGCATCAAATTTTTTGTTTTGATTTGAAAGATGAGAAACTTGCTGAACTTAAAAATGATGAATTGATTGTATTACCATTCATCTCTTGCTTGAATTGTGCGATGGTGTGGGAGCCGCAATATTTTCAATTAAGTAATGGGGGCAAAACGGTACAAATAATAAAACAAGACAATACGGAAGAGTGGATTATGGAAGCTGAGTATAAGCTACCGGTCAATCTTCCAAAAACTAATGTAAAGCTAACGAATATGAAAAATGAAGATATACCTACTGATGAAGATAGTTACTGGGAAGCTTTTGACTTATTCGGTTCGGAATATGTATGTAGATTGGTAGGAGCGCCCCTATACGATGATGCTCCAGAAGATTTAGGATGTCCAACTTGTTCGAAAGAGATGAAATATGTTGCTACAATTACACAAGATCTTGAAGAACGGGAACTTATTTCAGTAGTTGATTTTCTGTTCGGTGAGATGAATATATATTATTACTTATGTAAAGATTGTTCCGTTATGAAAACTGAAATACAAGGAACATAATAAAATAAGACTGACAAAAAGAGTCAGTCTTATTTTTGTATCGTAACATCAGTAATAATCGCATGAAATATATCTCTTTGCGTGAAATCATCTGTAAAAACAGTCTCTCTATTAACCTCAATTGTATCGTGTGGGTTATACCATTTACTCAATAAATCTTTTCCAAATTCAAGTCGTTTTTCTCTAGTATTATGCCGTCTAATCGTTTCTTCAAGTGATAAGTCAAAATAATATGTATAAGCGTTTCCTTCGAAATAATGTATTAATTCTCTTAACATTTCACCGTACCTACGACTGTTTAGTATTCCTTCTAAAATAACAAATTCACATTTTCCTTTTCCGTACTTCGTAATTTCAAATAGTAAATCATGAGATAAGTTACCCATTGTATCGTGAACTTTTAGCATATCTCTGCGCACAACGTCTTGTGAGACTAGAAGTGTTCCTTGCCCGAAATGCTCTTGCAGTTCTTTTGCGATAGTTGTCTTGCCGCTTGCGGAGTTTCCTCGAAGAATAATTAATGTTGATTTCAAAGTCTCATCTCCAAATTGTTTTAGTTTTTTAGGTCCTGTTACAAAAGAACTTCATTATGGGAAACATTCTTTTAGTTAGTTAAATAATAGTTTATGATACTCAGTATAGGTTGAACAGAATAATTTCTTATTGTGGGATTATGCAAATAAAGCTGTTTGAAAAATTTACTATCCGCATATAGAAAAGTTATTATAAGAGTAACTAATAAGGAGGTGACCTATGTTATTCCAAAAGGGAAAATTATTAGTTAGATACGTAATAAAAAACGATGCACCTATCATTTCAAAATGGCTAACAGACCCAGAAGTCCTGCAGTATTACGAAGGACGAGATAATCCGCAATCTGTAGAAAAGGTGCTTGATCATTTTATACATCATCCAAACGGTCATGAAAAAAGATGTTTAATAGAATTTGATGCCGTTCCAATCGGTTACATTCAAATGTATCCAGTTGATTCTGAATGGAAAGCGTTATATGGATATGAAGAATCGCAGAATGTATGGGGAATGGACCAATTTATCGGTGAACCGATCTTTTGGGGAAAAGGAATTGGAACAAAACTTGTTCAAGTAGCTATTACATACATTATGGAGAAATTGGGTGCGGAAGCAATCGCGATGGATCCGAGAGTAAATAATGAACGTGCGATAAGCTGTTATGAAAAATGCGGATTTAAAAAGGTGAAAATATTAAAGAAACATGAACTGCATGAGGGGAAATTAGAAGATTGTTGGATGGTAGAATATAAACAATTATAATAAATATGCAGGGGCTTATAAAAATAAAGGGAGCTGTGTGAAATGAAAAAGGCATTACTAGTTATTGATGTGCAAGCGGGTATGTATACAGCAGGAATCCCAGTACATAATGGGGAAAAGTTTTTAGAAACGTTGCAAGAGCTCATTGGGGAATGTCGTTCAAATGGTATTCCGGTTATTTATGTACAACATAACGGGCCAAAAGATCATCCGTTAGAAAAAGGTACAGATGGCTGGAAAGTGCATGCGGCGATTGCTCCGCGAGAAGGGGAGCTTGTCGTTGAAAAGACGACGCCAGATTCATTCCATAAGACAAACCTAAACGAACTGTTACAAGGAAAAGGGATTGAGCATGTTATTATTTCAGGAATGCAAACAGAGTACTGTGTTGATACGACAACGCGAAGAGCGTTTAGTGAAGGGTATAAAGTAACATTAGTAAGTGATGCACATAGCACATTTGACACAGATGTATTACGCGCTGAAGATATTGTAAAACATCATAATGTTGTATTTGGATCATTTGCAGATGTTATTACGTTAAAAGATTTAAAAGTAAAAGCGTAATTACAGAAGTTGCTGTCTCTTAATGGGGCAGCTTTTTTATTTGAAGATAGGCTATCAAACTTTGTCGATAAATCGATATTTCTTGTCGAATTGTTGATATAATTTCATTCACCGTATTGATATCACAAAAAAACAAAAAGGAGTACCACATTATCAACAAGGGTACTCCTTCACCAAAACGTTATTTCTTCTTATCTTTATCCAACACATTCTGTTCTTCAGCAAACTCGGTACCATATGCAAACCGGCGATTAATTCGAATGTTATCATTGCTGTGCCTTGTGTGGGAATTAGAAAAGCGATGGACGATTACTTCTGATAATGTAAAGACGATGGCAGAAAGGATACTGCCCCATGCAATTTGCATGTAGTTGTCTAATAAAATATTACCGAAAACCCAAACACTTAAGTACGTAAGTAAGAAATCCGTCATAATGGCAGCGGAATTGCCAATTCGATTTAAAATAATTTTATCAACAAACATATAAGAAATGATTGTGACGAAGAGACTAAAAGAAATGATTTGGACGAGCGTTGCTGGGAAAAATAGAGCTAGTCCGATACTAAAAGCGATGATGCATGATATAAATTTGATAAGTATTACAGTAATATCATTCAATATTTACACCTCCCATTTATACATAGTTTTACAATAAATACAGGAGTTCATACATTGGAACGGTTTAATTTATATAAAACTTTATCATGCTGAAATTTTATCTAAATATTAAAAAAATAATCAAAAAATGTTATAGTGAAATGAGAGCGTATGACATTTTTAGGTAAGGGGGAATCCGGGATGTGGATAACTTCAGAAGTAGAAATTCCAGATGAGTTAATCGATCACCTTGAACAAGGTAAGTTAGTATTATTCGTTGGAGCAGGAGTTTCTATGAAGGGGAAATCAAACTTACCGAATTTCGATGATTTAGTTGATGAAATTTCGAAAGCTTTATATGTCGAAAGGCGTGAGATGACAGAACCCCACGATTATTATCTCGGTAAAATTGCGAAAACGAAAGATGTGCATCAAGTTGCAAGAGACCTCGTTAATATAGAAAAATCAAAACCAAATCCATTACACTATGCGATTCCAAGGCTGTTTCCGTTAGATACGGATGTTCGAATTGTAACGACAAACTTTGATCAACATTTTACGTCTGTAATTACAGAAATGAATAGAGAGCTGAATATTTATTATGCACCTGCTTTACCGACAGGGAGAGCGTTTAAAGGGTTGGCTTACATACATGGGAATGTAGAACAAGAGAAAGAAGCTTTAATTTTAACGGATGGTGATTTTGGAAGGGCTTACCTAACAGAAGGGTGGGCGAGACGATTTTTAGTTGATCTATTCTCAAATTACACTGTTTTATTCGTTGGGTATAGTCATAATGATCCTGTAATGAAATATTTAGCAACAGGCTTACCACCGAGTACAAGGCGTTATGCTTTCGTCGCACAAGGTGATAATACATATCATTGGGAGCATTTAGGGATAAGACCGATTGTGTATCCGAATAAAGCAAATAATCATCAGGCGCTTGTGAAAGCGGTGAAGCGGTGGGCGGAATTAATGGGGGATAATTATATTACGAAAAGAATGCGTATTCGTGATATTGTAACCGTTCCTCCATCAGTAGAGCAGGAGCAATTATCCTATATAAAACAGTCAATAAAAAAAATTGAAACCGTTCGGTACTTCGTTGAATTTGCTCGTGATTATGAATGGGTGGAATGGCTTGAAGCAGAAGGGAAACTAAGAAATTTATTTCTGCTTACAGCAAATTATGATGAAGTAGATGAATTGCTTGCGGAATGGTTAGTGGAGCAATTTCTATTTAGTCATCAAAAAGAACTATTTCAATTGATTTTTAAAAATCATTCTAAAATATCCCCGTTATGGTGGCGAACAATTTGTAGTTACTTAAACGAAACGAAAGAAACGATGGACCCTTTGTTGTTTGCAAGATGGACATTGCTTTTATTAGAAACAGCAGAGAAAGATAGTAGCTCTATTGAAATAATCACATATTTATTGCAAAAATGTTCTTTCCCTGAGCATAAAGAAATTGGCTTGTTGCTATTAACGTTTATTTTAGATGGGAAACTTAAATTGAAGCGTGTAAGAAGATGGGGAAATGATACGCAAGAGTCGATTGAACTCGAGGAATCGAGTCGTATACCGATGCCTATTTTTTCTCATGTGGAGCGAATTTGGAAAGAGAAAATGAGACCACATATCGCTTACTACGCAAATCCGATTATGGTTACGGGGTTAGAAAAGATACAACTATTGTCATTAAGACAAAATGCACTGAAAAGAAGAGATAGAGAAATTTCAGAGCAGGAGTTACAGCAAAATGATTTTACATTTTTAATTCAAATTGTAAAAGAGTGTCTTACATATTTATGTGAAAACAATGAGAAAAAAGCAAATCATTATATTACAGAAATGATAGAAACTGATAGTGTACTTCAAAAGCGAATTGCAATTGAAGCAATGATTAATAATGTATTCGTTACAGCGGATGACAAACTGAAGTGGTTGTTACATGTAGATGTTCTGTTAGATTTCACATGTAAACATGAAGTGTTTCAACTTTTAAAGAATTATTACGCAGATGCTTTAGAGGAAACGAAAGAAGAAGTAATTCAACATGTATTAGAGTATCTTGCAGAAGAGAGGGCGTTTGATGCTTGTCTTGTATTAGACTTACTATTCACGTGTGATTCGAATAGTAAGTGTACGGCGGAAGGATACGAGCTAATGAAACAGAAACACCCCCATTTTTCTTCAGATCTATACAGTGTTCCAAAGAAAGAGGCAAATGAACAACGTATTACATGCAATGTAACAGCTGATGGATTACTACAGCTGAAAGACGATGAAATAATGGAGCAAGTTCGGCAATTTTCAAGAGACGGTGTTTTTGAACAACGCCATTTTTTAGAGATGTTATCAAAAGCGTGTAAATTGAATGTAGAGTGGAGTATTTCGTTTGCTTATCAACTAGTAGGCGTGCACGAAATTAGTAATGAAGTATGGTTTGTATGTATTAGAGAGTGGCGAAATAACCGGAATTTGGCGAATGAACAAATTCAAAAAATCATTCCGTTATTGCAGAAATTTATTAGAAATACTGCTTTTCATTGGCTAATTAGTAGTTTTCTATATGAAATTAGCAATCGATTAGAAGAGCTAGAAGAAAACAGTATACGGGTTGTAAAGCGCTTTGCTTTTTCAGTATTTCCACATGTTATGAGAGGGGAAACAGATTTTAAAATTGGAAAACAAGAGTTTTACAATGAGTCTATACAGCATCCTGTTGGGAAGATGACAGCTGTATTGCTAAAACTGTTAGCGTACGATCACTTATATGATCGCAATGTATATGAATATTTATTTTTACTTGAAGAACAGGTAAGGGTTACTTCGGAACGAACGAACTTTATGTTAGCTCGTTTAACAGCAGATATTACGTTTTTATACCATATTGAGAAGCAATGGTGTCGGAAAAATGTACTACCTTACTTAGATTTAAAGAAAGAAAGTGAGCTTACGAAATATGCGTGGGCGGGATTATGTTATACGCAAATTAATCTACCTTTGTTTACAGAAATAAGACGATATATTAAGTATGCAGTAGAACATTTAGATGCACTACATCCATATACGAGAGAAGCATTTTTAAAATGGCTTAGCTTTGTATTTATTAAATGCGTATTATATTGGGAGCAAAAAACAGATTGGTTATATCCACTTTTGATGCAAGAAAACGAAGAGAATAAAATTAAATTTATGCAGTATTTATGCTACTACGTAAAAACGTTAAGTGGTAAGGAACAACAAAAATTTTGGACAGCGTGGCTTAGTGTGTTTTTAAGAGAACGTCCGAAAATGGGCGTAATAACAACGAGAGAATATATGATGCTTTTACGTATTGTTTTATGCATGGATGAGGTTTTAGAAAAAGGATTAAATATTATTTCTAGTAAATTTCAAGGTGTGGAAGGACAATCTAATCAAGAAGAAATGAAACAGTTGTTTATAGAGATACTTGAAAAGAAAGAGCGTATGAAAGCGTATAAAGAATTGTATGCAAATGTGTTTTTCACTTTACTGCAGACGTGTCAAGAAGCCGATTTACTTGAAAGTGAGATCATACAAGTAAAAGAACTATTAACCAGGTATGAAGTAGAAAGACATGTATTAAATTTAATAGAAAATGAAATAATTCGCATCGGAATCGTAACGGAGAATTTACAAGAGGAATCATAGGGCGGAAGTGGAATTTTAAAAAAATATATAAAAAGTTATTGACAGTGTTTTGAAAAGCGTTCTATAATACGAATCATACTTATTCAATTTCAAAAACATTTGAATAAACAAAGTGCAATGAAGAGATCACAGTAGTGGTTAGTCTTACTGTAACAGAGAGCTGGTGGTTGGTGTGAACCAGTACAGGGATAATCATGAATTACAGTCTTGGAGCATCTTTTTCGTAGTAAAGATACTATTGTCTTTATGAAGGAAAAGCGGTCAAATGATCGTTAACAGTGAAGAGAGGTAGACAGAAATATAGTCTACAACTAGGGTGGTACCGCGATAAATATCGTCCCTACTGATTTATTCAGTAGGGACTTTTTGTATTTTAGTGGTCCAACTTGAAAATAAAATAGTCATGCATTGAAAGGAAAAGCAGTAGTTGTTGTTTCCCTGTAACAGAGAGCTGGTGGTTGGTGTGAACCAGTACAAAAACAAGAGCGAATTACAGTCCTGGAGCATCTTTTTCGTAGTAAAGATAGTTATTGTCTTTATGAAGGGAAAGACGGTCAGATGATCGTTAACAATGAAGAGAGGTAGGCGAAATAAGTCTACAACTAGGGTGGTACCGCGATAAATATCGTCCCTACTGATTGAATCAGTAGGGCTTTTTTGTACAAAAAAGTGGCTTATTAACTAGTAGTTAGTGTCTTTATGGTAATTATTAGTTTGAAATAAGAAGAGGTATCGATTCCACTTTAAATTTGTATAATTAACCAGTTCAGAAAATAGAGAATTTTTTATTCTCTTACTATACTTTTAAAACATTAGAGGAGGATTTCCAAATGGCAAATCATGAATTAGATCAATTACGTAAACAGGTAGATGAAATTAACTTACAACTATTACACCTATTAAACAAACGCGGTGAAATCGTTCAAAAGATTGGGGAGCAAAAACAAGTACAAGGTACGAAACGCTTTGATCCAGTACGTGAGCGTGAAGTACTTGATATGCTTGCAGAGCATAACGAAGGACCATTCGAAACGTCAACGATTCAACATATTTTCAAAACGATTTTCAAAGCAAGCTTAGAATTACAAGAAGATGATAACCGTAAAGCATTACTAGTTTCACGTAAAAAGAAAAAAGAAAATACAATTGTTAATGTTAAAGGTGAATTGATTGGAAACGGAACACAAACGTTCATCATGGGACCTTGTGCGGTAGAAAGTTTAGAGCAAGTTCGCCAAGTAGGGCAAGCGATGAAAGATCAAGGACTTAAATTAATGCGCGGCGGTGCTTTCAAACCGAGAACGTCTCCATACGATTTCCAAGGTTTAGGAGTAGAAGGTTTACAAATTTTACGACAAGTAGCAGATGAGTTCGACTTAGCGATTATTAGTGAAATTTTAAATCCGAATGACGTAGAAATGGCGCTAGAATACGTTGATGTAATTCAAGTTGGAGCACGTAACATGCAAAACTTCGATTTACTACGAGCTGTAGGTAAAGTTAATAAGCCAGTATTATTAAAACGTGGATTAGCAGCAACAATTGATGAGTTCATTAATGCAGCGGAATACATTATTGCACAAGGTAATGACCAAATTATTCTTTGTGAGCGCGGTATTCGCACATACGAGAGAGCGACACGTAACACATTAGATATTTCAGCAGTACCGATTTTAAAGAAAGAAACACATTTACCAGTTATCGTTGACGTAACACATTCAACAGGACGTAGAGATTTATTATTACCAACAGCGAAAGCAGCACTTGCAATTGGAGCAGATGCAGTAATGGCTGAAGTTCATCCAGACCCAGCAGTTGCGTTATCAGATTCTGCGCAACAAATGGATATTCCAGAATTCCATAGATTCATGGATGAGTTAAAAGGTTTCAAAAATAAATTATCTTAATTCCATATCATAAATGCACTGAAGAGGAAACAGTAGTGCTTATCTCACTGTTAAAGAGAGCTGATGGCCGGTGTGAATCAGTACAAAGGTAAGCATGAATTACAGCCTTGGAGCATCTTTCCCGCCAACTTTTGGAGAGAAAGACGGTCAAACGATCGTTAAAGAAGAAGAGAGGTAGACGAAAGAAGTCTATAACTAGGGTGGTACCGCGATAAACATCGTCCCTACTGAGCGCTCAGTAGGGACTTTTTTGTACAAAAAAATAGTAAAGGGGCAAGAGAAATGAGATACATTACAGCTGGAGAATCACATGGGCCGCAGTTAACAGTTATTTTAGAAGGTGTACCAGCAGGTTTAACATTAACAGCGGAACATATTAATAAAGAATTATTAAGAAGACAAAAAGGGCATGGGCGCGGAAGACGCATGCAAATTGAAACAGATACAGTTGAAATTGCAAGTGGTGTACGTCACGGAATGACACTTGGTTCACCAATTACGTTAATCGTAAAAAATGATGATTTCAAACATTGGACGAAAGTAATGGGTGCTGAACCAATTTCGGAGCAAGAAAGTAAAGAAATGAAACGTACTATAACGAAACCACGTCCAGGACATGCGGATTTAAACGGGGCAATTAAATACGGCCATCGTGATATAAGAAACGTATTAGAGCGCTCTTCTGCAAGAGAAACGACAGTTCGTGTTGCTGCTGGTGCAGTTGCGAAACAAATTTTGAAAGAACTAGGTGTGGAAATCGCAGGACATGTTCTTGAAATTGGTGGGGTACAAGCGAAGCGTATTTCAAACTTACCAATTGAAGAAATTCAAACGATAACTGAAAATTCACCAGTTCGATGTTTAGATAAAGAAGTAGAACAAGAAATGATGAATGCGATTGATGATGCGAAAAGTAGCGGAGATTCTATAGGCGGTATTGTCGAAGTCATTGCAGAAGGAATGCCAATTGGAGTTGGTAGCTACGTTCATTACGACCGCAAATTAGATGCAAAACTTGCCGGTGCTATTATGAGCGTGAATGCGTTTAAAGGTGCTGAGATCGGAATTGGTTTTGAAGCGGCAAGACAGCCGGGAAGTAAAGTGCACGATGAAATTTTATGGGATGAAGAAAAAGGATACACGAGAAATACGAATAATGCCGGCGGTTTAGAAGGCGGTATGACAACAGGTATGCCAATTGTCGTAAGAGGCGTAATGAAGCCAATTCCTACATTATATAAACCGTTAGCAAGCGTAGATATTGATACGAAAGAAGCGTTCCAAGCGAGTATTGAGAGATCTGATAGCTGTGCAGTACCAGCAGCAGGTGTTGTAGCTGAAGCTGTCGTTGCATGGGAACTTGCCGGTGCACTAGTCGAGCAATTCGGAAAAGATCGCATGGAATTACTAAAACAAAATATTTCGCAACATAACAAATACGCAAAAGAATTTTAATGAAAAGGTGGATTTAACATGCGAGTAAAAGATCAACTATCATCATTACAACCGTATAAACCAGGTAAATCACCAGAGCAAATGAAAGAAGTATACGGGAATCATTCATTTGTTAAGTTAGCATCAAATGAAAATCCATTTGGCTGTTCACCTCGTGTTTTAGGAGAATTACAAAAATCGTGGCAGGAACATGCTTTATATCCTGACGGAGGTGCTGAAGTACTCCGTCAAACAATTGCAGAGAAATTACAAGTGCAAATGGAACAAGTGCTTTGTGGTAGTGGACTTGATGAAGTCATTCAAATTATAAGTCGTGCAGTGCTCTGTAAAGGAGATAATATCGTAACTGCTGGCGCGACATTCCCTCAGTACCGTCATCATGCAATTATTGAAGGCTGTGAAGTGAAAGAAATTGCTTTAAAGAACGGTGTGTATGATCTAGATGAAATTTCTTCAGCAGTTGATGAACATACAAAAATCGTATGGATTTGTAATCCGAACAACCCGACAGGCACATATGTGAATGAGCGAAAATTGACTCAATTCATTGAAAGCATTAGTGAAAATACGTTAATTGTCATTGATGAAGCGTACTATGAATACGTAACAGCAAAAGATTTCCCTGAGACATTACCGCTTCTAGAAAAACATAACAACATTCTTGTACTTAGAACGTTTTCTAAAGCGTACGGATTAGCTTCTTTCCGCGTTGGTTATGCGATTGGACAGGAAGAGTTAATCGAGAAATTAAATGTCGTACGTTTGCCATTTAACGTATCTTCATTAGCGCAAAAAGCAGCGGCGATTGCTTTTAACGATGAAGCGTTTATTGAAGAAATAGTTCGTGTTAATACAGAAGGATTACAACAATACGAGAGTTTTTGTACAGAAAATGAAATTCCATTTTATCCGTCGCAAACGAACTTTATCTTCTTGCCGGTAGATGATGCTGGGGAAATTTATGAAGCTTGTGCGCATGCAGGGTTTATTATTCGTCCGTTCCCAAATGGTGTCCGTATTACAATCGGAACTAGGGAACAAAATGAAGGAGTGATTTCAGTGTTAAAACAACACTTTGAAAATAAAAAAGGTAAGTCTCGAGATGAGGCAAATGTGTAAAAAGGTAGTATTAATCGGTACTGGATTAATAGGAGGCTCTCTTGCATTAGCGATTAAAAAAGAGCACGATGTAACGATTATCGGTTATGACATATTTAAAGAGCAAGTAGAGCGCGCAAAAGAATTACATGTAGTTGATGAAGTAGCAGTAGATTTACAGCGTGCATGTGAGGAGGCAAATTTAATTGTATTTGCCTCTCCAGTTGAAGAAACGAAAAAGTTGTTACACAAACTTGCATCATTTCATTTACGAGAAGATGTCATTGTTACCGATGTAGGAAGTACGAAAGGGACAATCATGAATGAAGCAGAAGCTTTATTAACAAAGCAAGTTTCATTTATCGGCGGACATCCGATGGCAGGTTCTCACAAAACAGGAGTTGAAAGTGCGAAGGCGCATTTATTTGAAAATGCATTTTACATTTTAACACCGATGAATCATGTATTAGATGAGCGAGTAGAAGAGTTGAAAGAATGGTTAAAAGGAACAGGCTCTCATTTTCTTGTATTAAATACAAAAGAACATGATTATATAACAGGAATAGTTAGTCATTTCCCACATTTAATTGCAGCAGGATTAGTAAAACAAGTTGAGAAACATGCTGGTGATAATCCGCTTATTCATCAACTAGCGGCAGGCGGATTTAAAGATATAACACGTATTGCATCAAGTAGTCCGAAAATGTGGAGTGATATCGTAAAGCAAAATCGAGGGCATTTATTGGAACTATTAGAAGAATGGATTTTAGAAATGGAAGAGCTATATAAGACGGTTTCTAAAGGAGATGCAGGAGAAATACAAAGTTATTTTGCAGATGCGAAAGAATATCGTGACTCTTTACCAGTTCGAAAAAGAGGGGCGATTCCTGCCTATCACGACTTATACGTCGACGTTTTAGATAAAGTAGGGGCATTAGCCCATATCACAAGCATTCTAGCAGAAGAAGAAATTAGTATTACGAACTTGCAAATATTAGAAGCGCGAGAAGGATTGCTCGGAGTTTTACGAATTAGTTTCCAAAGAGAAGAGGATCGAACGCAGGCAAAAATTGCGCTCGGAAAAGAAGAATACCAAACGTATGAAACAATTTAATGAGGAGGGTGACAACGTGAAAGAAAAAACAGTACAAACTGTAAATAACGGATTGAATGGCAAAATTACAATCCCTGGAGATAAATCAATTTCCCATCGCGCTGTCATGTTTGGCGCAATCGCGGAAGGTAAAACAACAATTAAAGGATTTCTTCCTGGTGCGGATTGTTTAAGTACTATTTCTTGTTTTAAAGAAATGGGAGTAGAGATTACACAAAATAGAGACGAAGTTACGGTAATTGGAACAGGATTAGAAGGTTTACAAGAGCCAAAAGCTGTATTAGATGTTGGTAATTCTGGTACAACGATTCGATTAATGTCAGGAATACTTGCAAACACACCATTCTTTTCTTGCGTGCAAGGTGATGCTTCAATTGCGAAGAGACCGATGCAACGTGTAACAAATCCACTAAAGCAAATGGGTGCAAAAATTGATGGCCGAAAAGACGGAACGTTTACGCCGCTCACAATACGAGGCGGGAATTTAAAGGCGATTGAATATACTTCACCGGTAGCAAGTGCGCAAGTGAAATCAGCTATTTTACTTGCAGGCCTTCGCGCAGAAGGTGTAACAGCTGTTACAGAACCTCATATTTCCCGCGATCATACAGAAAGAATGCTTGAGGCGTTTGGCGTTACAGTAACTCGCGTGGGGAAAACAGTGAAACTAGCAGGAGGACAGAAGTTAACCGCAACAGATGTTCAAGTGCCAGGTGATGTATCATCAGCGGCATTTTTCTTAGTAGCAGGTGCAATTATTCCAAATAGTAAACTACTATTACAAAATGTGGGAATGAATCCGACTCGTACAGGTATTATTGATGTTCTTGAGAAAATGGGCGCTACGTTTACTGTAGAGCAGATTAACGAAGGAGCATCAGAACCTGCTGCAAATATTACAATTGAAACATCGCCGCTGAAAGGAATCGAAATCGGTGGAGATATCATTCCACGACTGATTGATGAAATCCCAATTATCGCTTTAGCGGCAACACAAGCAGATGGAATTACAGTCATTAAAGATGCACACGAGCTAAAAGTGAAAGAAACGAATCGTATCGATACAGTCGTTGCTGAACTAACGAAACTAGGAGCTCGTATTGAAGCGACCGACGACGGAATGATTATTTACGGTAAATGTAAGCTAAAAGGAAATACAGTACATAGTCACGGTGATCACCGCATTGGAATGATGCTTGCGATTGCCGGCTGTATAGCTGAAGGAGAAACAACGATTGAAGATGCAGAAGCAGTAGGTGTATCGTATCCTACATTTTTTGAAGAACTGCAAACGTTAGCTAAATAAAGTGATGAGAAGCAGATATGCAATGTATCTGCTTTTTTATGTTGGCTTTTTTCTTAAATAATGTTGCTTTATTACGTAAGAATTTTATCCTTATTGATTTTATGAGATTTTTACGCATAATTGTAACTAAGGGAGATGGTTCCAAGTTGAGTAAACAGAATATCAGCACAACAGTTTCAGGGGATTTAATTGTTACCCATCTAATTGGCAAGATTAATACAGCTGATGTTTATGAATGGTTTAATGGCTTCGAGCAGGTTTGTCAGCAATTCATTTCCGAGGGTCGGAAATACAAATTGTTGGTGGATAGAAAAGGATACACGCCAGATCATTTTTCTGTTCAAAAAGCATGGAAAGATAAGTTCTTCAATGAAACCATTTTGAATCACAGTAAGGCAATTGCGTTTCTCCTTGAAGAAGGGGAGATAATGAATTATTTACAACAATCCAATACAAAAGAATCCGTAAAATTTTTCGATGATTATGAACAAGCATTAATTTGGTTGAATGAATATCCAATATAAAACCTTTATTGAACCAGTTTCTCTCAATCAACTGGTTTTTTTTATGCCCGTAATGTTGCCGTTGTCATAAGTTTCATCACTTTCAATGGTACCTCTTAGCTTCGCAAACCCAAGAGAACGCAAGGCGTTTAATATTCTTATGCCGCCAATAGAAAGCAGTTGAAAAGAGCCTTTATGTTAGATTGTTTCTAAATCGATATCTTTTGTTGAAACATCCTCGTAATTTCACTTACCGAATTATAATAGTTTGAATTGTGGTATAATTCAAATGAGGAATGGAGGAGAAATATATGAACGTTATACAATTAAAAGAAGATAAGTTTAGAGAAGCATTACGTTTATCAGAATATGCTTTTCAATATAAAGCAAATGAAGAACGAGTAGAGCAGCAAATTACACGAATGAAGGAAAGCCATCAAATATACGGTATTATGGAAGGAGAAGAGTTAGCTGCAAAGTTGCACTTAATTCCTTTTCATATTTACATAGGAAAAGAAAAGTTTAAAATGGGCGGCGTTGCGGGGGTAGCGACGTATCCGGAATATAGAAGAAGTGGATATGTAAAAGAGTTACTTCAGCATTCACTACAAACTATGAAAAGAGATGGATATAGTGTATCGATGTTACATCCATTTGCAGTTTCATTTTATCGTAAATACGGCTGGGAACTTTGTGCGAATCGAATCGTATGTCAGATGACAAAGAGCGATTTAATAATTAAAAAACAAGTGAATGGTACAGTGAAACGTTTTAGTAAAGATAATCATCCAGAAGAAGTAGAGAATCTATATGAAACATTTGCAGAACGATTTTCTGGTATGTTAGTTCGCGGACGTAAATGGTGGCTACAAGCGGTGTATCATGATTTAATATTGGCAGTTTACTATGATGAAAATAAAACGGTGGCTGGTTACATTTTATACAAAATAGAGAATTCTAAAATGAAAGTAGAAGAATTTGTCCCATTACATAATGAAGCAAGAATTGGTCTTTGGAACTTCATCTGCCAACATGATTCTATGATTAAAGATCTAGAAATGATACTAAGTGAGACAGAACCACTTCTTTACACATTACAAGAACCACGAGTAAAAGCAGAAGTAACTCCATATTTCATGGGAAGAATTGTAGATGTAGAACAGTTTTTCAAACAATATGAATGGAACTGGAACAACGAAGAGCAAGAAGTAATTTTACATATTACAGATTCATTTGCACCGTGGAATAACGTAACGGTTCAACTTAAAAATAATGAAATAACAATCGTTAAAGAAGAAACAGCAAAAGAAAATGGAATTCAAATCGATATTAATGCGTTATCTACTATTATGTTTGGTTACAAGCGACCGCTAGAATTAAATGAAATAGACTTAATAAGCGGTAGTGAAGAGGAGATACGTGCATTTGAGAATGTAGTGCCGGTGCGTAAGCCGTTTATTTATGATTTCTTTTAATTAATGTCATGTGCTATGTATGAGTAACAAAGTACTATAATGATAAACTTTTTATTATAGTACTTTTCTATTTAATAGAGTGAAATCATTGTTTTAGGAGGAAAAGTAAAATGATTAGGCAAGCCGTAGGTGCGGTCGTATTCCAACACAGTGAATTTTTATTGGTACATAAGGTGAAAATTAGCGACATAGATGGAGAATATGCTATGTCAAAGGGGGAATGGGATTTTCCTAAAGGTGGAGTGAAACATACAGATAATGATTTAGAGAGTGCTATTTTGAGAGAGCTGGAAGAAGAAACTGGATCTACAAAGTTTAAAGTTATAAAACAATTTGAAGATAAAATTTGCTTTGGCTTTCCTGAAGAAATCAAAATGAAAATTGGATATGAAGAGCAAGAAACTACTATGTTTTATGTAGAATATATAGGTGACAGAATAGATTTACATCCAAAAGATAATGAAATAAGTCAAGTTCAATTTTTTAAGATACAAGATGTATTGAGGGTTTTAAGTCATGATGATACAAAGAAATTTTTTGATGGGATAACGCAAAAAATGTATTAATATCTTAATTGAGTGTGTTATTTGATAAATGTTTCAATAGCGTATTTACACACTTGACTTTTAATCCATGTAATTTATAATTATAAACGGAATGAATTTTCATTCCTGAAAATTGAGGTGAGAAAAATGGCTAAAAATAAGCAAGAGGATATTTTTGATGCTGGTATAAAACTTTTCGCAGAGCGTGGTTACGATGGTACGACAATACCGATGATCGCTGAAAAAGCAAATGTCGGCGCTGGTACTATTTATCGCTATTTTGAAAATAAAGAGGCACTCGTTAACTCATTATTTTCAAAAAGCATGATACAGCTATCTGAAACAATAAAAACTGATTTTCCTGTTGAAGCAAATATTCGAGAACAGTTTAGTCATACGTATAACCGTTTATTTGAATTTGCGAGAAACAATGTGGATGCTTTTCTTTTTACAAATTCGCACTGTGATAGTTATTTTCTTGATGAACAGAGTAAGAAAATATTTGACGATTTTATAGGCTTCTTTATGAATATTATTGAAGATGGAATCGAAAAAGGTTTTCTTCGTCCATTGCCTATAATTGCTTTAATTATTATTGTATATCAACCGCTTGAAAAATTAATAAAAGTAATGGCGACAGGGCAATTAGAATACTCAAAAGAATTAGTAAAAGAATTGGAAGAGAGCTCTTGGAATGCTATTAGAATCATTTGATTCTATAGCTTTATAAGGACAGGAATGAACATTCATTCCCAAATAAATATAAAAAATGATTACAGGAGATGATATATCTGTACAATTAAAGGAATGAATATTCATTCCGCAGGGAGTGATTTAATAGAATTGAAAAATAATTTAATAGGATAATAGGAATGAACGTTCATTCCGAAATAATATTTTCAAAAACAGGGAATGAATATTCATTCTCTATGCACCATGAAACTCTAATAACAGGAGATGATTCGAATGAGCAAGCTAAAAAGTTGGAGAAGTTTATTTTTTCTATTATGGATAGTTATTACTATTGCAATGGTCGTAACGATGCCTAATATGGATCAGTTAGTGAAGGAAAAAGGGCAAATCACGATTCCTAATACAGAACAAAGCAGTATTGCTGACAAGATGATAAAGGAGATGGATAAAGAAGGGGCTGAAAAGTATGAAATTATAGCTGTCTTTAATAGTGGAAGTAAGAAGGCTTTAACAAATGAGCAAAAAGAGGAAATAACGAAAACGATCAATGCCCTGCAAAATGAAAAAGAGCAATTAGGAATTAAGGAAGTCGTTTCACATTTAGATAATAAAGAACTGGAGAAACAATTAGTTTCTAAAGATAATACGACTATTTTAACGCAAATGTCGGTAGATAAAAAACATGGTAAAATATCAAAAATTGCAAATAATCTTCATAAAAAAGTACAAACGAAAGGAGTTACAACGTACTTAACAGGAAGTGATTTAATAGCGGGTGATTTTCTTACATCCTCTCAAGAGGGCGTGAAAAAGACAGAAGTTATTTCGATCATTTTCATTCTTGTAGTATTAATCATTGTATTCCGTTCACCAGTCGTTCCGATTATTTCTCTTCTTACAGTTGGTGTTTCGTATTTAATTTCAATGGGGATTATTGGCCATCTTGTAGATCAATTTAATTTTCCGTTTTCAAACTTTACGCAAGTGTTTGTAGTAGTCGTCCTGTTTGGAGTGGGAACAGACTATAACATTTTATTATATACAAGATTTAAAGAAGAATTAAGTAAACAAGAAAATGCATATTTAGCTACGAAAGAAACGTTTAAATCGGCAGGTAAAACCGTTTTATATAGCGGGATAGCAGTACTAATTGGCTTTGCATCTCTTGCTTTAGCAAGTTTTAAATTATATCAATCTACTTCAGCGGTAGCAATTGGTGTCGCAGTACTACTACTCGTATTAACCACTTTAAATCCATTTTTCATGGTGCTTTTAGGAAAAGGAATGTTTTATCCAGTTAAAACATTTAAAGGACATGAGGATAGTCGTTTATGGGGATTCTTTGCGAAAAATTCAGTAGCAAGACCATTTATCGCTTTAATTATCGTATTCGTGATATCGATTCCATTCGTATTAAAATATTCTAACACGCTTAATTACAATGATTTATTTGAAGTGGATAATAAATATGAATCAAAAATGGGGATTAACGTAATAGAAGAGCATTTTCCGCCTGGTTTTTCTTCACCAAGTACGTTAGTCATTCAATCGGATAAAAAGTTAGATGAGGCGAATTCTTTACAAACTTTAGATGAACTTACTGATAAAATCTCGAAAGTCAAAGGAGTCTCAGAAGTATATTCACCGACGCGTCCAACTGGAGATAAGATTAAAGAATTATATATAAATAAACAAGCCGGAGAATTGAATACAGGCTTAGGAGATGCAAATGGTGGCATAAAAGAAATTAATGAAGGATTAACTGATGCGAAAGATAAAATGGGTAGTAATGATTCAAATAGTCTTGCAAATGTTCAAAAGTTAATTGATGGAACAAATGAAGCGAAAAATGGCGTATCAGCATTAGGGACAGCTTTAAATCAATTATCGAATGGAATAAACAATGGAGCACAAGGAGCGAAGCAAATAGAGGATGGGCTAGCATCATTAAACGGAAATATCAATGCCCTGTCAAATGCAACTTCGCAGCTTCATGCTGGTTATGCTCAGTTAGAAAAAGGTTTAAGTTCGTACGATCAATATTTCGGAAGTATTTCTCAAGCGATTGATGGTGCGAAAAAAGGATATGAACAAATTGAAACGTTAATGAACAATTTCATTCAAACAAAACCAGAATTAGCAAATGATCCTAATGTGCAGCAAACATTAGGAATTGCAAAAGAAGCTCAGAGGCAATTGAGTGTTCTTTCAAATGAATTAAATCAATTAGCGACGCAGCACAAAGCAGCGATGAGTTCATTTAAAGAAGCAAATCAATCATTATTAAAAGTAGATAATGGTTTAAAGGAAATGAACAATGGAGTAACGCAACTACAAAAAGGAGCTGCTGAACTGAAAAATGGATTGAACGAAGGAGCTACAGGTTCAAAACAAATTTCGAACAAATCGGCTGACTTACAATCTGGATTAATGAAAATAAACGATGGGCAAGGACAGTTATTAACTGGACTGAAAGATTTACAAGAAAAGATGGGGCAATTGCAATCAGGTTTATCTAAAAGTACAGAGGGGTTAGGAAAAGTAAGTAACGGTCTAGGTGACGCTCAAAAATATTTAGGAGAGTTAAATGAGTCGAAAAGCTCTGAGAAATTTTATATTCCGAAAGAAGTTTTAGAAGGAGAAGATTTCCAAAAAGCATTGAATACGTACATGTCACATAATAGAAAGATTGCTAAAATGACAATTATTTTAGACGTAAACCCGTATTCAAAAGAAGCGATGCCTATCATTCAAGAAATTAATAAAACGATAGATGGTACGTTAAAGGGAACAGAACTAAATGATGCGAAAAAAGCAATTGGCGGGACAACAGCTAGAAACGTTGATTTAAAAGAAGTAACCGGGCAAGATTTCCTACGTACTGCTACGATTATGTTATTAGGGATTTCGCTTGTATTAATCGTGATTACACGCTCATTCTTAAACTCAATCTTTATTATTGGGTCGTTAATTTTAGCGTACTTTGCATCACTTGGTATAAGTGAACAAATTAGTGCACATGTATTAAACATAGGGTCATTAAGCTGGAATGTTCCATTCTTTAGCTTCATTATGATTGTCGCTTTAGGAGTGGATTATAGCATCTTCGTTATGATGCGATACAATGAGCTAGAAGGGGATTCAGTAACGAAAATTGTAAATGCATCTCGTCACATAGGAGGAGTCGTATTATCAGCGGCACTTATTTTAGGAGGGACATTTGCAGCGTTAATTCCTTCAGGAGTATTGACACTTATACAAGTAGCATCCGTTGTTGGCGTTGCTCTTTTACTATTAGCTTTAATTGTAATGCCGATATTGTTACCTGCTTTAATAGGATTGACGAATAAATTGAAGAGTTATAAAGAGAAAATAATGAATACGAAATAAGAAAAACCTGTAGGGAATGTTTTCTCTACAGGTTTTTTGTATATAAAATATGAAATGAAAAAATGATTCAATGTATTACAGAATGAGAAGCGAATAGGGATATTAGAAAGAGGTCGATGATATACAAAAAATAGCTAGGGGAATGGATAAAAACTATTCGATTTCGTTGTAGAAAGCTAATCAACCGTTGCTATTCATCCAGCTTCTACTATATAATAGCTATAGTCTACAATAATTGAGTCGTAATATGCGATTTTTTAAGACAATCGGTGAGAAAACGCTGAAATAAGCGGTATTAGTAGGAGGACACAAATGATTACAGTAAGTAACGTTAGTTTGCGTTTCGCGGATCGCAAATTATTTGAAGATGTTAACATAAAATTCACGCCAGGTAATTGCTACGGTTTAATTGGAGCAAACGGTGCTGGTAAATCAACATTTCTAAAGATTTTATCTGGAGAAATTGACCAATCAACAGGTGACATACATATTACGCCAGGTGAGCGTCTAGCAGTATTAAAACAGAATCACTTCGAATATGAAGAGTTCCCTGCACTAGAAACAGTAATGATGGGTCACACACGTCTTTATAAAGTAATGCAAGAGAAAAATGCAATTTACATGAAAGAAGACTTTAGTGATGAAGATGGCATGCGTGCTGCAGAACTTGAAGGTGAGTTCGCTGAGCTAAACGGTTGGGAAGCTGAGTCAGAAGCTGCAATCCTTCTAAAAGGATTAGGTATTGGTGAAGATATTCATGATAAAAAGATGTCTGAATTAACAGGGGCAGAGAAAGTAAAAGTATTACTTGCTCAAGCTTTATTCGGTCAACCTGACATTCTATTACTAGATGAGCCTACCAACCATTTGGACTTAAAAGCGATTCAATGGTTAGAAAACTTCTTAATGAACTTTGAAAATACAGTTATCGTTGTATCCCATGACCGTCACTTCTTAAATAAAGTATGTACGCACATGGCTGACCTTGATTTCGGTAAAATTCAATTATACGTTGGTAACTATGACTTCTGGTATGAATCAAGCCAATTAGCATTAAAACTAACGCAAGATTCTAACAAGAAAAAAGAAGAAAAAGTAAAAGAGTTACAAAACTTTATTGCACGCTTTAGCTCAAATGCATCTAAAGCGAAACAGGCAACTTCTCGTAAAAAATTGTTAGATAAAATTACATTAGATGATATTAGACCATCATCACGTCGTTATCCGTTCGTTGGTTTCACACCAGAACGTGAAGTAGGAAATGACCTATTAACAGTTGAAGGTATTTCGAAAACGATTGATGGCGAAAAAATATTAGATAATGTGAACTTCACTTTAAATAAAGGTGATAAAGTTGCATTTATCGGACGTAACGATATTGCGATGACAACATTATTTAAAATTCTTATGGGTGAAATGGAGCCAGATAGCGGTTCATTCAAATGGGGTGTAACAACATCTCAAGCTCATTTCCCAAGAGATAACTCTGAGTACTTCGAGAACAGTGATTACACTTTAATTGATTGGTTACGTCAGTTCTCTCCACAAGATGAGTCAGAAAGTTTCTTACGTGGTTTCTTAGGCCGTATGCTATTCTCTGGTGAAGAAGTAAAGAAAAATGTTTCTGTTTTATCTGGAGGAGAAAAAGTTCGTTGTATGTTATCTAAAATGATGTTAAGCGGTGCAAACGTATTAACACTTGATGATCCGACGAACCATTTAGACCTTGAGTCTATTACAGCATTAAACAACGGTTTAATCACATTTAAAGGAACATTACTATTCACTTCTCATGACCATCAGTTCGTACAAACAATTGCAAACCGTATTATCGAAGTAACGCCAAACGGTGTAGTTGATAAGGTAGCAACGTATGATGAGTTCTTAGAAAGTCAAGAACTTCAAAAACAAGTTGATGCAATGTACAAAGGTCAATAATAATTGATTAAAACCCTCGCTTTCTATTATGAGAGCGGGGGTTTTTTTAAGTAAACAAATATTCGTTTTAATATAAAGTGGGGGGAGGATTAAAATGGATAATTATTCAAAAATAACATTAGCGATGGTAAGAAATTTTTGAAGCGTGGATAAACCCTGAAATGATGAAGAAATGGTTTTTTACATTGGAAGGGACGGATAAAGTAACGGGAAATACTCCTGAAGTAGGAGGGAGTTGGGAAATTATTGATCATCGTGGCGAAAAAGATTATCGAGCAATTGGGGAATATATCGAAATGAATCGTCCTAAAAAAATTAGTATTTACATTAAAAACGCCGCAGTTTAGTGAATTATTAGATAAAATCACAGTTGAAATAAAAGAGAAACAACAAGGATTTAAAATGATATTTTCACAAAATATAATCGTTGCTCATGAAGAAGATTGGACAAAATATGATGTTGAAAAAGCTTTAAAGGGGTGTCATGCTGGCTCTGAGCATGATTGGAATAATATTCATGGGACTGAAAGAATTGGTTAAAAGAAGAGGGAATAGCTACAAAGGATGATAAACGGTAGTCGAAAAAGTGTAGTTTGAGCAAATTGCCCAAACTACACTTTTTATTTTATGAAATTGGGTAGTTTACATGAATGTACCAAAATTGGAGATAGGTTAGTTTGCAAATGAGGAAATAAAGGATTATAGTTTGTGGAGTCATAATTAGTGGATGAGCCTTGGGAGAAAACAGGAAATGTTACAAATGTATTTTGTTAAATAGAAACCAAGGTCAAAATGTTTAAAAAGAAATAGTTGAATAAATAAAAGCTACAAATTATAATTACTAATATTCTTCATATAGTTAAACAAATAAAATCTATTTGAAGAAGAGAAATTGAATAGAGAGACAGACTTATATAAAATAAGCCTTGGATGATCAAAAGAGGTGGAGAGATGCAACAATTTTTATTGAAGAGTAAACGAGTATTAAGTAATCATTTTGGATTTTTCGTATTTGCTGTTATTTTACTTTGGTTAAAAACATATGCTGCATATGTGACAGAATTTAATTTAGGGATATCGAACACAATACAAAAGTTCTTACTGTTTTTCAACCCGTTAAGCTCAGCAGTTCTATTTTTAGGACTCGCATTATTCGCAAAAGGGAAACGAGCTTACATTTGGTTAATTATTATTAATTTGCTAATGTCTATACTTTTATACGCAAACGTAGTATATTATCGCTTTTTCAGTGACTTTATTACGTTCCCGACATTAACACAATCGAATAACTTTGGAGATTTAGGTGGTAGTATTTTTGCATTGCTACACTTATATGATCCACTATATTTCTTAGATACAATCATTTTAATTGTTTTAGTCGCAACGAAATTTGTAAATCCTAAACCAATCCGTGTTGCGAAGCATAAATTATCTCTAGTATTTGTAGCAGGTATTTTATTATTTAGCGTTAACTTAGGTCTGGCAGAATCTGACCGTCCTGAGTTATTAACTAGAACATTTGACCGCAATTATATCGTGAAATATTTAGGGGCGTACAACTTTACGATTTATGATGGTATTCAAAGTGCGAAAGCATCAACAGAACGAGCATTAGCGGATGGAGATAATATGACAGAAGTTAGAAACTATCTTACATCAACTTATGCAAGTCCAAATCCTGAGTATTTCGGTAAAGGAAAAGGAATGAACGTAATTTATATTCATTTAGAGTCATTCCAAAACTTTTTACTAAACTATAAACTAAATGGTCAAGAGGTTACACCATTCTTAAACTCATTTACAAAAGATGCGAATACGTTATACTTTGATAACTTCTTCCATCAAACAGGACAGGGTAAAACATCTGATGCGGAGTTCATGTTAGAGAACTCAATGTTTGGATTACCACAAGGATCTGTTTTTACAAATAAAGCTCATAACACGTATCAATCAGCACCAGCTATTTTAGGTCAACAAGGATACACATCAGCAGTGTTCCACGGTAACTACAAAACGTTCTGGAACCGTGATGAAATTTATAAATCATTTGGTTTTAATAAATTCTTTGATGCGTCATACTACGATATGAATGAAAAAGATGTAGTAAACTATGGCTTAAAAGATAAACCGTTCTTTAATGAATCAATTCCGTTATTACAAACGTTGAAACAACCGTTCTATACGAAGTTCATTACGTTATCGAACCATTTCCCTTATCCGATTGATAAAGCGGAAGCAACGATTGAACCAGCTAAAACAGGTGATTCATCAGTAGATACGTACTTCCAAACAGCACGCTATTTAGATGAATCTGTAAAAGGATTCATTGATTACTTGAAACAATCTGGTTTATACGATAACTCAATTATCGTTATGTACGGTGATCATTACGGTATTTCAGATAATCATAGTGCAGCAATGTCTCAAATAATGGGTAAAGAAATGAACGCATTTGAAAATGCTCAATTACAACGTGTACCATTAATCATTCGCGTACCAGGAATGGAAGGCGGCGTACAACATCAATACGGCGGAGAAATTGACGTTCTTCCAACGTTATTACACTTACTAGGTACAGATACGAAAAATTATGTCCAATTCGGATCAGATTTATTATCACCAGAGCATAAACAAGTCGTTCCGTTCCGTAACGGTAACTACGTAAGCCCAACAGTTACTGCACTTAACGGCAAATACTATGATACAGCGACTGGGAAACCTGTAGAATTTACAGATGAAATAAAACAAAATGAGCAAATGGTTCAAAAATCACTAAAATACTCCGACCAAGTTGTTAACGGTGACTTATTACGATTCTACACACCAGAAGGATTTACACCGGTAGAACCTTCTAAATATAACTATAACAATCGTGATAAAGATAAAACGAAGGTGAAGACGACTGAAGACGGGGAAACGAAATAAATAATAAAAAATCCTACTCGTATAGAAAACGAGTAGGATTTTTTGTTTTAAGATTTACTTTCGGATTTTTGGAGTGCTACTTTTTTAGGCATAAAACATGCAATAATCAAAGCTACAAAGGATAAGACTAACATAAATACGTACGCATCACTTGAGCTGAAGATAGAAGCTAATTTCGTTACTTGCATAGCTGATATGCTTCCGTTCTCACTAGATAACTGTGAAGTATGTGAAGTGGATTGAATTGTATACACAGTAATAATGACTGCTGTTCCTATAGCACCTGCTAATTGACGTACGGTATTATTCACTGCGGAACCATGTGAACCCAGTTCTCTTGGTAAAGCGTTTAAACCTGCTGTATTTAAAGGCATCGAAATGAAACTTAGTCCAATGCGTAGAATAATGGTACGAACCATTAAATACATATAAGTGGTGGATTCGGTCAAATCAATTACACCCCACATCGATATAACGATACATATTAAACCTATAATAAAGAGTGGTTTTGCCCCATATTTATCAAACATTTTACCCGTGATAGGTGATAAGAATGCATTAATTACAGCTCCAGGTAATAGAAGTAAACCTGATTCAAAAGCAGTAAAACCTCGTCCGTTTTGCAAGTAAATCGGTAAAAGAATTAAATCAGCATACATAATCATCGTAATGAGTACGTTAATGACTGATGTAAGAGTGAAAATTTTATACTTAAATACGGATAAATTTAATAGTGGATCGCTAGACTTTATTTGACGTAAACAAAATAGAGTTGTAACAATTATTCCGATGATAATTGTAGTAATAACAATTGGATGATCCCATCCTTTACTTCCTGCACTACTAAATCCGAATATAATACAACCAAAGCCAATCGTTGATAAAATGACACTTACGATATCTAATGTTGCTTTTGTTGTCTCAGCAACATTCATTAAATATTTTAGCGCGAGAATAATAACGATTAATACAAATGGAGCGAATCCAATAAATAACCATCTCCATGATACATATTCAATAATAAAGCCAGATAATGTTGGAGCGATGGCTGGCGCAAAAATTATGGCGAAACCGATGGTTCCCATAATACTGCCACGCTTTTCACTAGGGTATAAATATAAAATAACTGTCATCATTAGTGGCATAATAATTCCTGCTCCAATTGCTTGAATCATTCTTCCTGTTAACAAAATGCCAAAATTCATGGCGCATGCACAAAGAACAGTCCCGATAAACAAAGAGAGCATCGAGCTAATAAACAGCTGCCTTGTTGTAAATCGTTTCATTAAAAATGCAGTAATTGGCACTAGAACGCCATTTATGAGCATAAAGCCTGTTGATAGCCATTGCACGGTTGCAGCTGTAACATCAAATACTTCCATTAAATTACTCATCGCTACATTTAATAGCGTCTGATTTAATGTTGATAAAAAACAACCGGAAATGAGCACAATTAATATAATTTTTTTATTTCTTTCTGATATTTCCTTTTGCATTGGTAAACTCCTTCATTGTTGTCTTGATTTATCGACATTGTGTCGATAAAATTAATGGTAACAAAATAAATTTTCTTTGACCATGAACAGTTTTGTTGAAAATGTTCACTACTCGACATAGAAGGTATGCACTGTCGAGTAAGTAAAGAGAAAATCTATAAAGGAGTTTCAAAATGTCTACACCTAAAAAAGAAGATCCTCGTACAGTACGTTCAAGAGAAATGTTTAAAAATGCTGTTTTTTCTCTCCTATGTGAGAATCCTAGTATTTCAAGTTTAACGGTTCAGAAAGTCGCAACAAAAGCAGGATTAAACCGAACAACCTTTTACTTACATTATCAAGATATTCAAGATTTACTAGACCAAATCACGAATGAGATTTCAAATGAACTTTCAAATAAAATAGCTGATTTAATACATGCAAAAGATTTATCAGAAAAACAAAAGCTAACACAATTACTTGATTATTTATATATCCATCGAAATTATTTATTTATATTATTTAAAATGAATCAATTTGAGGAGCAACTATTTTTATTTTTAAAAGAGTTAATAGAAACGAGAAGAGAGAATACGAAAAAGGATCTGCCTGATGATTATGTTGCGGTTGATATTAAAACAGCTTCATTAGTAGGTATCATCATGTGGTGGATAAGGAATGGACTTCACTTTAGTTCAGATTATATTGCAAATCAAATTTATTTTATGTATAAAGGGTAATAAATGCAAACAATTTATCCGTATTAAAAAAAGATTAAAATAACCTAGTATAATTTAAAGTATCGGGATTAATAAAAATTTATAAAACAAAAGATCCAGAGATAGAAGGGGGATATGCATGAATTTTCAAAATGAAAAAATATCATTACATTTAGAGGTTGTAAATTACCAATATGCAGATGCAAAAGACGAGTGTGATAGAAATTGGTTAAGAGTAAAAGCGAAACTATCAGAAGAAAATAAAGTTTTTGAAACGATGGATCCTTTTTTACAAACATACGATTTACAGTACATGATAAAATGGTTTGAATCTTTACCAAACCCTACATATAACGAACTAGATTTCATAGAACCAAATTTAGCGTTTGAATTTATGGGGGGAAAAGCAGGGGAGTTTAACATTGTTATTCGCTTATCGCTGGAACTTAACCCCGCATGGTGTAAGGAAGAAGAATACGAATTTTCTATCGGTATAACTCAAGAGGATAGGGAGAATATTATTCGTTCTATTGAAGAGCAACAAAGGAAATTCCCAAAACGATAAAAAAAGACTTGATAACCTACAAGAGGGAATCAAGTCTTTTTATTACATACGATTATCATGCCAGAAGTTTAATGGGAAGTGTTCGTTCTCATTATAGGCTTCTAATTCATATCCTCTTTCTTTCAGCCCTTTAATAATACCAGGTACTGCTTTGACTGATTGTGGATGAATATCATGCATTAGAATAACTTCTGTTGGGTTTGTAGCACCATGTAGAACGTTTTCTACGATTTTAGCAGATGCAGCGTCTACTTGCATTTTGTTGTATTTCCAGTCTAATGAATCAATTGTCCAATCCCAAACTTTTAAACCATTTTCAACAACTTTGTTGCGAAGAGCTTCATTTAACCCTGGCATTGAGCCGTAAGATGGACGAGTTAATACTGGAGATTTTCCTAGAACGCCAGCGATTAAGCCTTGGTCTTCTTTCATTTCATCAACGTAATGACCTTCTGTGTAAAGTTTCTTGTAGTTATGAGTCATACTGTGCATCCCAACATAGTGGCCTTCAGCATCTTCACGTTTTACAAGATCAGGGAAAGCTTTTACGTTTGAACCAATTAGGAAGAATGTTGCTTTTGCATTTTCACTCTTTAACATATCTAAAAGCTCAGCTGTGTATTTTCCAGGACCATCGTCAAATGTTAAGTAAGCGACTTTTCTAACTTGCCCGTTATAGTGCTTTGGAGCTTCTTTCGGAGCAAGGGACGTTTGAATTTCACTTACAAGTTGAACAGATTTCGCTTCATCCTCTGTACTTGCTAGAGCGATATGTGTTGATCCGTAAGCAGCTTCGTATGTAAATAATACCCCAGCGCAAATCAACAGAGCCCTTTTCACTAAAGTTGTCATCCGAATTCCATTGTGCATAATTTTCCTACTCTCTATAAAAGTTCTACTCTACTATATTAGCAATTTTAGAGGGGGAAATGCAAAAAAACTTTTTTACAAGCGCAAAAAAGTTTGTTAAAAAGTATGTAAGATTTCACTATTTTGCAGGTTTGAAAAAATGAAACAAGAATTAAATGAATGGAACTGCATGTAAAATGGTTCATTCACGTTTTTTGTTTTAGAAAGGGAGGATAAGTATGAAAAAATTAGCTTGTTTACATGCTCATCATTCAAATATTGAATACATTGACCGAGTGTTGCAATTTTTTGAAATAGAAATACTCCATTTTGTAGATCCAATCTTATCACACAGACTAAAAATAGAACGAGAACAAGCACGAAATAATTTAAAAGATATTATAAAGTATATAGCTGAAAGTGATGTAGATACAATTTTAATAACTTGTACAGATTATATCACGTTATTAGATGAGAATTTCAAAATAGACATACCTATATTGAAAATTGATGAGCCATTTTTTGAAATGATTTGTCAGGTTGAAGAGCCACAGACAATACTATTTACAAATAACCGTACTGTTTCAGGAACGATGGAACGTTTAAGACTATACGCTCAGCAGAATAATAAATCCATACAAGTAAAAGTAGAAGTGATAGAAGGGATATTTGAGTTAATTATGCAAGGGCGTAAAGAAGAGCATGATGCTAAATTAGAAAAGTATTTATATGAAATTATGAAAGATAGAAATGAAATGTTTTTAGTTGCACAATTATCTATGGTAGACGCTACTACAAGGGTAGAAAATATAATAGGAAGGAACATAATAAATCCGTTGAATGCGCTTGTGGAGTATTGTATACAGAGTGTGAATGAACAACCGTGTGAAAAATAAGGAAGAGGATGTTTTTTATTTTAAAGAACATCAATAAAATTTCACATACCGTATTTAAAAAATAAATATAGGAAAACCAAAAAATAATGTAGAATATATCGTACATACATATATGAAGTGAACATAAAACATAAAAGAGGTGGGCATATGTTACTTGAAGAAGTAATGCAGAAATTAGAAGAATATGGAACAGAACAAAACCGTAAAATCTTTAAAAATCATGGGGCAAAAGAGCCGTTATTTGGAGTTAGTTTTGCAAATTTAAAATTGTTGAAAAAGAGGATAAAAAAGGATCATGATTTAGCAATCTCATTATGGGAAACGAAAAATATGGATGCAATGACTTTAGCAACGATGATTTTAGATCCGAAGAAACTAACGTCAGAACAACTAAATAGATGGGTTCAGGATGTTGATTACTATTGTTTAATGGACGTTCTTATGACAGCTATATGTACGTCACCAATCGCGATAGAAAGAATGGAAGAATGGACGAAGTCTGATGATGAATGGATTGGAAGAGCAGGTTGGTCTTTATTAGCAAATATAGCGATTAAAAATAAAACGTTACATGATGAATTCTTCACTCCGTATCTAGAAGAAATTAAAGCAAATATACATAATGAAAAAAATAGAAAAAAAGAAGCGATGAATAGTGCTTTAATCGCGATAGGGATTCGAAATGAAGCTTTAGAGCAACAAGCAATTGAAATTGCACGTGAAATTGGAAAAGTAGAAGTTGATCATGGTGCAACGTCATGCAAAACACCAGACGCAGAACCGTATATAAAAAAAGCGAGAGAAAGAGCTGAAAAAAAGAAAGTGAAATAAGAAAAGGGGAACGGTTATGAAACCAATGGAAGCGGCACAAAGCATAATTACATCACAATTTTCGAATTGTGATGTTGCTTTACTAGGGGGAAGTGTTGCTAGAGGAGAGGCTACAAAAACATCTGACCTTGATATTGTAATATTTGACCAAAGTTTGTCATCTTGTTATAGAGAATCTTTCTATAGTAATGGCTGGCCTGTTGAAGTATTCGTACATAATTTTGAAACGTATAAAACCTTTTTTAAAAGTGATTGTGAGCGCGGGAGACCTTCATTACCTCAATTAGTTTCAGAAGGGATTGTGCTAAAAGGAAAAGATGAAATTGTAGAGATACTTAAAAGAGAAGCGAATGATTTATTAAATAAAGGACCAAAAAAATGGACAGAAGAAACGATGAAGCAGAAGCGTTATTTTATTACGGATACTTTGGATGACTTCATTGGTGCAACAAAGAGAGAAGAAGAATTGTTCATCGCCAATTTATTAGCTGATTTAGTACATGAATATGTTTTAAGAGTAAATGGTCAATGGCTTGGAAATTCAAAATGGTTTATTAGGGTGTTAAGAAGGTATGACGAGCAATATGCAGAACATTTTGTAGCGGCTTTTGATCATTTTTATAAAACAGAGGAGAAAAATGAATTAATTACTTTTGTAGAAAACACGCTAGATCAATACGGAGGAAGAATGTTCGAAGGATTTTCTATAGGGAAATGAAAAGGGGATAGCAAAATGAATGTACCATTCGTTCAATTAAGAGAATTGACACAAGACGATGTAGAAGATCGATATCAATGGTCATTAGATACAGAAGCAACAAAACATTTAGTTGTACCAGATCAATATCCACCGTTCACTCGTGGCGATACGAGAAGATGGATTGAAGCATGCATAAGTCGAAAGAATGGTTATGAACAACGAGCTATCGTTACAAAGGAAGGTATACACATTGGATGGGTAGACCTAAAAAACTTTGATAATACAAATAAAAATGCTGAACTAGGGATTGCAATTGGAAATAAAGAATATTGGGGTAAAGGATATGGAATGGCGGCCCTATACAGTATGTTACAAATTGGCTTTTCTGTATTCGAATTAGAAAAAATATGGCTACGAGTAGACGAAGATAATTTACAAGCTAGAAAGAGTTATGAAAAAGCAGGATTTGTTTGTGAAGGAATAATGAGAAATGATCGGTTACGTAAAGGGAAGTTCATTCATCGCTATCGTTATAGTATGTTAAAAGAAGAATATCAATCTTTATTTAATAGTCTATAAAAATGTTATGTAAACTAAAAGGGGGATGGGGAAAATGATTAGATTACTTACGAAAGAAGATGCGGAAAAATATTGGGACTTACGTTTACAAGCTTTACAAGTAAATCCAGAGGCATTTGTAACAACTTATGAAGAGGCGATTCGCCAGGAAAATCCTATTAAGCGAGTGGAAAGTAATTTAACAGCTACTACTAGTTGTACATTTGGTGCATTTAATGAAGAAAATCATTTAGTTGGAGTTGTCACTTTACTAACAGAAGAGAGAGAGGCGTATAAACATAAAGGTCATATCGTTGCGATGTATGTAGATGCACAAAACAGGCGGAACGGATTGGCACGTGAGTTAATAACAAATGCCATTCAAAGAGCGCGAGATATAAAACTAGAGCAATTGACATTAGGTGTTGTATCTACAAACGAACCAGCAAAAAAATTGTATGAATCAATGGGCTTTAAAACGTATGGAATTGAAAAAAGAGCTATAAAGGTGAATGGTGTGTATAGTGATGATGAAAATATGGTGTTGTTTCTTTAAAGGAAGGATATTATCATGAAAGATCTCCATTTAGAAAAAGATATGAACCCCAACGTGGCAATTTTGTATGCAACGGTTACTGATACATTTAAACGATTGCAAAGGTTAGTCGAAGGTATTGAAAAGAACGAACTATCCTATAAAGGGTCTGAAAATAATGAAAATAACATTGGACAGCTACTTCAGCATTTAGCAGTAGTCGATTTACACTGGGTGTACCGTTTAAAAGGAGAGGGAGTTCCGCCTGCACTTGAAAATAAATATGGACCAATGTTGAATGAAATGGGAAAATTGCCTAGTTTAAGAAAGTAAAAATTACAAGAATTAATGCAAGATTATGAAGCTGTGCAACATATGTTTTATGAGGAATGTATGAAACTAACAGAAAATGATTTAACACGAGAAGTTTTTTATGAAAAGGGAGAAAATGCGACTATAAGGTGGGGAATATGGCATATAGCCGATCATAATCGGTACCATCAAGCTCATATTAGTCGATTACGAAAGTTATATAGAAGTAGACCGCATGTATGATTAAATTTTTGAATATTAATTATATTCATTTTGTTATATAGTAGAAAAAGAAACTATATAAGGGGTTTTATAATGAAAGCTATTGCAGTAGGGATATTGGCATCGTTTTTCTTTGCCTTTACCTTTGTGTTAAACCGGTCGATGGACTTAGGGGGCGGGAGTTGGATTTGGAGTGCATCACTACGGTATTACTTTATGGTTCCAATGCTACTACTTATTGTCATGTATAGAGGGAATTTAAAACAACTCTTGCAATATATGAAAAACAATCCGAAAGAGTGGTTGTTATGGAGTATTGTAGGGTTTGGTCTCTTTTATGCACCGCTTAGTTTCGCGGGTGCGTTTGGACCGGGGTGGCTTGTCGCTTCGACTTGGCAAATTACAATAGTTGCAGGGATTTTGTTAACACCATTTTTTGCGGTAGACCCATTACATAAAAAACTTCCAATGAAAGAATTAGTAATGTCAGGCATTATTTTATTCGGTGTTGTTCTTATGCAAGTAGAACACGCTTCTTCTTTAGGGATTCGTGAAACCATTTTATGTGTGGTTCCTGTACTCATTGCTGCGTTTGCATATCCACTTGGAAATAGAAAAATGATGCAAGTATGTAAGGGCGAATTAGATGTTTTCCAACGAGTTCTCGGTATGACATTAGCAAGTTTACCATTTTGGTTTTTACTATCTGGTTATGAAGTATCAACAGGCGGACTACCGTCAAGTAGTCAAGTTTTCCAATGTTTTATTGTAGCAGTTAGTTCAGGGTTAATCGCAACGGTATTATTCTTCTTTGCGACAGATCTTGTAAAAGATGATCCGCAAAAATTAGCAACAGTCGAGGCGACACAGTCTGGTGAAGTTTTATTTGCATTAGTAGGAGAGCTGCTCTGGTTATCGGCTCCAATTCCGTCTTCTTTATCGTGGGTTGGAATGAGTCTTGTAATTGTCGGAATGATACTTCATAGTTATGTAGCTGTAGTTGTGAAAAAAGAAGAGAAAATAACGGCATAAAAAGATTAGCTCTTTTTCAATAAAGAGCTAATCTTTTTTCATGAGAAAGGATGGAGATAGGATGTTACAACGTGTTGAGCATTTAGAAATAGATCCCATTAAAAAAGTATTAAAGCATGCGACCGGTCCGAGTGAAGCAAGCTTATTTAAAGCAGTTTCAATGTATAAAAATGATCAGGCAGTGCTATATAAATATGGGAATAAGGGTTGCATAGGTATAGCGCTAATTCATACAAATAGAGCGAGAATGTGTCACATAGCTGTTGATGAAAAATATCGCAATCAAGGAATTGCACTTCAAATGATTAAAGAAATAATTAGGGAATATGAGTTAACATATATTGAGGCTGAGACAGATACAGAGGCAGTCGGATTTTACAAGAAATGTAACTTTAAGATTGAAAGCTTGGGAGAGAAATATCTGGGGGTAGAGAGGTTTTATTGTTATTTAGAGAATGAATAAAATAAATAGCTCATCATTTGTGATGGGCTATTTCATATTAGTATAAATTAAGATTGCTAGATTGAAAGTTTTTGATTGTGTTTACCTTTCTATATTTATTTTAAATTAATATACAATAATTTAACTGTTTCCGATATGATAAAAACGACAGAGGTATAGTAATTGGAATGATTAAGTTAAAAATTAAGAAAAATATGATAATATATGTATGTATTAGTTTAAAGCAAAATGGGGGAACAATCGTGAAAATGAATGACATAGTGGCGAATACACAATTTCCAAATACAATCGAAACAATTACAAATGATTTAAAAGCATTAGGGATAGAAAAGGGAATAACAGTTATTGTACATTCTTCATTAAGTTCAATCGGTTGGATATCAGGCGGTGCAGTTGCCGTAGTAGAAGCGTTAATGAAAGTTGTTACAGAAGAAGGAACGATAATTATGCCGACGCAATCTTCGGATTTATCCGATCCAAAACATTGGTCAAGACCACCTGTACCAGAAGAATGGTGGCAAATTATTCGGGATAACGTCCCAGCATTTGATCCACGTATAACACCAACAAGGGCAATGGGAGAAGTAGTTGAATGTTTTCGTACATATCCGAATGTATTGCGCAGTAATCATCCACTCAGTAGTTTTGCAGCATGGGGGCAACACGCAGAAGAAATTACAGCGAATCATTCACTTTCCATAAGTTTTGGTGAAGAATCGCCATTACGAAAAATATACGATTTAGATGGATACATATTATTACTTGGTGTTGGTTATGACTCTAATACGTCTATACATTTATCTGAGGTACGTACAGGTGCACGCGAGTTAATAAAGGTAGGAGCACCTATTATAGAAGAAGGTGTAAGAGTATGGAAAGAATTCGTTGAAATGGATTACGATTCTGATACGTTTGTAGAAATCGGAGTTGAATATGAGCTTAAAGGAACAGTTACGCGTGGGAAGATAGGGAATGCGACGTGCCGTTTTATGAGGCAGCGTGATGCAGTTGACTTTGGAACAGAGTGGTTTCGTGCGAAAAATCAGTAAGGGATGGTTATTATGCAGGAGAAAAAAGTATTAATTACGAGCGGCGGCTGCCTAGAAAAATGGGATCAAGTACGTGGACATACAAATTTAGCAAAAGGTACGATTGGAAGAATTATTGCGGAAGAGCTAATGACAAAGGGCGCACATGTAATATATTTGCATGGCTATTTCGCTGAGAAGCCAATGGATGTAAATAACCAATTAGAATTGCACCCATTTGAGGGGATTATTGATTTACAAGATAAGATGAAAAGTATTATTACACATGAAAAAGTAGATGCAGTTATTATGGCTGCTGCTGGCTCAGATTGGGTTGTCGAAAAGATTTGTGATTCAGATGGAAATGTTCTTAATATGAACGGAAAGATTTCAAGTGACATCGCTCCAATTATTCATTTTCAAAAAGCGCCAAAAGTATTAAAACAAATAAAGAGTTGGGATCCAGAAACGATACTCGTTGGCTTTAAACTTGAAAGTGACGTAAATGAAGCAGAACTTATTGAAAGAGCAAGTAAAAGAATGGAAGATGCAAAAGCAAGTGTAATGGTAGCAAACTCACCGCATTCTTTATATTCTCGCGGTGCTGTGCATCACGTTATTGGACAAGACGGTAATGTGAAGTTATGTAATGGGAAAGATGAAACTGCAAAAGAAATTGTCAATATGTTAGAGCATTTATGTAATCGTATCACTGCGATGTAAATTTAAGCTTTTAGAAAGAGATGCAGTCGCATAGTATGTAATGGAGTTAATATTAAATTAGTGGGGGAACTTAGCCCTCACTAATTATTAAATTGAGTCAATGGAATAAATAGGCCATTAGCTGCTCGTAAATGTGTAATACATGATATATGCATAATGAACATTTTGTGAGGAGTGGATTGTATGGAACATTTATTAAAGCAAGCTATTAAACTTAGAAATGAAAAGAAATATGCGCAGTCTAGAGAGATACTTATAGGATTAACAAACTTTACGAGGGATGCAGAAGTACTATATCAATGTGCTTGGATACATGATGTAATGGGTCTTGAAACGGAGGCGGTTCCGTATTATGAACAGGCAATTGCGAACGGACTTGATGGTGAATCCCTTTGCGGTGCGTATATCGGTCTTGGCAGTACGTATCGTTGTATAGGGGAATATGATAAAGCGATTACTTTATTAGAAGCAGGGATAAAGAAGTTCCCGGAAAATGACGTGATGAAAGTGTTTTTATCATTAGCAAAATATAACGTAAACGAACATGAAGAAGCGATGAAATTACTGTTAGAGACAGTTGTGAAAGTAGATGAGATAAAAGAATTTGAACGTGCTATTTCATTTTATAAAGACCATTTAAATGAGGTTTTTGAATAGAGGAGAGAAGGAATGAATCCATCAATTTCAAGAAGGAAAAAAGGCATTTGGATTGGACTCGTATCTTTAATTATGTTATCAAACTATTTATTGTATGCCCTGCCAATAGTGCCAGCTGCCCCGAAAGAAGTAGTCCTCGGTTCATTATTAGATTTTATGTTTGTAATTCCAGTCATCACATATTTCTTTATTATACGGAAAAGATATTCGTTAACGTATATGTTTCCTGTAGTTATAGCTGGATATGTATTCGCAAGATTTATAATTCCTAGTGATTATTTACAAGCTTTTTCATTTGTTTCGTATGTAATAGTTGCTGGAGAAATTGTGTTCGTATGTTTTGAACTGTTTCTTATATATAAAATTATAAGAGTACTTCCTAAAATAATAAAACGATATAAAGAATATAGAAGTGAGTATTCTTCATTTTCTTATGCGATTGATGCAGCGTTTGATGCTACTATGAAAAGAAGTAAGGCTGTAAGTATCATTCTTACTGAGTGTAAATTAATCTATTATGCATTTTTATCGTGGCGTGAAAAAGTACCAGATGGTGAATGCACATATTCCTATCACAAAAAGACCGGCGCTATAGGTGTTTATATTATGATTATTCACGCAACAGTAATTGAAAGTATCGGTTTTCACTATTTACTTCATCAATGGAATCCAGTAATAGCTTGGATTTTACTCATACTAAACGTATATGCGATGATTTATTTTTTAGCTGAAATACAAGCGATGCGTAAAAATCCAATTGTCGTAACAGAAGAACAAGTTATCATTCAAATTGGATTAGGAAAGAAAGTTGTATTGCCATTTACACAAATTGATAATATTGCATTCTACAAGGGGGAATCCCTAACAGCAAAAGAAGAAAAAGAGGTGCTGGATGCAACTGTTATGGAGTTCATAAAAGAACCTGCTACTTTTGAAATAACGCTAAAAGAGCCAGTGAAAGTGCAGTTGTTGTATGGATTTACTAAAACAGTAAGTCGTGTTCACTTAAATGTTGATGAGAAACGAAAATTTTATGATGCGGTTACTGAAAGGTTAAAACATATGAATGGTGGATAGTGAAAAACTCCTTCTAAATAAGAAGGAGTTTTATTGTGTAATTGTAGACCGTACACTTCTTTATCGCTATATAAACGGATATAATTAAGACTAGAAATAGCATAAGGGGAAACAAAAAAATGAATAAATTACGAACACCTAAAAGTGAAATTATAGAAAGGAAAATCCGATATGACTCGACAATAGTAGATCACAATTGCTTAATACTTGAAAAGAAATCGCAAAGTATCTTGTTATTTTATGAGGTTCAGTATTCATTTACGATGAATACAAATGATTCGAGTTTAACAATCCCAAAAGGAAGTTACACAATTGCATACTACTGGGAAAATCGTCCGTACAATTTATACATATGGAGAGATAAGAACGGAATGTATTTAGGCGCTTATTTTAATGTTGTAAAAAATACGCAAATAACAGACGAACTAGTGTCATTTGAAGACTTAATTATTGATATTATGGTAATGCCAAGTGGAGAATGTTTTATTTTAGATGAGGATGAGTTACCTGAGCCCTTAGAGAGTTTTGAAGGTGGCTATGTGGATGAAGCTCTTTATGTATTAAAGGAAATAATTCAAAAGTCGCTTCCTCAAATGATTGTAGAGACAGAAATGGTGCGGCTAAAATAAAGTTTAATCGATTTGAAAAGAGAATACGTGTTTAATGAAAATGAGTAGTCTCAAGTTATATGATCTAACTTTTTTGATAAATCTAAGGTTAGAAGCATATTTCTTGGGATTACTCTTTTTTTGTAGGAATTTTGTTGCTTAGTTTCTAAATTGATTTTTAAATTTATCAAATAAGATTGACTGAATCAAGTTCAGTCGTTTATGATTGAATCAGATTCAGTCGTGGTAAAAAACATAGTAGGAGATGACGTATGAAAAGAATATCAAAAGAACCCGATATAAGACGCCAAGAGTTAATGGATATTGGTTTTGAACTATATATGAAAAATGGTATGGGAGGATTTAGCATAAAAGATGTTGTTAGTCGGGCTGGTGTAGCAACAGGGTTGTTTTACTATTACTTTAAATCTAAAGAAGATTTTGTTGATGAGACTTTAAATAGCTTCATTGTGAAAAATATGGAGTTAATTGAAGAAATACTTATTTCAAATGAACGGTCTGTAATGCAGAAGATGAAAGATTCTCTAGATATATTTTGGACATTTATTGAAAAATTAGCACCCTATAAAAATGTGAGTTCGTTTCAGACGGAACAACATTTTCAACTGGAACAGAAATTATTCACACGAATTCAACCATTAATTCGACAAGTAATTGAAGAAGGAGTGAAAACGGGGATTTTTTATACTGACAACTCCTCATTAGCTTCTGGATTTATTTTATACGGTCTTAGCAGTATTGCTCATTCAGAAGTAAAGTTGAATCTAGATACGAAGCAAGAAATGGTTAATTTAGTATTAACTACACTACGATACGATCAAAAAGAAGGTGAATGTATATGAAGATTATTATCGATGGAAACAATATTTCACAAGAGCAACTTACAAAATGGAAAAGAGAACGTATTAAAAAAGCATTAAATACATTAGGACATAAAGGGCCTGAAATAAATGATACAGACGTCATGATAAAAAAGCTAACGGAAGTAAAGTTGAAATATTCATATAATGAAATGTATGATAAACTGAAATCAAAACTTAGATTAAGTGGAATAGGTATGCGTATCTGTACTGTTTTATCTGGTGATAGACGAAAATTTTCAAAAACAAGCATCTATTTAGATGGGATTACAGCAGAAGAAGCTATAAATGGAATTGATAGTTTTATGCTTGAACAATCACGTGAAAATAATCAAGTGAATTTATCGGCTTGTCCTGATCACTATGTACTAAGCCCCTTTGGGGAAAATGAATTAGAGGTTATCGAAACTACAGGTAATTCTCCGTTCCCAGTTCAATTTTTCATTGTTTTTGGTGACGAAACGGGATTGAAAACACCTAGAGATAAGTCTTACCAATACCAATCAACAGGTGTTGCACGTATGAAAGATGGTACTATTATTGGTGGAGTTCGGCATCAATTTAAAGATATTGATACTGGGATAGAAGTAAGTCTAGTTGTTGAGTTCCCAGCACTTTGTCCTAATAGTCTTATTAAATCACATCAAATGCATTTAGCATGTGAGTTTTCTTATTGGTTACAGCGGATTAAGGACCATAAAAAATAGTAAGTGAAAAATACCTTTCAAATAAAGAAATATACAATTTTTATGAATATAAATCGAACTGTATTTCAAACATACAGTAACGATGTTCAAACGAATCATATGTGTCTTTAAATAAAGACTAGTTAACTTATAGGAAATGTTTTTATAATATGTAGTTAATTCTATAACGTATCGCTGATTGGAAAAACCGAATCCATTCATTTATATGAATCAGTTCAAGGAGGGGGAAGAAGTGGCAGAACTGTTATTCCCTTTATTAAAAGACGAGAAGCAACAAGAAAATAAAATCGTTGGTGAAATGATAGCTGATGCATATGCTTTAAAAAAATAGTGAGAAATAAAAAACCCGCAAGTTTTTAAGCTTGCGGGTTTTCATCGTAAACAATTAATAAATATGATAAAATTAAGAGGTAACTTATGGTACGGTTGGTTGTTCAATTATCACTTCTCCAAAGTAGGAGGGGGGTGATAATAAGTGAGTGAAATTGCGTTGTTATTGCAAGGTGGACTGTTTCTCATTGCATTGTTAACGTTTATTGTCGTCTTAATTGACAAGCTCAAAAAATAACAACCCACCTATGCCTATAGAAAGTGGGTTGTTGTGTTTGTACGAAACAAATAGGATAAATGAACAATCCAATCTGCTAAGTTACGTGGACTAGTGTGTAGCCGCACACTAGTCTTTTTTATTTATATACAGGTTTTAATTGTTTTATGTGATTGTATTGTTCTTTTCACACTCATTATAACACAGTGTCTTTTCATGAAGAAAGGAGACCGTATGTTCCTATATGGATTAAATAGAACGTGTAGTTTCTTTAAATAGCCCATCCATATACTGTTTTAAACTTTCCACAAAAAATCCTTTTTTGTCTACATTATTTACGCCGACAATTGGTGATGGAAGATTGTATCTTTTTTCTGATAAATGAACAACAACATCAAAAATATCAAATAGGCGAATGAAGCAGAATAGACCGTCTTTATCACTAAGTAAAATAAAGTAATGGTTTTCGCTCGTTGTATTTAATGTATTCCATAAAGAGCTTTTGCTTAAGTCACGAACGATACTCTTTTCCTTTAATTCCATGAAATCGGCATTTAATAGAATGGTAGAAATATCAATCGCATCTGGATCGTCAAAGTAGCCATCAATTGTTTGTACAGCAAAAGTATAAGCCATTTTTAATACACTCATTTTATATTTACGGTTATCTAAAAGCAATTCACGTTGAATAGAACTAGCTACTTTTGTTACGCGCTCTTCTTTCCAAATTTCATTATGTAATGAAATATCGTGCTTTTTACATAGTTTCATAATTAATGCATTGGAATAAAGTATCTCATCACTTACTTCGACTACATCTGTCTCAGCGGCTGCTAGCTCCTCACCATGTTCATTCGTATAGAGAGGGGAATCGATTTGTTTTTTCATTTGCTCAATCTTATATTGACTTAATTTATGTCTAATTAAAGGACGATCAATATTTGTTGTCATATGTTCATGACATGAATCACAAATTGAATTTATGAAATAATATCCACATAATATCTCTGGAATGACATATTGTTCACTAAGTTCTTTCGTATCTTTTCTGCAAATGATGCATTGTGTCATATTTATCACCTTTACCTGCAAATTTGTCTGTAATCTCATTGTAGTGTATTTAATGGGATTTTGGAATATTGTAAAGGAAAATATTATGTGAAATCTAAGTTTAATTTGGTACAATGGAGAGAAGTGCTAGTTTAAAGGAGGACGTTTTTTTGAAATCGAAAGTGCACTTTTGGACATTAGAAGTGCTGATGGTTGTAGGAATTATATTTATTTGCACAAAAATATCGTTTCTATTTCAACCGATTGGTATCTTCATATCAACATTATTTTTCCCAATTTTAATCGCGTTATTTTTATACTTCATATTTAACCCATTGTTAGTCTTTTTGGAGAATAAAAAAGTACCTAGAGGTTTAGCGATTTTACTACTGTATCTTTTTATCATCACATTAACTGGAGTTGCTATTGGAGTAGTTGTTCCAACCATCTCACAACAGTTAATGGATTTAGTAAAAAATATGCCGACTTACATAAAAGAGGGAAAAGTATACATACAAGATCTATCCCATCATAGATTATTTGAATGGCTATCTACACAAAACTACGTTTCCATTGAGACAATTGAGAAAAATGCAATTGAATACTTAAAGGAAATACCAAACACACTTACGTCGAGTGCAACGGCTTTATTTGGTATTATCACGAACGTGGCGTTAGTTATCTTTACAGTACCGTTCATTTTATTTTATATGTTTAAAGATGGACATGCATTTCCAGGAAAAGCTGTTAGTGTATTACCAGAGTCTTACCGTGAAGAAGGACTTCGTATCATAAAGGAAACGAACGAAACATTATCTGCATATATTCAAGGTCAAGCGCTCGTTTGTATGTTTATTGGTGCCTTTACATTTACTGGTTATTTAATCATCGGTTTACCGTATGCTTTCGTTTTAGGAATTATCGCAGCATTTACAAATATAATTCCGAACTTAGGTCCATTTATCGGAGCAGCACCAGCTGTCATTATAGGTCTGTTCGTATCTCCGATGCAAGCTCTGTACGTAATTATTATAGTAACAATCGTACAACAGTTTGAAAGTAACATCATTTCACCGCGTATTATGAGTTCAAAATTAAATATCCATCCGTTGACAATTATCATCCTTATTTTAGGGGTAGGTAATTTCGCGGGAATTATCGGAATGATTTTAGCAGTACCAGCTTATGCGGTAACAAAAACAGTTGTTTCGAACTTAGTGAGATTGTTTAAGACGAAACGAAGTAAACGGAAATAGAATATGTTGAGAAAGATACACCGCTTAATAAAAAGGGGTGTATCTTTTATTTTTTAGTGTATGAAATACTTATTATTGTATATTTTTTACACATCAAATCAGGCGGTGAATTTTTGTTAAATGAACTATGTGGAATCCCTCTGAACTATCCAAATCATTTCTTTACACCGCGTTATTAACATCATAATCGACTCCTTTCATTTCTAATATAAGTTCAAACAATTATAGGTGAGTGTAGTACTTGCTTCTACGATCACGAATTTCATCTATAATCTTTTTATACTGTTCCTCTTGTTTTACTTCATTTGCAGATATAGTTTCTTTTTGAATCGTAATGGTTAAAAAGAAAAGGTGAAACTTCATACATGAATTCCTCCTTTCGAATAGGAATTACAGGTGACTACAATAATGACTTTGTCGTTCTTTTACGTTGTACATAGCCTGCTCAATTTGTCGGTCATGAAGCATATCAGACTCAGACAGTTTGTTTTTTTGAATGGTAATTGTTAAAAATAATACTCTGAATTTCATTGGATATTACCCCTTTATAATTTATTTAGTAAAGACGATTGTAATAAGAGGACTGACGCTCTTTCACATCATCCATAATATTTTTAATTTGTTGTTCACGAGAAATTTCATCTTTTGAAAGTTTACGCTTTTGAATGGTAATCGTTAAAAAGAAAGCTTTAAATTTCATTAGGAAATTACCCCTTTATAATTTATTTAGTAAAGACGATTGTAATAAGAGGACTGGCGCTCTTTCACATCATCCATAATGTTTTTTATTTGTTGTTCACGAGAAATTTCATCTTTTGAAAGTTTGTGTTTTTGAATGGTAATCGTTAAAAAGAAAGCCTTAAATTTCATTAGGAAATTACCCCTTTATAATTTATTTAGTAAAGGCGATTGTAATAAGAGGACTGACGCTCTTTTACTTCGTCCATAATAATTTTAATTTGTTGTTCACGTAAGATTTCAGCTTTTGAAGATTTACGTTTTTGAATGGTGATAGTTAAAAAGAAAGCTTTGAATTTCATTAGGATATTGCCCCTTTAAAAAAAATTTTAATACATTTGTGTATAATACGAACTTTTAATGTCCGTTATTTTATCCATAGTTTGTTTTAATTGTTGTTTACGAAAGATTTCAGCTTCAGATAACGTTTTTTTCTGAAGTGCTGTCGTAAAAAAGAAAATATGAAAAGTCATGGACGAATTCCTCCTTTCGAAAAGGAATTACAGGTGATCGCAATAAAGCACTTGGCGCTCCTTAACATCATTCATAGCTTTTGTAATTTGCTCATTATGAAGAATTTCAGCTTTGGAAAGTGTATTTCTTTGAATCGTAATACTTAAAAACAATACGCTAATAGTCATCGAATGTTGCTCCTTTCTTTAAAAAATAATGTATGAGACTAAAAAATCGCACGAAAAAGCCACAGGAAGATATCGTTTTCCTATGGCTGGGCGTGAAAAAGCCACAGGAAAGTATACGACCTCCTGTGGCGAATTTATGAATTAATAGAAATAAAGTACGATTTTCAATTCTCCGTTAGGGTGGTCGAATTCATATTTAATTGTCCGAAAAACACAGGTGCAGTTAACGCTAAAGTTAAAGCATGTAATTGTAATTTCATCATTTCCTTCGACCTCCTTTTAGAATATTTTTCTTACGTTAGTAATTATATACAATTAATGGATAATTGTAAACGTAAAAAGTGAAAATTTTTAATTTTGATTAAAATGCGTATATTTAAAAGGGCTTTTTAAAGGATACATTGTATGGATTGGATAATAAATAGAACGTGGGGGTGTCTAATGAAGTATATGAATAGAATAGCAGGTGTTATGCTAACAATTTTATTAGTTGTTACTGCTTGTTCTAATGGGGAGCAAATAAAAGAAATATCACATATTGAACCTGGGGCTTTTAAAAAATATATGGGGACATACGTTGGAAATAATTCCGATGTGTTTGCGATTGTTACAAACTTACCTGGTGGTGAAAAAGTTCAAAGTATAAATTTGAAAAATGAGAAGATCGCGGTGAAATACGGTGAGAAAAAGAACGGTAACTTAACAGAAGATATCATTGAGACGTATTGGTTTGACGAAAAGGATACGATGAAAAAGAACTTTCTCTTTAATGCTATTTATCTTGCAGTTTTAGTACCGAATGCGAAAGGGTATGAGTTTCAGATTGAAAATCAAAGTTTTGCATTAAAAAGAGAAGAACTTTTACCCATACTGTATAAAGAATTTAATGATTTGCCAAAGGATGATCTTATATGGAATAAGGGAATCGTAATGAATTTCTTTTACGGTAATCAAGAAAAAATAGAAAAGCTAGTTAATAATAAAGATTTTCGAAAGCAATTTTTTAATGAACATCCTGTGCGGAAATCTAAGTGATATGGAGGAAGATGTGGTTATTTTATGATTGAAAATACGGACATTTTTTTAAGGGAGTCATTCAGTATTGAATGATTCTTTTTTTGATGAAAATTATGGAAAAAAATATAACGTTGTGCTATGGTTAATTACATAAGTAATGAACCTATGAACCTAAGGTGGTGAAATCGTGAAACCTACTCTAGAACAAAATAAGTTAATATACATACAAATTGCAGAAACAATTGAATCTGATATTTTAAAAGACATATTACTTGAAGAAGAACAAGTTCCGTCGACAAATCAATTTGCGAAGATGTTACAAATTAATCCGGCTACAGCTGCAAAAGGAGTAAATCTACTAGTAGATGAGGGGATTTTATATAAAAAGAGAGGGATCGGGATGTTTGTTACAAAGGGAGCAAAAGAAGTCGTACTAAAAAAAAGACAAAATACTTTTATGACCGAGTATTTACCTAAAGTGTGGGAAGAAGCAAAAGTACTAGAAATATCAAAAGACGAATTGATGGACATGATACACAAAATTACGAAGGAGGGGAAAGAGGGATGATTGCACTTGAAACGAAAAACTTGTCTAAAAAATATAAAAAGAAATTAGCTGTTAACGAAGTAACTATTTCATTGGAAGAGCATAAAATATATGGTTTGCTTGGAAGAAACGGAGCGGGGAAAACAACTTTATTAAACATACTCGCAGGTCAGATTATTTCAAGTAGTGGAAGCGTATCTGTATTTGGTGAAAATGTATTTGAAAATAGTAAAGCGATGCGAAATATTTGTTTCGTAAAGGTGAAAGAAAACATTAATTTAAGTAGTAAGGTAAAAGATGTTTTTTATTTGTGTAACATGTTTTATGAAAATTGGGATCAAGAATATGCTGAGGAACTTATTAAAAAATTTCAATTGAATGCAAAAGAAAAGTATTATGATTTATCCCATGGTATGCAAACAATTGTTGGTATTATTAAAGGTTTAGCTAGTAGAGCACCAATTACTATTTTTGATGAGCCGACTACCGGTTTAGATGCAGCACATCGAGAGTTGTTTTACGAATTACTATTGGAAGATTATAGTGAATATCCACGAACAATCATCTTATCAACACATTTAGTTGAGGAAGTGTCCCATGTTATAGAAAATGTAATCATATTAAAAGAAGGATCATTAGCTGTTCAATCCTCTGTGGAAGATTTTTTAGAAAAAGGACACATAATATCAGGACATAAAGATAAAGTGACAAATTTTTTAATGGGGAAAAATGTTGTAAAACAAGAGTTGTATGGGAATAAAGAGATTTCTGCGATATGGGGAGATCTTTCTGCTAGAGATTATGAGCTAATAGAAACTGAAGGGTTAGAAATAGACAGAGTAACACTGCAAAAACTATTTATTTATCTAACAGATAATGAGGTGAAATGAAAATGCTTTTAAAACAATTAAAGTTACATATGAAATTTCATTATAAGGCTATTCTTATCTTTTGGTGTGTGGCATTACTTATAAAATGGACAACAACTGCAACTGATATAAAGGGACTAAAGGTAGCATTTTTACATGATATCTTCAATAATTCATCTATTGCAATTGCAATATTTATTGTGGCAAGTGTTTTTCTTGTTCAAGATGACATATTTCGTACAGTTGTCTCATTTGGCGTTACTAGATTACAATTCTTTATTGGTTCAGTATGTTTTATCATATTACAATCAGTAATTTTTTCATTTCTACAAGTTTTGCTTTTACAAGGTACATTTTATGAAACGAAACATATAAATTTAGGAGCACATACAATCGAACAATTCTTTGCACAGTTCGTGTTCTATCTATTATTAGCTAGCTTATTTCAATTAACAACTATTTTTCAGAAAAGATTTAATTGGATAGGCTTTGCTTTTAGTGTGATTTTTTTCTTGGGGTTGACGAGTACAATTTATGGTAAGGTAGGTTTGAAAGAATTGGTATTTATTGATAGTAAATCGTTACTTGATATACCCAATTTTATATCAATTTCGATAGTACTTATTTTTATATACTTTATAATTAGCGCTCTATTTATTCGTAAAGTTTCTTTTGAGGATACGATTTAAGCACAAATACTTTAAGAGAGAAGGAAGACTGTATGGGAGATACTTCTTCACTAATAACCGTTTTTTTATGCGTGGCACTGCTAATTTTTTGGCGACGATATCGTTCTATGTATAAGCCGATAAAGGGAACGGGAAAACGTATTTTGTGGCCATTACTATTTTTAACACCGGGTATTTTATTGTTTTTTGGTCCAGTATATCCAGCTATATTACAAGTGACTATAGCAGCATCCATTGGGGTGATTTTCGCAATCCCACTTATATTTCTAACAAACTATGAGCGAAGAGAAGACGGAAACATTTATACGAAAAAAAGTGCTGCCTTTTTAATTACTTTTATCGGAATTGTTATTTTAAGATATAGTTCAAGACAATATATCGTTGGCTTAGATCCGCAAATAATTGGTTTATTATTTTACGTCGTTGCGGTGTCTTATATTATTCCGTGGAGAATTGCTTGTTATATAAAATTCAGGAAAGTTTGGCGCGGGAATAGTAATCATGTGATATAAAAATAAAAACTTCTCATTTGAGAAGTTTTTATTTTTATGGGCTATTTGCTTGTAATACAAGTTTCGAAACATCTTTAACAGAACCTATTTCAAATGCCCTCATACGAGCATTTACTGCACGTTTAAATTGCTCTGTTTGAGGTGTCGCTCCTGTAACAGTTGGGAGAAAACATAGCACAGAGTTAGCAACTGAAATAGCGAAGGATATTCCTAGTTTTCATGAGAAGTTAAATTGTGTAATTGATAGAATTAGTGTGGAACGAATTGGTGAGAATGGAGAATCAATTATTGAATTTGAAGTACCATTGCAAAAAAGCTGACAAAAGTCAGCTTTTTTATTTCGAACTATGAAGTAAAGCACCAATTGCACCACTATAACCGCCGTCTTGTAAAAAGACTGGTATTTTGTTTTGATATTCTGTATAGCTACTAATAATATTTTGAAGATGTACGTTATTACATAGAGTAGAACCGATGTAAATGATATGGTCAATATTTTTTGCTTCGGCGAATTGAAGACTTAATGCTGTGACGACTTCACCGACAAGTCCTTGAACGGTAGCTAGTATATCTGAACTACTATAATTTGAGTCTGTAATGGTCGCTTTTCCGAAATTGCTAGCAGTTAAGTTATTATCAAGAGGGGAGAGAATCCCGCCATAAATATCTCCAACTGTAATATCTAGACTGTTTCTTGAACCAATTTTCGTAAGCGGAATCACGTCTTCAAAATGATCTATATTTGTTAATAGTTTTGAAAGACCCATAATAGTACCACCGCCAACTCCAGTTCCACCAGCGCGAACATATTGCTTGTCGTGAACATAGTGAATGGAAGTACCTGTACCGATATTTGTTAATACAAAGCTGTTTATAGCACGTTTTTCTTCTTTTAGTATGTATCGTACTCCTGCTAAAGTAGCTTCAAACTCGTTTAATTCTACTATTTTATATGAACTTGAAAGGAGTTGTTCTAACTGTGTAGCTTTACCACCTGTAATGCATAATTGTGTAATTGAATTATTATTATGAAGCCATTCTTTAATTCTTTCATGTTCATATGAATAAAATTTTTCAAAAACTAATTTGTTCATTTCGTTAAAGTAAGCAATTTTTGTTAATGTTCCCCCAGCATCAATACCAACAACATTCCGCATTTCCCTACCCCTTACTATGTAATCTGTTTAATCAGCTTGATATATTAATAGCTTTTCAATGGTAACGATTGATTGACCGTTTACAGAGGCAATTCCTTTCCCAAGAACAAAACCTCGTCTGTTACGTGTTAATTCATAATGTAAGTCAAGTTTATCACCGGGATACGCATTTTCATGAAATTCCACCCCATCTAAAGAGGAGAGGAAACCAAGTCCTTCAGATTCACCTGTACTTACAAAAGCACTAAGTTGAGCCAGTGCTTCTACAATTAGCATATGAGGCATATAGTTTTGATTTTCATTAATAAACCACTCGTTATTTGTGATCAGTTTGTATCCTATAGCTGATTGAGATTCTTTAACGTTTGTAATTTTATCAATCATTAAAAATGGATAGCGATGGGGAAGAGTATCTTTAATATTCATATCGTACCTCCAGGAATAATAATACCCCTGCTAAAGTTAAGCAGGGGAGTTATTATTAATTCTTAACTAATTCTTCTATTTTTTCAATAGAGAAAATACCGCTATTTTTAATGTTTTCAACTGCTTCTTGTAATACTACTTTATCTTGAACAAGTGCAATACGTACAAAACCTTCGCCATGAGGACCAAATGCATGGCCTGGTGTGACAACGACATTTGCACGATCCATAAGTGCATAAGCGAACTCTAGCGAAGTCCATCCTTTCGGAATTTCAGCCCAAACGAACATACTTCCAGCTGGTTTATTGACATTCCAACCGAATTTGCGGAATCCGTCCACTAAAGTATCTCTACGTTCTTGGTAAATTCCACGGTTTTTTTCACAAAATGCAGCGCCGTGTCGTAATGCAGCGGATGCAGCTTTTTGAATTGGTAAAAACACACCGTAATCTGTATTAGACTTAAATTGCGTAAGCGCGCTGACAATTTCTTCGTTACCAATCATATAACCAATACGGCTACCAGCTAAACTATAACTTTTAGATAAAGAATTAATTTCAACGCCAACTTCTTTTGCACCAGGTACAGATAAGAAGCTAATTGGCTTTTGACCATCAAAATAAAATTCAGCATAAGCAAAATCATGGACAACGATAATATTATGTTTTTTCGCGAATGCGATTACATCTTTAAAGAAATCTTCATGTGCCATTGCTGGAACTGGATTTCCTGGGAAGTTCAAAATCATCATCTTTGCTTTATTGGCGATTTCTTCAGGGATAACTTCTAAGTTAGGTAAGAAATCATTTTCTGTTTTTAATGGCATGTAGTAAGATGTTGCACCGGCCATTTGAATTCCTGTTTCATAAGCTGTATATCCTGGATCAGGAACTAGTATTATATCTCCCGGATTTGCAAAAACCATAGGTAAATGAACGAGTCCGTCTTGTGAACCCATTAATAATAAAACTTCTTTTTCAGCATTTAATATAACGTTATGAGTGTTGTTGTAATATTCAGTTACAGCTTCGTGAAATTCTTGAATACCAGATAATGTATATCCGTAACTTTCTTTTGCACTTGCTGTATGTACCATTTCTTCTCTCACAAAATCAGCAGGAGGCATATCAGGATTCCCGATACTTAAATCGATCATTTTATGACCTGCTGCAATTTTCTCTTTTTTATAGGCCCCTAATTCACTAAATATAGAAGATTGGAATGCTTTCATTCTAGTTGCTAAAGTGTAAGTCATCAAAACCCCTCCTAAAAACAGTGTTTTCTTTCTGTATTTTTAATTATTCTGAAAACACATGTTTACATTTTATCATTTTTTTATGAAAATTAAAACGATTGACAAATTTAGAGGGAGGATAATAAGGGGAAATATAAAAATAACGTAGAAAATATTTTCTACGTTATAAATGAAGATTAATTGTTTGTTTTTTTATATGTACATGTGTTTTCAGTTGTAAAAAAGTATACATTTAATTCATTATCGACAACTTTTAAAGATTGATCCGATGTAAACGAGTTACCATAATCAATACGATACACGTTAGAATTTTTAACAAACGATCCTTTAAATAAATCCTCTTTTTTATTTGTTGTTTGCATTTCCACTAAATTGTGAACAACCTTTTCTTTCTTTTCTTCTTTCACAACTGTTTCAAATTTATAATATACAGGGCATTCACCTTTTTTATTATCAATGACTTCCCAAGAGCCGTATATATCATTATTGCTACATCCACTAAGTAGAACGATTAATATAGGGAAAATAAATAGAAACTTTTTCATTGTGTACTCCTTTCTTATTTGTTTTTATAAACGTGCGAATACGATAGGAATATTGTAAAAAATAAAGTTTAAATTTTCATAAAGAATTTTTAAATTTCACATAAAAATTTGGAGAAAGATGAGATTTTTAAAATGAAAAGGCATGAATCTAGTGTAATGCTAGATTCATGCCTAGTACTCTATCTTATGTTATGTTTTTTGAGGATAAATGAAGCGGAAAGAAGAATGACAATTCCATTTACAATATATACATTTAAAATAACGAAGACTAGGTTAGCTACTCCCAAACCACCTTTATCGAATATAGATGTGAGTGCTGTAGTAGTCAAAAAGATAATGGGAGTTAACAATAAAAATAGGAAACCTGCAACAATCCTTCTTTTAAAGTTATTTTGAGATAAGGAAATGGCTAAAAAATTAAGGACGCCAAACATGACCAATGAAAAAAGAAGGATAATTAATAATTGGATGCCATAAGACATTTCCACAGCTCCTTTTTGAAAAATCTATAATTTATTTTATTCGAAAGTAGTAGGGGATACTCCTTTAAATATTTGAACTACATAAAGAAAATAGATTTTAATCCTTGAAATTCAAAAAGAATGGACCCAGTAAAATACGGGATCCATTCTTAAGAAGTATTAGTTTTATATATTCGCAGATTGTGACGTTTGTTTTTTAAATTGTTTCTGCTTAGATAAGGAAATAAAAATAATCAACAACGAAATAACTCCGAAGATGAGAACCATATATTGTAACCCAATCGTATCTAAGAAGAAGCCAGTTCCAAGTAAGACAATTTGGAACATAACTCTTTCAAACATATTACGGAATGAGAAGAGACGTCCGTGATAGCTTTTTTCGACTTTCGTTTGGAAAATTGTCGACATAATAGGGAAGAAGCAGCCTACACTAAATCCAAACAAACCAAATGAGGCAAGTGCCATCCATTTAATATCGCTAAAGAACAACGAAAGGTGTGCAAAAGCGGTACAAATTGCGAAGAAGTATAGTAACTTTTCAGGTTTGAAATGATCAGATAAACGTTTAATAACGAAGGCACCTAACATAAATGCTACACCTTCAATTGTATATATGAATCCTTTAATCGTTGGGTCATGTTGCATTTCGCTAATGTTAATAACCATTAAATTGAATCCAGCTATAAATAATAGAGGGATAATACTTAATATAAGTGCTGTAAAAGCAATATGAATTCCTTTTAAAATACGAAATACTTCCATAAAACTATTATCTTTAGCTGATTGTTTACTTGATGTAGCGGATTTTTTATCTTCAAATTGTAGGAAGAAAGTTGAGAGGAATAATAAAGCGTATGCTGCCATTGAGAAGGCATACATATACTGTAAACTCATTACAACTAAAAGAATGCCACCTAGTGAAGTACCTGCAATACGAGCGATTGTACCGATATTCATATGTACACCGTTCATTTGTAATAGCTCATGTTCATTAACGATGAGTGGAATTACAGATTGTAATGCAGGGAAATAAAATGCCGCGGAAATTTGAAGTGCAATCATAAATGCAATCATGAAAGCGATACTTTCATATTGAATAGCGAAAAACATGAAAATAACACTAATAACACGACCAAATCCAGCGTAAAGAAGAACTTTCTTTTTTTCATATTGATCAATGACACGCCCAGCCATTGGACCGACTAGAACACCAGCTAACAGTCCGATAAATAATATAACGGATTTCATAAAATCAGAAGGGACGTATTTTTGCATAAATTCAAGATTACCAAGAATACCAAGCCATAACCCTAGACCAGCAATAAACTCCCCAATTAACACAATCCAAACATTTTTATTACGCCACATAATGTAAAACCTCTCTGTCTTTTAAAATGAAAAACTCGTATATAAAACCTCCTTATTTTATGTATTATTTTTAACGAACTTTTTTAGAGTCAGAGTCTATATTACGTGTTTCATTAATGGATTTCAATCTTTTTGATTTGTAAAAAAAGGATGAATTAAGTGATACAATGGGTAACTAAAAATACAAAAAATTCACAAGTAAATTCAAAGGGAAGGTAAGTGTGGGGAAAATAAAAAAAGTAAGAACGCAGATAATGCGTCTTACTTTTCTCAAAAAACCAAAATAGATTAAATTAGCAACACTTATGATCTTGTCCAATAGCTAAGCCGCTAAAAGACAGAGGACCAACAATGTCTGCACTTGCACCACTAGTAAGGTTTTCTACAGTTAATGAATACTCGTGAGTCCCGCAGCTAACATTTTGATCTATAGCTTGAAATGTTTGCGCGTAAAATTGCTCAGAATCTGTAGATTCAATCCCTACTTGAGCGTTGAAGATTTCTGTATTGTCACGGAAAATTCGGAATAAAACTTGTGAAATCTCAGTTATACCTTTAACCCCAACTGTAGCAATTAATTCTACTCGATTATTACGTGAATCTCTTCTTGAAATTTTTAATTTAATACTTGCTAGAATTGCTTTTTCTGGGGAATGGGGAATTACAAAAGTTGTTTCACCTGTTTTATTTAAAGGTTGAGTAGCTTGATAATCAATGATATGAGTCATATTCGTCACCTCCTCATATACTAAAATATGAAGGTAACGATGAATTAGCTTGGACATATACTATAAGATTTTAAGAGAATTGAGGAGTAATGTTGAATAAAGGGAGATAATATAAAAGCATCAAGAAAAAATCCCAATTATGAGAGTCATTTTTTGATGCTTTTCATACTTTAGGCGGAATATTCTTCTTTACGTACTTCGAAGAATTCATTCCGGCGTAAGTAATTAAAAATTTTTTCCGAAACCTCTTCTTCATGAGACACTAAGAATCGTTGATCAAAAGCATAGAAAGATTGACCTTTAATTAATTTTACGTAGTATATTTTACACGCCTCCTTTAAATTAGGATTCTTAAATACTTTATATTATGATGACCTATCTGGTTGTTAATAATACTTAAAGTTTCAAAGGGGAGAAGTATAAATTCAAAAAAACATTGAAATAGCTTACAAATCTGTAATGTTTTTGTCACCTTTGCCGATAGTTAAAATTAACCAGTATCTTCTATACTACAAATAGGTTCCATAAAACAAGGGGGTAGAAAGATGGAGGAAGTAATTGGAGAAGTTGTAGCAGGGATTTGTGAATTTGTAGTTGAAGTTACGGTGGATGTTTTAGGAGATTTAGTTTCCGGAAATGATGAAGAGAAAGAAACATTATAAAATTTGTAAAAAGTTTAAAGATAAACAATGTGTAAAAGCTGATTTCTAAAGGGAAGTCAGCTTTTATATTTTTTACATTATATTAATAATATCTAAATATTAATCTGTTACGATATTAATGAAATCAATAAAGGAGCTGACCGATATGAATATGCCGAATTCTAGATGTGATGTACCTGATTCTAATACGATTGTAGCGAATATAAATGAAAAAGAATATCACTTTATTGTTCGTATACATCCACTTGCAGGAAAGATGATAGCGCTATTTGAAAATGGGAAAGAATATGGCTTGCTTGATAAGGAAATCGCTAGTAGGGATAAATTTATTAGGTCAGAGCTTACTAAGTTGAAGCATTTCAACATAGATATTCTTTATGATAGTCCTGGGTGGATATGGATTGGCATGGACCAATATGGATTGCATGCAAGAGAGGCTACTAATAGCGAAGTAGAAGTTATTGTGAAGTTACAGGGGGATTAGACGTGTAAGAAGATCCTCAAATTTAAGAGATACTTTGTGGGGGTGTGGGATAATTCCCCATAACCTTTATTGTTTTGTGCTTAAAAATAAAAGAGTTAAATTTTTTTGATAGAAGGTCTCTAGTACAAGAGACGAGACTAAACTAAAAGAGGATTTGAAATTATATAAAGAGAACTTATAAATTAAATATAATACTTTATAGAAAGAAGATGATAAAAGTGAGTAAAGAAGAACTTGTGAAACAACAATTTGGTAGTAATGCAGAGAAGTATGTGAAAAGTAAAATTCATGCAAAAGGACTGGATTTACAATATGTAGTTCAGCAAGTTGAAACTCGTCATAATACTCGTCTTCTTGATATTGCTACTGGTGGTGGACATGTTGCTAATTTGTTAGCCCCAATGTTCAAAGAGGTAGTCGCTCTTGATTTAACAGAAAAAATGTTAGAAAAAGCAAAAGGTTTTATAGAAGGGAACGGACATGAAAATGTATCATTTGTAGCAGGACATGCAGAAAGGTTACCATTTGCTGATGATTCCTTTGATACAATTACATGCCGAATTGCAGCACATCACTTTGTTGATCCTTTGCAATTTATTTTTGAAGTAAATCGAACGTTAGAAGATAATGGATTATTTATATTAATTGATAACGTTTCACCAGAAAATAATGAGTTTGATACATTTTATAACTTTATCGAAAAGAAGAGAGATCCAAGCCATGAACGAGCTTTGAAAAAAACAGAATGGATTACTTTATTAGAAAAACATGGTTTGCAAATGCAGTCATGTCATACTTTTGACAAGAAGTTCGATTTTGATTGGTGGTGCGATATGATGGATGTTCCTACGCAAAAACGTGTAAAGTTAACAGAGTGTATGATGAAAACATCAAATGAAATGCAAGAATTTTTCAAAATTCAATTTGGAAACAATAAAATAGAATCGTTTTATACTGAAATGGCACTGTTCGTATGTAAAAAAAGTTCAACATTAAAAAGATAAATTTCTTGCAGTCTTTCTGATGTACGATATACTTAGTACAGAGAAAATGAGAATTGAGGAATAGTAATAATGATTCGTGTACGTATTGAGGGAACTGAGGAAGAGATGCTTGAATTTTTAGAGAAAATGCCTGACATTCCTGGGTTTGAAAAAACACATATGAGAGAACCGAGAAAAGGGAATAATCCGAAATATGATTCAAGCAAAAGTGTACTAGCATATTTATCTTATAAAAAGATTGAAGTCGCCAATAAATAGGCGGCTTTTTTAATTATCTCTGTTTCACCGCCTTGTCTTTTTCGCATAATAATAATAGTAGATTATGCTGGAGAGGGGTGAGGAAAGTTAATAAAAAAATAATCTTTTTCGGAGATTTTGGTATTGATGATGCAGTAACGTTAATTTATGCGAATAAAACATGCAAATTAGATATTATCGGTATCGTTGCAGAGTATGGAAATGTATCAAGAGAAATTGTTACGGAAAATGTTTATTTTTTAGAAAGATACTATGCTACAAAAGTGAAGATTATTGAAGGTGCCAGTAGACCAATGACAGCTGAAGAACCTTTGTTTTTCCCTGAAATTCATGGGGATCACGGTTTAGGTCCAATTATTCCACCGAAAATGAGAATTTGTGACAGAGAAAATTTTTGTGAATTGATTAAATTAATTGAGCCTTGTCCAGAAGATATTATTATAGTCGCGACGGGACGATTAACAACACTTGCAACATTATTTTTATTGTACCCCAATTTAATGAATCGAGTATGTTCTTATTATATAATGGGCGGTGCTTTTCTATTTCCGGGAAACGTTACACCTGTATCAGAAGCTAATTTTTACGGCGATCCAATTGCCGCGAATATCGTTATGAAATATGCGCAGAATGCTACAATATATCCGTTAAATGTAACGCAGCGTGCTCTTATTACCCCTGAAATGGTCGATATTATTGATAAAGAAGGAACAGGGCAGGCGAAACTCATAAAGCCAATGATCGATTTTTATTACGAGAACTTTTACAAAAAAGAATATCCAGGTATTGCTGGGAGTCCGATTCACGATTTACTTCCGTTCATTTCATTTATAAATGATGATATTTTTGAATATAAAAAATCAGCAGTTTGGATTAGTACGACGAATGATGTAACGAGAGGTCAAAGTGTTGCAGATTTTAGAAAAATAGCTGAGCCAACGACGTTTGATAATCGTCCTATACAAAAAATTGCCGTTGAATTTAATTATCAAGCGTTTAAAGACGAATTTATGAGAACAATATTGAAGCCAGATTGTCCTTAAAAGGGTGAGCAGATTTGAATGATTTTCATAAGACGAATAACTTACGAAAAATGTAACATAACTAATGGTAAGCAATTGTTTCTGATTATAATTTTTATTGGTCAATTATAAAGGAGGAAATGATATGATTTGGTCTTTAATCGTTGGTGGTATATTAGGATGGTTTGCAAGTTTAATTACTGGGAAGGATGTACCTGGTGGTGTAATCGGTAATATTATTGCAGGTATTGTCGGTTCTTGGCTTGGTACAGCGTTACTTGGTAAATTCGGACCTGTTATAGGCGGATATGCGATTGTTCCGGCTTTAATAGGCGCCATTGTTTTGATTTTCATCGTAAGCTTTATATTCCGTGCAATGCGGAAATGAATACAGGGGACTGTCTACATTTGTAAGCAGTCCCTTTGTATTATGTTGTCTAATCTGTTATGCTACTGTTATACAATCAGGAGGTGTCAGCATTGAAATCATTTACAGTAAATTTTCATCAAGAGGATAATGCAAAGGCAACAACAGTACATAAATTAAGTGAAGAGGACTTCGAGAAAGCAACAGAAAAAGGTACTCGCCACCTATTTGATTTAGATACAAACGTTGGTTTCTTCGTATTCTTTGATGCTGAAGATACAGAAGGAAACGAGCAATACTTAATGTTACAATATGAAGGAGATCATGAAGAACCAAGTGCTTGCTACGGATTTGATTTGAAATTGTTCTATCAATTTTTAGCACTATACTTAAATGATCTTGAATTCCAAGGTGAGACAAATGAAGAAGAGGAAGAAAATGGTCCAATTCATCATTTAGCGCACTTACTTTACCATATCGTTGAAGACGGTAAATCTATCGAAGTGTAAAAATACATATTTGAAGCTGTCCTTTAATAGGACAGCTTTTTTAATTATATAAATAGTTAATCTTAATGGATTTCTGATCATGACAAATGATTTGAATAAGATTCAGAAGGAACAAAACATTAAACCAGCAGAGAATGAGTATTCACTTTCTGCTGGTTTTTTGCATTTAAAGGAGATTTTGTAGCAGTTTAATTCAAGTTACAAAAAGGATATAGCGAGTATGGAGAGAAGGTGTATACAAGGAGATGAATAAGATGATTAACAATACAATTCCAAGCTTTTTGAAGATTTTGGAAAGCGATGATATAGGATTACATGACTTGAACAAATATTATGATATGCACCCAGAGGCATTCGAAGAGTATTTTAAGTTTCACTGTCCTAAGACAGAAGAACGTCTCTCTAGTGCGATTGAAAGTATCCTGCAAAACTAGAAGACATTCGTATTATTTCAGAAATTTTACCATCAATTATTCAAGAAGTTAGTAAGGACTATCGCATTCAATTTGGTAGTAATATAGATGTAACTTTTCATATATTTGTAGGTGGAGTTGGTTCTAATGCATTTGTGGAAAGGGAGATTATTGGGGATATATTTTTTGCGGCTGAGAAATTATCTCCTGTAAGGGAGCACCTCCGTGTTATCGTTGCTCATGAAATCGGACATATATATCATAATGTAGCATTACAAGAGAATGGAATGATGCCCTGGTAAGTTTATATCGTGAAGGGGTCGCGACCTATTTATCACAACTAATAGTTAAAGGTTTAAGTGAGTCCGTTTACTATTCATATAGTAGTAATGGTGATCCATCGTTACAATATTATAAAGAAATTGAAGAGAACATTAAGAAACGTTTTTTACAGGATTATGTTGAAGGATGGACAGTTGAAAAAGAGAAAGAATGGTTCCGTCTATCAGGAGGGACTTATTTCGGATACAACCGACTCGGTTATTTTTTAGGAAAATCATATATAGAGTATATGGTTCGTACTTTCGGAGAAACGGAAGCACTTACTTTTTGGGGGAAAAATAATTTGAGGAGTAGTGTTATGGAATGGTTACAAAAGTGAATATATTGAAGAGGGAGGTTGAAAATGATGAAAGTATATATGAAAGTACTTATATTTTTCCTAACTTTAACGTGTGTAGCGGCTTTAACCGCATGTACTAACGCTGAGGAAAAGAAGCAAACTAATTCAACATCAGAAAATAGTACGGAAAAAAAGAGCGATACGTCAGAAATGAGTAAAAAGAATGAAGAGACTGCTCCCAAAAAAGAGAATGAACCTGTGGAAAAACCAAAAGGTCAAGAATCGGTAAAACCTTCAACGGAGTCTAATACGAAAAATACAGTGCTTAATCAAAAATCAATTAACCATGTAAAAGATTTATTTGAGCAAGCGAAAGAAGGTAAAGTACCTAACGTACCATATGCAGCTCATACAGGAGATATTGAAGAAATAGAGAAGGCATGGGGAAAGGCAGATAAGACTGAGCAAGCAGGAAACGGGATGTATGCAACTTTTACAATTAAAAATGTAGCATTTGGCTTTAATAAAGGATCACAAGTCTTTGACGTACGCTCTTACCATTCAGAGCTCAAATCGATTACGTTACAAGAAATCGAAAAGGCTTTAGGAAAACCAGCGTCTGTTAAAGAAAATGGTAATGATAAAATTTATGTTTATAAAGTAAATGACCAGTTTGAATTGAAATTCGTAATTCCAAAATCGACTGGTAAAGTACATCATATTTCTGTGTTCTCACCGGAGGATAGTATTAATAAAATGGCAGGTTAAATGAAGAGCTGTTCCTATAGGGACAGCTCTTTTGTTTTGTTTCTTTCTAACGATTGAACAAAAAAAGCTTGAATGATACCACCGATTATTAATAAGAAGGCACAAATATAAAATAGAGTACTACCGCTTAATTTACTTAATAACAATGCACCTACAAAAGGCCCACAAGTTCTTGAAATATCCCAATGTATACCGTATATAGAAAAATATAATCCGCGTCTATGACTTGGAGCGATTTGTGAAACGAATCGTAGTAAGTGATTCAAAGCTATACTTTGCCCAATTACTAAAAAGAGCAATGTGAAGAATAATGACCATATTGTTGTGGAATAACCGTAGCCAATCGCAGCTAACGTATAGCAAGTATAGGAAATAACAATGATTTTAGGCATAGAAAACTGTTCAGACCATTTCACAAGGGAAATTTGGAGAATCACTTCCATGACAGCTTTACAAGTTGAGATAAACACGAGTACAAATAGAAAATTTGGAAATACACTTTCGGCGAATATACGATAATTTGATTCGGTTTGGGCGTAGAAAAAACTAATCGGTAGCGTAGAAACCATAAGTCCAAACACAGCGTAATGCTTTGAAATAAATTGTTTTGGCGAATATACTTCTTTAGTTTTATTAACGTTTTTCATGAGTGGAGCTGTTTCAGGAAGCTGCGTCCAAACGAGAATAGCATATAGCGTAAGGGCTACACCTTGCAAAATAAATAAATACTCAGGGTGACTAGTATAGAAAAAGGCGCCGATTAATGGGCCAATTACAGAGCCGATTGCTCCCGTAGTATGCAGAACAGCAAATATTTCTGCCTGTTGTTCTTCCTTCGTTAAGTCAGCGATTTGTGCTCGCTGTGCCGGAATATATAAAGAGCGTCCAATACCATTTACTACATACAATAAGGCGAAAAAGGCGACCGATTCAGCAAAAACGAAGCCGCTTACGGCAAAAGCTTGTAAAAGTAATCCGAGTAACATTATTTTCTTTCGGCCGTATTTATCTGTTACACCCCCAGCGATTAATGTAAACACAATATCAGCGAGAGGCTGTAATCCGAAAAGAAGCATTGTAACGATGACATTACCATTTAACGCTTTATTAACGTGAACAATAAAAATGATAGCTAACATCGCTTCAGTCGTTCGGACTAACAATTCACCGAACAATCGAATGAGAATAGGCTTATTATAACGTTTTAAAAGATACTTCATTTTTATTTCCTCCTTTCTATATTGAAATGATAAGATGGAAGCCAGAAATGAAAAAGGGTAGAATGAAAGAGGAAGATTTTTCATCTTTTAGGGGGCGTTTTATGATTATTTTGGAGCAATATATGCACCTGTGGCTCCAGTATGGAAATGGGAGAGCAGAGGGAGAACAATTAGAAATAACAATACAAAATATATCTGAAACTTTATTTTGTACAGAGCGAAATAGTAAATTAATCATAAAAAAATTAGAAGAATTTAATTGGATTATGTGGTTTCCAGGCCGAGGGAGAGGAAATCGTTCAAAGTTGTTATTTCAAAAACATCCACTTTCTTTAATTTTAGAAAGAGGAAAAGAAATAACGAAACAAGGGGACGTAAAAAGTGGAAGTGCATTTATTGAAAGATATAGCTCGTATTTTCCATCACTTCAAACGCAATTTCAAACGTGGATTGATTCGATATTCGGTTATCAAGTCGAAAGGACATCTAAAGGGAGAAGAGATGTGCTACGTTTGCAAGTCCAAATGAATCTAGATATTGCATTAGATCCTGTATACGCTACGATGCGTTCGGAATGTCATATGGTAAAACATATATACGACACGTTAGTGTATATAGACGGAAATACAAACAGTGTAGAGCCAAGACTTGCGTTTTATTGGGAATATGATGACCAGAAATATATATGGACCTTCTACTTACGAAAAGGTGTTCAGTTTCATAACAGGAAAGAATTTACTGCTTATGACGTTGTACATACATTTAAACGATTCTTGAAAGCGAAAAATAATCCGCATGCGTGGATGTTACAGCACGTTGAAAGTTTACATATTCTTGATGACTACATTGTGCAGATTCGTTTATCTACAGATAATAAGCTGTTTTTACATGCTTTAAGTACAGAACAGTGTTCTATTGTAAATGAAGATGGAGATGGAAGGTTAATCGGTACTGGACCGTTTCGATTATGTGAAAAGAATGAGGATGTATTCGTATTAGAAGCAAATGATTTATATTTTCGCGAGCGACCATTTCTCGATCGAATTGAATTATGGAATGTAGAGAACAGCGTAAATACGTGCGATATTTTAGCGAAAGCACACTATAACAATATAGAAAAGCATCATAAAGAACTAACTAGACTTGAGTCGAATGTAACATACATTACATTAAATACCGCAAAAGAAGGACCTATGCAAAACACGATGTTTCGGAAAGCTCTATATAAAATCATTCATAGCAATGCACTTATCGAGGAATTGCAAGGAGCGCGCGGAGAAATAGCAGAAGAATTGGTTCTAACAAAGGGTGGCACTATACATATAAATGAGGACATATATACGCTTATTAAAGAGAGCTCTTACCGTAATGAAACACTGCGACTATATACATTTACAGAACAAGATCATGTTGAAGACTCATATTGGATACAAAAAGAGTGTGCGAAGTATGGCGTCACTATTGAAGTCATTTTTCTTGAAACAAAAGAGTTATTGCAAGCAAGTACGATACAAAAGGCTGATATAATACATGATAGTGCGACAATTAGTGAGCGTATTGAAGAAAGTTTACTATATATGTTTCTTACAAAAAACAGCTTTATTCATCAACATAGCACTATAAAATTTAACGAAGTATTGCAGTCTTATTTTATAGAGAATCAATTAGAGAAACGGATGACACTGTTACACAATATTGAAGACACATTGTTACGCCAAATTCATATTATTCCTTTATATCGTAACAAACAGCAAGTAAGTTCACACGAAAAAGTGCAAAATATAATGATTAATCCACAAGGTTGGATCGATTTTTATCAAATATGGTTTAAGCCTTGATATATAAAGGTTCTTATGCATTTTAGTAAGATGTGTAAGAACCTTTTTTGTATGGAAATGAAGTTTGTTTTGCACATTTTTACGCTACATGTTATAAAAGTTCATTTACAGCGTAACAGTGTTATGTTACATTGTTGTTAGGAAGGAGTGATATACAGTTGATTACAGATTTAATTTCAAAAAAAGATTTATTAGAGTTAACTGGTATTTCATACGGACAGTTATATAGGTGGAAGAGAAAAAATTTAATACCGGAAGATTGGTTTGTACGGAAGTCAACGTTCACAGGTCAGGAAACATTTTTTCCAAAAGAAAAGATATTAGAGCGTATTGATAAAATTCAAACGATGAAAGAGGATCTATCGCTTGATGAATTGGCAAATATGTTTTCACCAAGCGTAACAGAGATTCTTTTAGCAAAGGAAGATCTCATTCGTAAAGAAATTACATCAGAACCTGTTTTACAATTTTTCATGGAGCAAACGAACAAAACGGCAGATTTTCAATTTGCAGATATTCTTTATGTATACGTGTTAGAAGAACTTCTTCAATCAGGAGACGTTAGTTTAGAAGAGGGGAAAATGGTTTTACAAGTTTTACGTGAAAATTATGAAGCGATTAAACATAAAAATTGTGACTTAGTTATTATTCGGAAGTTAGGGATTTCTACATGCTTCTTAGTATCAAGCGTTGAGGATTTAATTTTTGAAAAGGGAACAAAGATTGTTTTACGTGTAGCAATTATGAAATATACCGAAGCATTAAAAACTAAACTGTTGTAGTGGAGGAGAAATAATGCGTACAGAAAATTTAATTATAAACGGATATGGTTCATCAAACGGTGGAGAGTTTCATAAAGTGCAACTAAATGGAAAAGGAACTGTTAATGGAAACGTTGAGTGCGACCAATTTGAATGTAATGGTTACGGAATTGTTACTGGTGATTTGAAAAGTAGCGATGCGAGAATTAGCGGATCAGGTAAAGTTGAGGGTACAGTTAGTGCAGAAATGATGCGAATCGATGGGAAAGGGACAATTACACAAGATGTAAAGGCGACCACTTTAAAAATTGCAGGAAAAGGGACGATAGGTGGTAATGTAACTGGTGAAGAATTTAAAATCAATGGTCAAGCGACGATTGATGGTAATTGTGAAGTTGATATTTTTTCTTCAGAAGGGCAATTTACAGTTGGTGGATTATTAAGCGCAGATGAAATTAATATAAATATTCATGGTACATGTAGAGCGAAAGAAATTGGTGGCCAAACCATTAAAGTAAAACATAGATTGAGTGCTTTTAGTAGACTATTTAAAACAGTATTTGGCTTACAGTTAGAAGCTGAACTGCTAGAAGGTGACAATATCGATATTGATTATGCTCACATTAAAACAGTAAGGGGAAACAATGTTACTGTAGGGCCGAACTGTGAGATTGAACTAATTGAATATACTGGGGTTCTTACTGTTGATAAAAGTGCAAATGTAAAAGAAATTAAGCAAGTTTAAGTTTAAAAGGGAGAGAGGAATCGGTATGGAAAATCAACATAGTCTTACTGTAAATGGATCAGGTAGCTCAGCAGGTGGAGATTATAACAAAGTAAAGATACGCGGCGAAGGAACAATCTCTAATCATATGAGTTGTAATGATTTTAAAACGTATGGTACGAGTGAAGTACGTGGCAATATGAAAGCGAAAAATTATGTCGTGTATGGAGATAGTGAAGTACAGGGGAATATGGAGGCGGAATATGTAAAAGTATATGGCAATGCCCAAGTACAAGGTGACGGACAAATTAATAAAACAAAAGTTAGAGGTATGATAGAATTTAAAGGGAAGCTATCCGGTGATTTCATAGATGTGAAAGGTGCTTTAAATGTAAAGGGAGATATAGAACTAGAGGAATTATTACTAACTGGTGGTCTTGAAAGTGATGGTTTGCTTAATGCTGAAAATATTGAAATCTCACTTCGTTATGAAGGAAGTAAAGTGAGAGAAATCGGTGGGAAAAAGATTACAGTACGTAAAAAAGCGAGATTTATTCCTTTTACAAGTCATGCAGGAAGCCTTCAAACATCAATTATTGAAGGGGATGATATTTATTTAGAACATACAATAGCAGACGTAGTAAGAGGAAATCATGTTATAATTGGCCCTGGCTGTGAAATTAGTGTAGTAGAATATCACACTAGTTTTAATCAGAAAGGTAATGCAGTCGTAAAAGAACATAAACAAATATAAGTAGTATGAGGGAGAGCAAGAAATATGGTTGAGAAGAATAATAAACTCGGCTTCGTTGTTGCCGGTTTATTGCTAGGGATTTTAATGGCATCAATGGATAATACCATTGTCGTAACAGCGATGGGAACAATCGTTGGTGATTTAGGAGGCCTTGAAAACTTTGTATGGGTCGTTTCTGCCTATATGGTCGCAGAAATGGCAGGTATGCCGATTTTCGGTAAACTATCAGATATGTATGGTAGAAAGAGATTCTTTATTTTCGGTTTAATCGTCTTTATGATTGGTTCGGCACTTTGTGGAACTGCTGAAAATATTACACAGTTAGGTATTTATCGTGCCATTCAAGGTATTGGCGGCGGGGCACTAGTGCCAATCGCATTTACTATCGTTTTTGATATTTTCCCTCCAGAAAAGCGCGGGAAAATGGGTGGTTTATTCGGAGCAGTATTTGGTTTATCAAGTATTTTCGGGCCATTACTTGGCGCATATATTACGGATTATATTAGCTGGCACTGGGTGTTTTATATTAACTTACCACTTGGAATTTTAGCACTTATTTTTATTACATTATTTTATAAAGAGTCACGAGTTCATAGAGAACAAAAGATTGATTGGTTTGGCGCAATTACTTTAGTTGGTGCAGTAGTTTGTTTAATGTTCGCCTTAGAATTAGGCGGACAAAAGTATGATTGGGATTCTAGCTTTATTTTAAGTTTATTTGCTGGGTTCGCTATTTTAGTAATTGCTTTTATTGTTATTGAACGAAAAGTAGAAGAACCAATCATTTCATTTGAGATGTTTAAACAACGTCTATTCGGAATGAGTACAATTATTGCCTTATGTTACGGGGCGGCATTTATGTCAGCAACTGTGTACATTCCGTTATTTATTCAAGGCGTATACGGTGGTACCGCAACAAACTCAGGATTATTGTTATTACCAATGATGTTAGGATCAGTAGTAACAGCGCAGTTAGGTGGATTTTTAACATCAAAACTTAGCTACCGAAACATTATGATTATTTCTGCTGTAATTATGCTAATCGGATTATTCTTATTAAGTACATTAACGCCAGAAACAAGTCGTATATTATTAACAATTTATATGGTTATTATCGGTTTTGGAGTTGGTTTTTCATTCTCTGTACTAAGTATGGCTGCTATTCATAACTTCGGTATGGAGCAACGCGGGTCTGCGACTTCAACGAGTAATTTCATTCGTTCATTAGGTATGACACTTGGTATTACAATCTTCGGAATGATTCAAAGGACTGGTTTCCAGGATCAATTAGAAGAAGCGTTTAAAGGTATGAGCGGGGGAATGAATACAAACGCTTTAGGAGATTCAAGAGCTATTCTATCAGAATCGGCAAGATCTCAAATTCCGCCGCAAATATTAGATAAAATTATTGATGCTCTTTCTAGTTCAATCGTTCAGACATTTATGTGGGCGTTAGTCCCCGCAAGTTTAGCGTTCGTATTCGTTTTCTTTATGGGAAATGAGCGCATGGTATATAAAAAAGAACAAAACAAGGTGAAAAGTGAAACATCAAAAGCGTAAAGAAAAAGCTCCTTTCAATTTTGAAAGGAGCTTTTTCTTATGTACGGAGTCGAATTATCCTTCGATAATTTCGTATTCTTCGTCTGCTAATAATAAAATTTGTGTTTTCTTACCTTTGTTTTGAACTTCGATTACATCATATGTACCTAAGTCTCTTAGCTTGCTTTGAGAAGCGTTAACCATAACTTCCATAGAATCAATTAAGATATCTTCTTCAACGTATGATTCAGGTAATGCCATATCTTCAGTATCTAATACACATGTATATAGATTTTGTAAGTTCTCAGCAGTTGGGTTTTGTTCCTCAACATCAATGATGTTTTTTACTGCTTCCATATTTTCTTCTTTTACTTGATATACTTTAATTTTAGTCATTGTTTTAATCTCCTTTATTACGTAATCTTAGAGGCTGCAATTCATCCCGCAATAACGAGCAGTAGACTCCCGCCTCAAGGTGAAGAAGCAAATGATGAGGACGGCAGGAGATAACTGCCCGTAAGAGCCCGATTGGTGAGGGCTAACCATTAGTAGGAGATAAAGCTCCCCGCTAATAGAAGTTTCACTTTATTATAACGCTTTTTTGTTGAAAGATGAAATTGTTATATGCATTTATAGTGAAAAATATATTTTATTACTTATTTGAGGAACGATGAGTTTCTTAATTTGACAGGCATATGTCTGTATACTTATCTAGACTAATATTAGAGTTATATTGTCCAAGCTTTTCTTACATACCTTTCATATTATATTTATTAGGTAAAACATATAGGAAAGGAATGGAGAATCAGTGGATTGTGAGCCGAAACGTGATTGTGGGTGTTGTCAAAATAGTATATGTGAATTTTTGAAAAGTTTACATCCTTATTCTAGGGTTGAGAGTATCGTAATAGACGGAAACGAAATAGTTGTATCCTATTTTATTTCATTTAATGAGATAAAAGGTATAGTGTCGTTTGCACAAGAAGACAGTGAGGTAATATTTGTAGATTGTTCAAGAATTGATGCGATTCGAATAGGGAAAGTTTGTAGTTGTAAAACGAAAGTTAAATTTATTGAAGATGAATTCAGTTTACTTGGAAATGTTTGTCCACATTGTTTAAATGAGGGAAGTACACTATTCTTCGATTTTAATAATCCTGAATTAAGTTTATCTTTACAGGCAACAACGATTGATCCACCTAGATGTATTGAATTTGTAGATGAGCTTGGGAATGTAGTAAAGCAAATTACTATAGTAGGTGAAGCGATTGTTTCTAAAGATTTGGTTCCGGTACCTGAACTGTTAGATTTTCGATTAATCTTATCGGATATAACTGGAAATCCATTGAAATTTGGATTACTGTTTATTAACTTCCCTGATATTACGTTTATCATTCTTTTCGCATCAAATGGATACCTCAACATTTCAAACTGTTTAAAAATAGAGAGTGGAACTGGAAATGCCGAAATAGAAGAGATGAAAAAAGAGATTATTAACGACAATAGTATGATGTACAATTCAATTATTAAGTTAACTAGAATATATAAAAATGGTGAGACGGAATCTTACATTTCTAAGAAGGAGTTATAACGTATTTATCGTAATTAACCCTCGTACACTATAATGAGGGTTTTTACATAAAAATGATTAAATGAAATATTGTTACATTTGAATTTATCCATTTATTGTGTGGAATCGGAAATTTTTTAGCTTCTCTTTAGATACACTAATGAAAGTAAAGGTATTTATTGTTTTCTATACTGTATAGGCCGTAGTAGCGGGAAATAGGCTGGTTTGTACTATCAATTGATACGTGTTATTCCTTAATGCGTCACTGCCATAAACATGCAAATTAGGTACCCTGCTTACGCAACAAAATATGAAAGAAGTCAATTGCAGGGGATATTTATTTAAGTGTAAATAAATATAGCGGTGGAGTAGGCGATTATACAATATTAGTAAAATAATTAAAAAAAGGGCTGCTACGACAGCCCTTTTTTTAATTATGTAAATACCTGCTGTAAGTTTTTTTGGGAGTGAATTTTATTGGGAATAATTAGTCATCATTGTTACCATATATCGCCATCAAGTTAACGAAAATACAATACCAATTCTGATTTTATATTAAGATTTTACTTGCTAAGCTCTCTTTGAGCCCCCATATAGCTTCCAATGATATTTTGATAACTTGGAAGATGCTTAGCAAGTAAAGCTCCGAAACCTTCAACATCATTTCGCCAGTCACGCTGTAATTCTGCTGCAACGCTAAACCAGTTCATTAGTTGCACCCCTCCATGAGCCATACGCATAAGAGCGGCATCAGCAACTTGTTTACTAAAAGTTCCAGATGCATCCGTTACAACAAATACCTCATACCCTGCATTTATAGCTGATAGAGCTGGGAACGCAACACAAACATCAGTAACGACACCTGCGATAATTAACTGTTTTTTACCCGTTGCTTCAATAGCTTTTACAAATTCATCATTGTCCCACGCGTTAATTTGTCCAGGACGCGCTATTTTAGGCGCATTTGGAAATAGTTCGATTAATTGCTGCATGAGTGGACCATTAGGACCGTCTTCGAAGCTAGTTGTTAAAATAACAGGTAAATCAAAAAACTTAGCGGTATTCGCAAGAGCTAAAACATTATTCTTGAATTCATCAACACCATAGTCACGCACTAGACTGGAAATAAGACCTGTTTGATGATCCACTAGAAGAACCGCGGCATCACTTTTTGAAAGACGAGAATACAAATCAGACATTTTATAATCCCCCTTAATAAGCTTATTTACAAATCAATCTTACAGTTATTTATCTTGATTTGGTATGCATGCAAAAATTTATCAACAAATAGTTTTCATTAGAATATTGGGATGTATGTATTTTCATATTGAGAAATTACAAATTTTTCGTTTTGGGAAACAATGTATTAATTGAGTGGATAGCTATGTGGTATGGTCCTAATGCTATCTATTATTTGTGAATAATAATGTTTTTACCTGTAAATAGAAAATGAGATATGAGGACTAAAATGAATCTGAAAATAGCAATTCTTGATTGGTAAATCATTTCAATGAAATTAGATGTTATAATAAAATTGAATTTACTTATAATTTATAATTATTTGATATTTTAGAGTTGAGTTTCATAGACATTTACTTAGATAATAAATAAGTGTGTATAAGAATACTAATAAAAGTTAACTCATGAAAATGTTGAGTCTAGTTGATTTTAAAGAAAGCGGGAATGTAAATGATATATGAGGCAAAAATACATACAAGAAAAAAATTAGTTTCTATGTTCGAGGATTTTAATAATGCTGTTCTACTTTCTTATTTACAAGGACATATGGGCAATGCCTGGGTGAACGATCTTGAAAACCCGACAGTAGCGCAAATTACGGTAGGGATTTTCACATTTTACGCTGGGGATCCAAATGCAAAAGAGACAGAAGAGTTATTACGTAACATCCCTGAAAGAATTTTAGTAATCGTAAATAGTGATCAATGGAAAAAGCGTTTAGAAACATTCCATGAAAGAAAAATAGATAAGTTTTTACGATATAAATTTAAAAGAAATGCAGAAGTGTTTAATCGCTCAAAATTACAATCTTTTATAACTGCACTTCCAAAAGGATATGAATTAAGAAAAATAGATGAGCATATCGCAAATAATCCAACATTACACAACGTTTCTGAAGATTTTACAAGTCAATTTCGATCAATAGATGATTATGTAAATCGAGGTATAGGTTATAGCATTTTGTATAATGGAGAAGTCGTATGCGGTGCATCATCATATAGTATTTATAATGATGGTATTGAAATTGAAGTTGCTACTGATCTTGATCATAGAAGAAAGGGATTGGCAACTGTAGTTTGTGCGACCTTAATATTGGATTGTTTAGAAAAGGGGAGGTATCCAAACTGGGACGCAGCGAATAGTACTTCTGTCAAATTAGCAGAAAAGCTAGGGTATGTTTTTGATAAGGCATATGATACTTATTTTGTAAATAATAAGTGAATGAACGGGAGCGTGTACGGATTGTACAACGTCATAAGACTAGTAAATTAACGTTTAGTAGTCTTATTTTTTATAATTGCAAACAAAAACTAAACTATCCAAAGATAAAAAGGTATTAAAAGAGATGTTAATAAATGAAATTAAGGGAAAAGAATGACGACAAGATTGGTTTCCTAAGAAGAGTTGAAAAATTTGAGAATAAAACAATGATATTAATGATAAGGATGAAGGGATTCCGCAAGAATTTGGGTATAAAAACCGACTTTTTTTAGTCGGTTTTTATTTTTTTCAACAGTAGAGTGATACTAATATTGATTTTTCTTCTATTACTAGTGAATATAATTAACACATCAGTTCCTACTTCCACGATGAGGGTTCAGAAATTCTCTTTTTATATAGGTAGATAATCATAAAGGCTTAATATATTAAGTTATGTGTGTTTAACTAACAATAAATTTGCTATTTTTTTGTAAATGATGAAAGTAACTATTATACAAACCCACGCATTAATAGAAGAGATACATATACAGTATAGAGAGTTAAAAAACTCCAAAATATTGTATAAAGGAGATTATAAAATATGAGCGAACAATGCCCAATTAATGTACCATGTCAGGTAGATGGACAAACTCAAACGCCATTAAGTGATGCAGCTGCAACACCAATTCTTACTCCAGGAACACCGATTGTAAAAATACCAGTTGTATTAGCAGAAAGAACAATTCAAATTGTTGTAGAATCTGATATTTCATTAGATCCTCCAGCAACTGAGATTAAACGTGTGTTAAAAAATGTATTTTTAACACAATGTAAGTTAGTTCCTGTAGCATTTACTCCAGTAGATGCTACACCTTATCGCCGAGTTACAAGAGCAAAATTATTTGTACAAGGATATATTCGTAAAAATATTGAATATGCAAATGATGAGTGTAATGGAGTGCTATATGATCGTATTGCAAATGTTCCATTTTCTGGTTTTGCAGATTTGACAGCAGCTGATTTTCTTTCACTAGCTTTAGTAGCTTCTTCATCAGATACTACATCTCACTTTATTAATCCTAAAAATGGTGATTTACCACGTTTAGACAAATACTTCTTCGAAAATACAGTTTTTTATAATGAGCAACCGTATTGTGAATTAGTAAGCGCACAATTTTTCGAATTAGACTTTTCACCTTGTCCAACAGAATTAAACGAGCCATTTGGAACTCTTCGTGAAAAAATTGTACTAGATCTTACTTTAAAAGTTTTACAAGTACAACAAGTACAAGTATAAGACTAAAAAAGCATTGTCTTTAATAAAAAGACAATGTCTTTTTTATTATTATAAAACATATATAATGATGGAATGGTCGCGTACAAAAAGCATATTTTTATGAATTTCATCAGATGGGGGGATGGTGATGAATAAGCCATGGGTTGGTAAGGAAATATGGAACAAAGTTTACAAATGGAAAATGCTGAATGTTCAAGATGATTCGCGCGAAATAAGAGAAAAAAAGGAAAGTAAAGAAACAGAGTCAAAAAAAGAAGATAAAGCAAAGGGAATAGAGAAAGAAAGTAAAGAAACAGAGTCAAAAAAAGAAGATAAAGCAAAGGGAATAGAGAAAGAAAGTAAAGAAACAGAGTCAAAAAAAGAAGATAAAGCAATGGGGATAGAGAAAGAAAGTAAAGAAACAGAGTCAAAAAAAGAAGATAAAGTAATTGGAATAGAGAAAGAGAGTGAAAAAACTGGATTAACAAAAGAAAATAAAGCGATTGGATTAGAGGAAGAAGAGGTGAAAATTGAATCAGTAAAAGAATATGAAGAAAGAGAATTAGAGAAAGAAGAAATAGCAATTGAATCAAACAAAGAAAGTGAAGAGACTGAACCAGCAAAAGAAAATAAAGTGATTGGATTAGAGAAAGTAGAAGTAGCAAATGAATCAGAGAAAAAAAGTGAAGAAACTGAATCAAAGAGAGAAAGTATAGGTTTAGGATCAAAAATAGAGACTTCAGTGCATTCAATGGTAGTGAAAACGCCATTTTCTATTATTTCAGAAGTGTCTAGCTTTAAAGTATTTCCAAAAATAAATGTGAAAAATCAAGATGCATTTGTATTTCGAAATGAAAAAGATGCGGAGGGGCGTGAATTAGATTCTAAGTTATTAACTACAGTGCAACAGTATCATTCGGAGGCTTATTGTAAATTAGTTTCTTTAAATCTTCATGAAAAGAGAGTGCTTGTTGAATTATATAATCAAAAAGTTAAAGGGAATAATGAAGAGAATAAGGTAGAGACATCTTCATGGATTCCTATTCACAGCATAATATTAGAGAGTGAAAATGGGGGAGAAGTAAGTAATTATATAACAGCCAGACTACCAATAGAAATAGGAAGATATAAAGGTGAAATTAGTTTACGAGAAAAAGTGGTATTTACAGAAAAAGTGATAGGAATAAAAGAGGTGGAACAGGAGATTATTTTGACAAAAACCGAATTTTTAGTACCAAAAGTAAACAAGAATGGACAAAATAAATTTACAGTTGAAAAAGGGAGCTTATTGGTAGAAGGATATATATATCAATGTATTGAATACATATCAGAACAAAGTACATTTCATGACAATGTGTATCAGTTAGTACAAAATATTGTATTGGAATTAATCATTCAAGTGATACAAGAACAGGAAGTACAAGTGCGAATTACATAAAAATGATTATATTCCCTTGATTAGCTCATTATTTTTATTCGTAGCGTATCAATGCGTAATCTTTTGTAAATCATTCAGTGCTATAGAATATCCTCCAAACGGTTTATCCTCAATGAATTCATTTTAATATTTATGAAGGATGATATTATTGCTAGCTAGGATAGTTACTTAATTGTATGGATTTCTTCAGGTTTAAGTTTTAAAAAGGTGCTAACAAGTTTGCCAACGAACTTGCTAACACTTATTTAAAACGGACATAAAATTGGCGTAAATGTTGTTTGATTAATGAAGCTAATTAAATAACATAGATAATTACATCTTATAACCTAGGGTGTAATATAAAGTATATTCACTCCTTTTTTACAAAACTCACAATTTAAATAGTAAAACATGTTTATCGTAATTTTCCAAACACCAATTATATTTTTTTAGAATAATTGGGTGGACGTCTTCTTCTGTAGTATTGACTTCAGTATAGCCGTATTTTTTATAAAAGCTTTCTAGTTCTTCAAAAGGAAGACAATACACATTTTGTATTTGTAATTTTTTCGCAGTTTGTACTAAAAATGAAACAAGTTCCCCAGCTAATTGTAGACCCCTGAATTTAGGAAGAATGAAAATTCCACCCATTTCAATTGTATCTTCATCTATTTGGACTAAACGTCCAACACCCGCATACTCTTTGTTGTATGTAATGATCGCAACCTTATCTCGTGATAAATCACTCGGTACAAATCCGATTGATTCGTATTGGTTATTAATCCATTCTATATCATTAGGTATAGCTAGTTGAATTCCCATTTTTAGGCCTCCATTTGAAATGTTTTAATATTTCTATTATATAAAGAACGATACGAGTTGTAATTCATAATTGGCACAATAAATTATGAAAATAGGAGAAAACGGTATCATTTTTAATAATAGTTCAAGTTTTGAAGAAGAGTGCATATAATATAAAGTCTTTTCCTTTCTTCATTTAAGTTTTACGTATATAATTTAAAAGTACTATTTTTATTTTATATTTTTTATATTTATAACAGAATAGAGGTTTAAAAATGGGTGTTAAAATCATTACGGATAGTGCGGCGGATTTACCGGTAGAATTGCTGCAAGCATATGATATTGATTTAATTCCACTCCGTGTATATGATGAAGCAGAAACAGAGTATTTAGATGGGGTTACATTAAAATCAGTTACTTTATTGCAAAAAATGAGAGAAGGCGCAGTTTATAAAACGTCATTGCCTTCACTTGAAACATTCCAAGAAAAATTTGTTTCCTATGCAAAAGAAGGTAACCCTTGTATATATTTAGCTTTTTCATCTGAATTGTCTGGTACATATCAATCGTCAGTTCTCATTAAAAAAGAAGTGAAAGAAACATACACTGATTTAGATTTAGAAATTATCGATACAAAATGTGCCTCACTCGGTCAGGGTATTGTCGTATTAGAGGCTGCAAAAATGGCAAAAGAGGGCGCATCGAAAGAAGAAATATTAAACCGTGTCGCTTTTCTAATGGAGCATATGGAGCATATCTTCACTGTAGCTGACTTACAGTACCTTGTTAGAGGTGGCCGTTTAAGTAAAGTAGCCGGTTTCATCGGTGGTTTGCTAAACATTAAGCCAATCTTAAATGTGGATGAAGGAAAACTTGTACCACTTGAAAAGGTACGAGGGAAAAAGAAAGTATTAAGCCGAATTGTTGATATTATGGAAGAGCGCGGGAAAGACCTTAAAGGTCAAACAATCGGTATGACTCACGGTGATGATTTAGAAACTGCCGAAGCATTAAAAGCATTAATTACTGAAAGATTCGGCTGTGAAGTATTTATCGTAAATACAATTGGAGCAGCAATCGGAGCGCATACAGGACCAGGTGCGTTAACATTATTTTTCTTAAATGAAGTAGAGTAAAGGATTGATCTTTTGATCAATCCTTTTTTAATTCTAAAATAATTGTTTTATGCGAATGAAAAATATGTAATTACTTCTTAACTTTCTCTTTAAAAGGTAAGAAGGTAGATAGGAAAGTAGTGATAGCTAGTGCAAAGCTGAATCTTTCAGTATGATCAATTACTAAGTCATTTTTCCACTGATAAAGGAAAGAAGCGATTATTAAAAGTAAAACAGCGCCTCCAACATATCTTACTATTTTTCGTGCTGATTCGTTTTTTAGTCTTACAATCATGTTTATCTTCCTTTCGAGTTTACTAAATAATTCGACAAACTAATTACTAGGATGCGATATTGGTAATTCATCTATGAAATTGAGTGAATTTTTATCGGAGAAACATCAAAAGGTATATGCATTACGAAACATGATAGAGGTGTACATAGAACTTAAAGATTGGAAAAATGTTAATAAAGTTATGAATGAAGCATTTCATTTTTTATCAATTTATGATGTACCAATTGCACATGTCCAACTATATGGTTTGAAAGCTAAAATATTCAATATACGTGGAGATTATTATGAATATGAAAAAAATATGCAAAAAGCAATTGAAGTGGGAGTAGAAAAAAAGCAACATCGCTTAGTTGCTGAATTATCCTATGAATTAGGTAACTTTTATAATGAGAATCGCTCTTATAAATTATCTGCGAAGTACTTTAAAATTTCAGCTGAAAATAAAATGGATTAAAAAAGAAGTTTAGTCAAAAGTTCTTATAAATTGTAAAGGGTTATCCAAAAGAGTATGATATTTTATACTTTTTGGATAACCTCTTTTTATTACTATTCTACAATTATCGGTCGATATGGTATCGGTGATGATAAAATCATAGAAGTTTTTACTATACCAAATGGTATAACGATATCAATTAATTCCTCTAATTCTTTCATTGAGTGAACCGCTACTTTTAAGTAATAGCTACTTTCACCTGTTACTCGGTGACATTCGAGTATTCTATGTTCTTCGTATATTTTCTCCTCAAATTTTTTGCATGGAATCTTTAAATTTTCGATTCTTAAAAATGCTTGAATTGATTTTCCAACTGTATCCAGTGATATCCGTGCTGTATACTTTTCGATTATTCCTGCATCTTGTAACCTTTTTAGTCTTTCTGTAACGCTAGGGTGGCTAAGGTGTAGATGCTCAGTCATTTCTGTAAGTGTCATCCTGGCATCTTCTTGTAATAATAGGGTTATTTTCTTATCAATCTCATCCATTACTCATGCTCCTTTGCAAAGTTGAAAGTAAACTTCTGAAATACATGCATAATATAAAATCTAATGCTAAATTACATACACAATTGAATGTTGAATAGACTGATAACTTTCTATAATTAAAATATAAATGGAGGTGCATGTAATGTCTAATCATTTCAACGAAACAATTTCTATTAAAAAGGGAACAGCTTTATACGTAGGGGCAGTTTTAGGATCAGGAATTCTTATATTACCTGGTATGACTGCGAGTATAGCGGAAGGGAATGCGATTATTTCTTGGCTTATTATGATTTTACTTAGTATCCCACTTGCATTAACATTCGCTTTTTTATCTATTGAGCATCCAAGTGCAGGGGGAATTGCAACTTTTTCTGAGAAGGCTTTTGGTAAAAAAGTAGGTGCGATTATAGGGTGGTGTTTTTTTATCGCAGGTAGTGTTGGGCAAATCATTGTATCACTGACAGGTGGAATGTATATAGTAAAAGTCTTTTCTTTACCATCGTATTTTTCTTATATTATCGGGTTAATCATAGTAAGTATTTCTATCGGCTTTAATTTATTTGGATTAAAAATGAGCGGTTCATTTCAAGTATGTATCGGTGTATTAACTTTTTTTATTTTAATCGTAACAATTATAAGCTCACTACCTTATATTGAAATGAAAAATATAAATGTACATATTTCTATGAAAGCAGTAAACCCGATTTTAGATGCGTCATTATTAATTTTTTGGTCGTTTTTCGGTTGGGAAGCAATTGCGAGTTTAGCTCCAGAATTTAAAGCACCTAGAAAAAGAAATATTATTTTGTCTACAGGATTTGCAATTATTATTATTGGATTTTTATATATGGGGATTGCATTATCAGTAATTGGAACAAAATCATATCATATTAATGCTGATAATACTACAGCTCTAGTACTTGTAATAAAACAAACATTAGGTAATCAATTTGCATGGTTAATTGGATTTGTAGCTTTTATTATTTGCTTAGGGACGACAAATGCATTTATCGCAAGCATGGGCCGTTTAGGCTATTCGCTAGGGCAGGAAGAAGTTGCACCTCGTTATTTAGCAAGTATTAATGTAAAAAGAGCAGCGCCAACAAATGCAATAAAAGTTGTAGGTTTTATTGCAATAATAGGTTTGTTAATATGTTTCGTTTTTCATATTAGTATAGATAGAATCGTATTAATACCGAACTCGTTAGGGATTGTTACATATATAGTCGGTACTGCGGCCGGAATTAAGTTAATAAATAATAGATTAGGTAAAGTTTTTTCTATAATAGCTTTTATATGTTGTATAGCGGTTTATCCCTTTATTGGAGGAGTCATACTTATTCCAATAGTTGTAGCTTTAGCGTCTTTATGCTATTTATATTGCATAAAAGGTAGACTTGTAAATGGGAGGGAGCAGAATAAGGAATGTTAAAATACATTCGTTTAAGTTTTAATATTTAGAGATATCTAAATATTGGAGATTCATATATAATTATGGAGGGATTAAATTGTTGTAACTATTTGTAAAAATAGGAGGCTATTAAAATGAATATACGTATTCAAGCTCCAACTAAATGGGATTTAGACAGACTTTATTCTAATAAACAAGATCTTATATTTTCTATAGAACGGTTAATTATAGAATATAAAGCAACAAAAGATTCAGTAATCCTTTCACAACTTATACAGGCTATCGAAAAAGCAGAGTATTACTTATATTGCCGTGCTGATGAAGATGAGAAGCATCCTGAAGATACTTTACTAAGTGTAAAAGTAAATCAATTAAAGAAAGAAGTCCAACTATTAATAGAATCTAGTAAGGGACAAAGTGTTCATGCAAATCATTCAAGTATTAAACTAATAGAAAATGAATTAAAAGCTTGGGAAGATATGTATGCACAATTAAGAAATAAGATAGTAGTAATACACGATAAAGAGACTTTATCATTTGGACAAGCAAATTACGTTGCGATGAATAGTGATGATCATAATGAAAGATTAATAGTATTTGATTCTCTTACAAATGCTTTGAATAAGGAAAAAGATATCTTTGCTACTGTATTGAATCAAATAGGAAGATTACGTCATGCTAAAAGTGATGAAATGGAAGGGACAGAGATTTTAAAACAATCACTACAAGCAAATGGCATCTCTGAAACTGCATTATCCCAAATGTGGAATACAACGGAACAAAATCTTACGAAGCTAGTAATTGCGTTAAACGGTTATAAAAAAGGAAAGAATTCAATTACATGGCACGAGCTAATGACATGGAAGGAAAGTAATAAGGCTGTTATTCCTTTTTCAGTAGCAGTAAAAAACATATATGATGCACTAAAAAATATAGATGAAGAATTGGCACAGTTCGCACAGAATGCAATAGCGAATGGCTGGATCGATGCTGAACCGAGAGATAATAAACCGCCGGGTGGATTTTGTGCTCCTTTTTTCAGTGAAAAAGAATCTCGCATTTCACTTCGTTATGATGGAACAATTGATAGTGTAAGAGTACTTGCCCATGAACTAGGACACGCTTGGCATTTTTATGTTATGAGTCTTGAACAATCTACAACATTTTTAGATGATTATCTGCCAATGAGTACAGCTGAATCAGCGTCTATTTTCTTTGAGATGGTAACCATGAATTATTTAATTCAAACAACAGATTGTGTAGAGATGAAAAAGTCATTGCTTAGCTGGAAAATAAGAAATAGTTTTAATTATGTTATGGCAATTCGTGCATCGTTTCAGTTTGAGAAGAAGTTTTATGAAGAATGCAAGGAAGGTCCTTTAAGTGCTGATGAAATTGAGAAATTATCTATATTGGTACAAAAAGAAGCATACGGAAATGCATTAAGCGAATATCAGCCATTTGTTTGGATGAAATACGTTCAGTTTTATATAGCAGACGTTCCTTTTTACAATTATCCATACACATTTGGGTATTTAGCGAGTTTTAGTTTAATCGAAATAGCAAATAAAAATAAAAATGCATTTCATTTGAGGTATAAAGAGTTTTTACGAGAAACAGGAAAGACTCCAGTTGAAGAATTGATGAAAAAACATTTTGATATTGATCTAACAGAGTATGAATTTTGGAATAAAGCTTTTATGCAAATTCATAAAGATATTGATGAATATTTGCAAATTAATTAAGGGACTACATACATGAACAGAATTGGCATTATCGGAGCAATGCAAATAGAAGTAGACTTACTATTAGAAAAACTACTTGTTAAAGAGGAACATACTATTGCGGGAATACCTTTTTATAAAGGAAACTACATGGATACAGAAATTATTATTACGCGATGTGGTGTAGGAAAAGTAAATGCTGCCGCATGTACACAAATATTAATTAGTAAGTTTGATATAGACACTATCATTAATACAGGAGTTGCGGGTGGATTACATCCGGATGTGAAAGTTGGTGATTTAGTTATTTCTACAAATGTTACTCATCATGATGTTAGAAAAAATCAAATGAAGAATTTATTTCCGTTCCAAGAATCGTTTACTGCAAGTAAAGAGTTAAGAGTGTTAGCACGAGAAGCTTGTAATAGTAGTAGTTTAAATATTACTGTTCATGAAGGAAGAATCGTCAGCGGAGAATGCTTCGTCGAGGATTCAAAATTAAAGGAGAAATTAGTCACTGAATATGCACCTCATTGTACAGAAATGGAAGGAGCAGCAATTGGACATGTTGCTTATATAAATGACATACCATTTCTAGTTTTGAGATGCATTTCTGATAGTGCAGATGATTCAGCGCAAGTTTCATATGATGATTTCGCGAAAAACGCAGCGAAATATTGTTCAGAAATTATTGTTGAGATGCTTAAAAATATTTCGAGTAAAGCTGTATTGTAGTTCATAAGTAAAGAATGGGAGAGAGTATCATGTTACAAGCACTAATTTTCGATATGGATGGAACTTTATTTCAAACAGATAAAATTTTAGAGTTATCACTAGATGATACATTTGATCATTTACGGTCACTACAATTATGGGATACGATAACACCAATTGATAAATATCGTGAAATTATGGGTGTACCTTTACCTAAAGTTTGGGAAGCTTTATTACCTAATCACTCTAATGAAGTAAGGGAACAAACAGATGCATATTTTTTAGAAAGACTAATTGAAAATATAAAGAGCGGAAATGGTGCTTTATATCCGAATGTAAAGGAAGTTTTTAGTTTTATAAAAGAAAATAACTGTTCCATTTACATTGCTAGTAATGGTTTAACGGAATATTTACAGGCAATCGTATCTTATTATGATTTAGACCAATGGATTACGGAAACATTCAGTATTGAACAAATACACTCGCTAAATAAAGGTGATTTAGTTAAAGGCATTTTGAAGAAGTATGATATACAAGAGGCAGCGGTAGTTGGGGATCGTTTATCGGATATTAATGCGGCAAAAGATAATGGTTTAATTGCGATTGGATGTAATTTTGATTTTGCACAAGAAGATGAGCTTGCTCATGCTGATTTAGTAATTGATGATTTAATGGAACTGAAGGGGATATTACCAGAATTGAAGAATACGTACATAACAAAATGAATAAGTTCACATTCAAATGAATGCTCAGGATAATATATTCTTGGGCATTTTTATTTTTCAAAAAGATACATTTGGATAGAGAAAGTGGGAGATTAAGCTGGAAGATATACAAATAAAACGAATTGGAGATTTGCTAAAATATGAGGTCAATCACCTTGTCCAGGAAAGTAAAGAAGAAGGTTTTAACTTCTTATTAAAATTAAAAAATGAATATGAAAGTAAAAGAAATACGTTTAGTAAAACAGGTGAATGTTTATATGGAATCTTTCGAGAGGATACGTTAATTGGAATTGGAGGATTAAATCAAGATCCGTATACGAAAAACAATAAGATTGGTCGATTAAGAAGATTTTATATTGCAAAAGATTACCGGCGGAAAGGATTAGGAAAGTTACTGTTAGGGAGAATCTTAAGCGATGCAAAAATCTATTTTACTATTGTTGTCTTACATACAGATACAGAACAGGGGGATCAATTTTATATTTCGAGTGGATTTGCGAAAGGGAAAATGTATGTAGGAACAAGCCATTATCTAAACTTAGATAAAAGGATGTAGTGAATTATTATTTGATCTCCAAGAGAACGTTCGTTCTATATCATGTAGATTTATGGTATAATTTATTTGAATCTACTATTAGAATGGGGATTAGATGATGGGAGAAAATAAAATTATTAATGATTTTAAAGATTATTCAATATGGATAACCACATTGAAAGGTATGAAAGAAGAATTGTGGACAGCGCCAATATCAGAGGGGAAATGGACTATTGGTGAGATTGTATCTCATATTATGAATTGGGATGACTATCTTTTACGTGAGACATTATCATCAGTGAGAGATGGACAGGGAATGGAGTTCCCTGACTTTGATACATATAATAAACAAGCCTCTAATTATGCAAAATCAGGTATATCTAAGATAAAACTTCTTGAAGAAGCACAAGCTAAAAGAGATTTACTTGTTCAAGAGCTTAACCGACTGTCTATTGGAAAGTTAAAGGAACATTTAACTGCCAATGGAGTATCATATTGTCCTCATACTGGAATGCCGTACTCTCTAATATATATTATTAAAGAATTCGTAGATCACGATAACCATCACAAAAGGCAGATTATTAATTTTTTAAATGAAAATCAAGTTGTTAACTGATAAAGAAAGATCCCGCGAATGATACTTGCGGGATCTTTAATTAATTATAATTTAACATTCATTTGTTTCAATAAAGTTTTCGGATTACCTTTTACATAATAAAAATGCGGATTATTTTCATCATCGTAAAGCATAATGTAAGGTTTTTCGTTAAGTGGGAGAAGGATGAGTACTTCATCAATTGTTGTATGTAACCATTGATTTGTAATAGGAACAGGTTTCGATAATGGGATTTTTATCATATGTCCATCTTTCGGAACGACGTTTAAGTTTTTGAACGGGCCAGTAATGGATTTAGCATATTGAACAGCTTCTTTTTGAATAGCTGAATCTAAAGATTGTTTTTGGACCACCATTTCTTTTTTACAATCAAATACTTCAATTTGTTTATTTGTATTTGCGAACGCATTTGTTGATAATAAAAAGAAGAGAAGAGTAATGACTCCTATTTTTTTGAACATGAAATAACACCTCACACTTACTATACCCTCAAACGTTGTAAATATTTTTATGTCACATTGATGTAACAAAGAAGTTGTATGATAAAATTGATATTTGTTTATAAGTAATGGAGGAAATGTAATGAAAGTATTAATCGCGGATGATGAACAAGATATGCTGAAAATTTTAAAAGCATATTTTGAAAAAGAAGGCTTCGAAGTTTTATTAGCAAAAGATGGAGAGGAAGCACTTCAAATATTTTATGATGAGAAAATTGACTTAGCTATTTTAGACTGGATGATGCCGAAAAGTAGTGGTATTAATGTCTGTCAGGAAATAAAAAAGAATTCGAGTGTAAAAGTATTAATGCTTACTGCGAAAAGTGAAAGTGAAGATGAATTAGCAGCTCTTCAAAGCGGGGCAGATGAGTATGTGAAAAAACCATTTCACCCAGGAGTGCTAATTACGCGAGCGAAAAAGCTTGTACAGCATGAAGATGTTATTCAAGTTCAAGATTTAAAAATAGATTTCACCAAAAATAAAGTATATAAAAATGAGAAAGAATTAGACATTACAAAGACAGAATTACAATTAATAAAGTGCTTTTTAAATCACAAAGGCACGATTTTAACGAGGAAAAAGTTGTTAGATATCGTCTGGGGATTTGATTATTTTGGGGAAGAGCGAACGGTTGATACGCATGTAAGAAGATTACGTAAAAAAATAGGAGGAAATATTATAAAGACACATCGCGGTTTAGGATACAGTTTGGAGGAAGAGTGTGAATAAACTCGGTAAAAAGTTATTTTTCAGCATCTCTTTAACAGTCATCCTTATTTTTGCCATCTCTTTATTATTAATTAACTATTTTTTACCAAAATATAATGTGCACAAAACACGCGAAAGCTTAGAAGGCATTACAGCGCAAATCCAGTCAATACCGCGTAAAGAACTGGATGATGCTATAAATCATATTGAAAATGAAGGTAATGTTACGATTGCGTATACATCAATAAATAGTTCAGAAGATGCTATTAATGAAGAATTACGCATGCAACTTACAAAAAAGAGAGTTGCATTGAATAAACTTTGGATTACAAAAGAAGAAATTACGAAAGTGAAGAACATCGGACAATCGAATAAAATATATGATCAAGAAAAGATAAAATCTAGTTTTTTTGCGAAATACATTGCGAAAGATGATATGTTGATTTTAGTAGGAGTTTCTATCGCACATTCCAATGAAGTAATTAAAACGCTTAACTCATTTTATATATACATTTTGGGATTCTCACTATTTCTTATTATCGTGCTCGTCTGGATTTTTTCAAAAACAATCACTACACCACTGAATGAATTGAGTGATGTCGCAGAAGATATTTCACGTCTGAAATTTAAACGGACGAAAGTTAAAACGAATGATGAAATAGGTGATTTAGCAAATAGTATAAACATTATGAGTGATAAATTACATGAAGCACATCAAGATTTAACAGATCGAAATGACCACTTAAAACGATTTATGGGCGATGTAACTCATGAATTAAAAACACCAATCGCATTAGTAAAAGCATATTCTATGGGAATAAAAGACGGTTTAGATGATGGCACATATGTTGATACAATCATTAAACAAACAGATCAAATTTCAAATTTAATTGAAGAGTTATTGCGATTTTCTAAACTAGAAAGAGATATTTTACAAAAAGAAGAATTCCCTATTGAACCACTAGTACAAAGTATAATAGATAAGCATAAGATTGAACTGGAGTCGAAAGAAATCAAGTTGCAAGTGGACTATAGTGTTGGTGACACGATTGTTTATGCTGATTTAAATAAAATGAGAATGGTCTTTCAAAATTTAATTTCTAATGCGATAAAATATACAACGAATCAAAATATAAAAATCATATTAGAAGAGAAAAATGGCATTGTGTATTTTCAAATTCAAAATGGTATTGCTGCTGAGGGAATTAAAGAGATAGATAAAATTTGGGAGCCTTTTTACGTATTAGAGTCTTCTCGCAGTAAAGAAAAATCAGGTACTGGATTAGGATTAGCGATTGTAAAAAGTATATTAGAAAGACATGGTTTTGAATACGGAGTTTCGGTAGAAGATGGAGAAATACAATTTTATATGTATATAGAAAGGAACTAATTGTTATTAGTTCCTTTTCTATTATCTTGAAAGATTCGAATGTTTTACAAAATTCTCAACTTTCTACGAAATATAAACTGAATTTTCTGCATTTTTAATGTATAGTAAAAGAAGGAATATATGGGGAGGGAAGGGCATGAGGAAAAAGAAATTAGCAATAACACTTTCAGCTATATTATCTTTAACAATTACTTCAGGAGTTTCTAGTATGACTGCACATGCAGAAAATGAAGGGAGCTCTGTAAAAGGGCGTGATATTAAGTTAAATGGTCAAGTTTCAGAAGCTTTAACTCCAAACACAAAAATTCAATTGGAAAATGGGATGACAAAACCAATCTATTCTCTTGATGAAGCAATTATTGAAAATTTATTTGTAGAGACAGAAGTCGATAGTGATAGAGATGGTAGGAAAGATCGAGTATCGATTAAAGTTATGCGTCCAAAGACAGAATCAAATGTAAAAGTTCCTGTTATATATGAAATGAGTCCATATCGATCTGGATTAAAAGATGTGCCTGTTTATAATGTTGATGAAGAATTGTATGCGTATGAAGGAAAACCGTATGGGGCAGTTAATCTTGGGTCGTATGGTAATTATTATGTTCCGAGAGGATATGCAGTTATTTTAGGCGAAAGTATCGGAACTGGAAAATCAGATGGATGTCCGACAACTGGAGATGAACAAGAAATACTAGGGACGAAGTCTGTCATTGATTGGGTAAATGGGCGTGCAAAAGCATATACAGAGGATGGTAAGGAAGTAAATGCAAATTGGTCTACGGGAAATGTAGGAATGACAGGAGTTTCTTATAATGGTACGTTACCGAATGCTGTCGCAACGACAGGAGTGGAAGGGTTAAAAACAATTATTCCAATCGCAGCGATTAGTAGCTGGTATGATTATTATCGTGCAAATGGGGCGGTTATTGCGCCAGGTGGATATCAGGGAGAAGATACAGATAATATGGCAGAAGCAGTACTAACAAGAAAGAACCCTGAAGTTTGCGGGCAAATTATTAAAGAACTAACAGCTGGACAAGATCGTAAAACAGGCGATTATAACGATTTTTGGGATAAACGTAACTATGTAAAAGATGTTAAGAATGTGAAGGCTAGTGTGTTTGTTGTTCACGGTTTAAATGATTGGAATGTAAAAACGAAGCAGTTCGCACAGTGGTGGGAAGCTCTTGGCAAAAATAATGTTCCTCGTAAAATGTGGTTACATCAAGGTGGACATGGCGGAACATCAAGTAATAACTGGCAACAAACCCAAAATAAATGGTTCGATTATTGGTTATATGGAATTGAAAATGGAATTATGGATGAACCGATGGTAGATGTACAACGTGAAAATAAATCGTGGCAAAAAATAAAAAATTGGCCAGATCCAGCAGCTGTACCATCAAAAGTCCGTATGTATTTAAGTAATAAAGCAGTCAATCTACCATTAAGTATGGGATCAGTAAACAATGTTTTCTCATTAGTAGATGATGCTAAAATAAAGTCAAATCAACTAGTAGAAAACCCTGAGTTAGAAATAGCGAATCGATTAGTATATACAATGCCTGTACTGCAAAAAGATATGCGAATAAGTGGTACGCCTAAAATTTCAATAACAGGAAATATTGATCGATCTGTTTCAAATTTAACAGCTTTACTTGTTGATTATGGCGGAGCGAGGCCTGAAATTGTAACGAGAGGTTGGATGGATCCGCAAAACTTAAATAGTATAGAAAATTCAACAGCGATTCAACCTGGTAAAGATTACACATTTACATGGGACATGCAGCCAGATGATTATGTATTTAAAGCAGGGCATCAAATGGGGGTCGTTTTAATCGCAAGTGATTACGATTATACAATTAGACCGAAAGCAGGAACGAAGCTAACGGTGAAATTGAGCGAAGTGACATTGCCGATTGTGAAATAAATAGTTTTTGATAAAGAGCTTACTATAGTAAGCTCTTTATTTATAATCGGAATTTTCAACTTTTATATGTTCAATCGCGAGGAAATATTATACAATGTAAATATATTACATGGAAAGTGAGTGATAAATTATGACAGTCAGCTCTTTCGAATTCTCATTAAAATTTGAGGTACGGAAAGATTAAGTAAATTAGAATCTTCCGTACACATAAAACGGAGGAGAAAATAAATGTTTAGTTATTATAGTACACTTTGTACGGAATTATATGATTTCACAAAACCTGTCGGTTACTCTTTAAATGGTGATATTGAGTATTACCAAGAACGTTTAAATAATTGTGGGGGAAGAATTCTCGAAGCGGCAGTAGGATCAGGGCGTGTCATTATTCCACTTCTTGAAGTTGGATTTAAAGTTGATGGGATAGATTATTCACCTGAAATGCTAGATTCTTGCCGTAAGCGTTGTAAAGAGAGAGGCTTAAACCTTAATTTATACCAAGGAAGCTTACAACAATTTTCATTACCATATAAATATGAGGCGATAATAATTCCTACCGGATCCTTTTGTTTAATTGAAAATCGTGATGATTCTATAAACGCTTTGAAATGTTTTTATGAACATCTTAATCTAGGCGGGCGTTTAATTGTAGATCTTGCGCTTCCATATGACTGGAAGACGGGTGAGATTCATACATCGACTTTTTCCTTACCAAGCGGGGACGGAATTACATTAGAAAATAAATCAATTGAAATAGATTGGCTTAACCAAGTAACTGTATCATATTTAAAATATGAAAAATGGAGTAAAGGACAGTTAGTACAAACTGAACTACAACGTTTTGCAATGCGGTGGTATGGAATAGAAGAGTTTAAACTCCTTTTAGAAAGTATAGGTTTCACTGACATTACTTGCTCTGCTGACTATGTTTATGAAAAGCAACCGTCAAATGCAGAACAAATTATTACTTTTGAAGCTGTACGAAAGTAATAATATAGGAACTATTCATGAAAATAAGGCAATCGACACAACATCGACTGCCTTATTTTCAATTTTAGGATATGTTTTATTTAATTGTTTATAGAGAAAAATCGGAGGAAAACAAATGAAATTCATCTTAATATTTGGCCCGCAAGCAGTCGGGAAAATGACGGTCGGGCATTAGTTAGAAAAAATAACTGATTTAAAGCTATTTCATAATCATATGACGATTGATTTTGTTAGCTCGTTTTTTGATTACAGTACAAAGCGGAAGCACAACGGTTAGTAAGTTTGTTTCGTAATGAACTATTTGAAGAAGTGTCTAAAAGTGATTTATACGGAATGATTTTTACATATGTATGGGCATTTGATCTTCAATCGGATTGGGATTACATAAACCATGTAGTAAGTATTTTTGAATCAAAAGGCGCAGCAGTATATTTTGTAGAGCTCGAGGCAGAATTAGATGAAAGATTAGAGCGAAATAAAAGTCCACATAGACTAGAGCATAAACCGAAAAAAAGAGACATTGAATGGTCTGAAAAAAATTTAAAAGAAACGATGAAAAAACATAGATTAAATTCATTTCATGATGAAATTGAAAAAGAAGAGTACATAAAAATTAATAATACTCATTTGAGTGCTAAAGAAGTAGCTGTAATGATTAAGGAAAAATTCCGATTGTAAAATACTTAAATGCTGTTACGTTTTCATTGTCCAAGCATTCTCCTACTAACTACATATACTATTTATATTAAGGACGGTCACTAATTTATTGAGAAACCGTCATTTATATATAAATGACAACTTTGGAAGGAGGTAAGAAAAAATTGGAAAATGAACAGCCAGGAAGAATTGAAAATCAAGTGTATTCTAATCGAGTTGTAAGATCAGAATTTGATAAGCATTGGGAAACTTGTATTTCAAAAAGTGGTTATGTAATCTATGTAGCGACAAGTGATCATGCTGAAGTAATAGTACTTCTTTCAGATGGTTCAAGTAAATTGTTAATCTTCGAAAAAGGCGGAAAAGTAGTAGTGGGTGGTGGTGGAACAAGTCATTACAGCAAACCGCATATTGCAAGAAATATTTAATGTGAAAAATGTTAATCGAGAAGATGCTGGTAGTCTTATAACCTTTAATTTATATATAAAAATACAAATCATAAAGTAAGTTTTTTTAGATTCTGGCGTTTTTTGTAACAAAAATAAGATGAAAAAGATCTTTAACGTATAAAGGTCTTTTTTGTTTTATTATAGCAGGGATATACTGTATACATAAAAAAGTGTAGTGAAAAACAATCAGCCTTTCAT
>NZ_QNUA01000013.1:0-126193 GCF_008042285.1 Bacillus sp. AR13-1
TCGACTCCTCTCGGGCGCGCTTTTATTAACGGGAAGTGGCTCAGCTTGGTAGAGCACCTGGTTTGGGACCAGGGGGTCGCAGGTTCAAATCCTGTCTTCCCGATTTTCCCAAAAACATGGGGCCTTAGCTCAGCTGGGAGAGCGCCTGCCTTGCACGCAGGAGGTCAGCGGTTCGATCCCGCTAGGCTCCACTTTATTTTTTATATGTCGGAGGTATACCCAAGTTCGGCTGAAGGGATCGGTCTTGAAAACCGACAGGCGGCGAGAGTCGCGCGGGGGTTCGAATCCCTCTACCTCCTCCATTTTTTTAAAAAGTGGTTTAGTTACATATAAAAATGAATAAGATATTAATTTTTCCTTCATGGAGGTATACCCAAGTTCGGCTGAAGGGATCGGTCTTGAAAACCGACAGGCGGCGAGAGTCGCGCGGGGGTTCGAATCCCTCTACCTCCTCCATTTATTTTTAAAACATAATATCGTCGCGGGGTGGAGCAGTACGGTAGCTCGTCGGGCTCATAATCCGAAGGTCGCAGGTTCAAATCCTGTCCCCGCAACCAATGGTCCCGTGGTGTAGTGGTTAACATGCCTGCCTGTCACGCAGGAGATCGCCGGTTCGACCCCGGTCGGGACCGCCATTTTATGTTGGCTCGGTAGCTCAGTCGGTAGAGCAGAGGACTGAAAATCCTCGTGTCGGCGGTTCGATTCCGTCCCGAGCCACCATTTTTTTGTTTTTTTTTATGCCGGCTTAGCTCAATTGGTAGAGCAACTGACTTGTAATCAGTAGGTTGGGGGTTCAAGTCCTCTAGCCGGCATCATTTAGGGGCATAGTTTAAAGGTAGAACTGAGGTCTCCAAAACCTCCAGTGTGGGTTCAATTCCTACTGCCCCTGTAAAGTATGGGCCTATAGCTCAGCTGGTTAGAGCGCACGCCTGATAAGCGTGAGGTCGATGGTTCGAGTCCATTTAGGCCCACCATATATATTCCGCAGTAGCTCAGTGGTAGAGCTATCGGCTGTTAACCGATCGGTCGTAGGTTCGAGTCCTACCTGCGGAGCCATGGCCCGTTGGTCAAGTGGTTAAGACACCGCCCTTTCACGGCGGTAACACGGGTTCGAATCCCGTACGGGTCATAAAAAAAGAGTCAGCATATTGCTGACTCTTTTTTATTATGTATAAGCCTCTTTTTATCACCTTATTTTTCTGAAATAAATAAAGGGATTTAGGAAAAGCTATGGTATGTATTAAAAGGAGGAGATGAAAAATGACGCAAGTTAGAGAACTTATGAGTACTCATATCGTACATTGTACACCATTAGACAATGTATATGAGGCAGCTGTAAAAATGAAAGAAGAATCGGTTGGATTGATTCCTGTTATTGAAAATAAACAAGTTGTTGGGCTTGTTACTGATCGAGACTTAGTTGTTCGTGGGATTGCTGAAAAACATCCTGGATCTAATCAAATTACAAATGTAATGACAACAAACATTGTTTCAGTTTCTCCAGATGATTCTATTGAAAAAGCTACAGAATTAATGGCACAATATCAAATTAGACGGTTACCGGTTGTTGAGAGCGGTCAACTTGTTGGGATGCTAGCACTAGGTGATTTAGCTATAAGAAAATCAGCAGATGATCAAGCAGGGTTTGCTTTAAGTGAAATCTCAGAGCATACGGAATAAACTATTTATAAAGATCAGATACATTATTCTAGTATATACGGATTAAACTAATATGTTAGCGTGATGTATCTGAGACATTATATAATAAGTATAGCGTCAATATTTTTGACAGTTTTTTTAAATTTGTCATTCCTGATTTTTAATAAGAGAAAAAATGATATACTGAGAGATATAAGTATTATGATAGATTTTGAATATAACAATATTCATCGTTAATGATGTAATAATGAATTAATATTTCCTACATAGATAAAGTGAAACTTTAATTATTGGGGGGTGTCCATCCCAAAATAATTATTAGTTGAACCAATCGGGCTTTTATGGGCAGTTTTATCTCCTACCTAACTTCCTCGCATTCGCAGAATTTTGAGGTGGGAGTCTTACTGCCCGCAAATAGCGGGATAAAAAGGGAAGGGGAATTATATGAGGGCTGTACAGGGCGATCCAAATTGGAATTTGGTTACAGATACATATATAGAACCAAATGATTTCGCTGAGTTATTTTCTTTGCTTGTACCTTGTCATCCAAAAGGTGAAGGGAAAGAGCGAACTATATTAGTATGGAAAGAAAAAGAATTTTATAAAGAAGAAAATTTAGCGCCATTTATCGTATATGGCATGAATAAAGTAAAGAATTTACCGCAGTTTCATAAAGATGAAATTCCAACTCTAGTACGTATTCTTCGTTTATGTCAAGAGATTGGTTGGTATGAAGAGGCAAATGCTTTTATGATAACCCAAGGGCTAGATGAATTTGTCCGAACTTCATTGGAGTATGAAACATGGGATCTTTTGACGAAAGCAGTTGCTTTAAACTATTTAATTATTAAATATCGTATTGGTGAATTAACAGCTGAGGATGTAGAAATTTGGGATCGAGTTAAATTTAATGAGAAATGTATAACAGATTGCAAACATCTATTATCTCATAAAGAAGTATTGGAATTTACATTCTTTTATATGTGTAAGCGAGCTAAGCTACTGTCAAAAGAGCAATTAAATAGTGATATGATGAGTCTGGCAATGTATTGTAATACTTTTGTGTATGATTTATATACACATGACTTATTACGGAAGTATCGTAAGTGTACAGACTTCCTATCATATTATGGACCTAGTCAAGCGGTTTTAGCTTGTCAAAGAGCTGTACTTTCACAAATTTCCGATCGATTAGACCCTTTAAAGACAACTCATGTAGATGATTATTTATATGTGATGAAAGAAATGATGGAGCATATGACGATAGGGGTAATGGATCGGTATGGTCATTTTATTGGAAAGCTACTATCATATGTACCATTTTTCGAAATGATCCAAGTTCCACAGCATGCATATTACTGTGAAGAATTACTGTATATTTGTAAGGGAATTGAATACAAAGAAGAAATACTACGCAATTATATATTTATACAATTACATGATTGTTTACCATCATTCTTTAAACTATTTCTTAAAAATAAGCGTTATGCAACGATTCATGATATTCTTTTCTATTGGTGCGACGATGAACAAAGAATGAGCTTAGAGAAAAAATATAATCTTAGTTTCATTTATGAAAAATATGCTTGTGGATAAACCATATTTTTCATATTAAAAATTAATATAAATTAAAAAGGATCTCAAGTTTATGTGAGATCCTTTTTTTGTTAGTAAAGCAAGGAGAAAGTACCTAAGATAAGAAATAACATTCCATAAAGGAGAAATTGTGCAGTATAACTTCCTTGTATACCAAAAAAAGTATTCATTTTTTCATATAAATTCAATATATATTTCATTGGATTATCTTTGAAAGATTGGTACACAGTGTCTCCTCTTTCTAAGCTTCTTGTTCATGTTTTTGGTTATTAGGAACATGAACGTATCTAGCTATGAATAATAAAACACCTATAAAGAATACAGGAAGTACGGTAGATAAATAAAAACCATTACTAATTATATTTGTTACAAGAGCACTTAAAAGAAAAATTACATTATAAATATGGGCAATTTTTTGTTTTAGCCGCATTTGTAATGCTTCCATAATGATTTCTAAAGCAACAAAAGCAATAATAATAGATAAAAATACAGTGTTCGTATTATAAATGATTAAACAACAGATTAAACCTAAAAAGGCCAGGTATTCAATAAAGAGAGGTATATTGCGTGGCATATAATTTACCTAACTAAATATGGCAGTGGGTTTACTGCATTTGTTTTTTCAAAATTCCATTCCCCATTATGTAATTCAAAATGGAGATGTTGCCCGTATGAATGACCTGTGTTTCCCATATGACCTACTAATTGTCCAGTTTGTACTTGATCACCAGCTTGTACAGTGCGATCCTTCATATGAGCATAAACTGTTGTATATAATTTCCCATTTATTTGATGGGCGATGAACACGACATTGCCGTAGCTAGCCGAATAATAAGATTTCACAACCTTACCTGCAGCAGCAGCTTGAATAGAGACATTTCCTTGTGCTGCTATATCTATACCATAATGCATTTGCTCCCAGCGCATATCAAAAGTGGAGCTGATTTTCCCTTGAGTAGGGAATTTGAAAACTGCTGGAATTGATGCAGGTTGAGCTGTTTTAGCTTGTGGTTGATTTTGCACTACATAGTGTTTTGCTACATATCCGTATCCTGTGCCAAAACGAATTTTATACCAAGTACCTACCGTTTCTACTACTTGTACTTGTGTACCATTTTGTAATGAGCCAAGTAGAGTGCCACTTGTGCTAGCATTGCTACGTACATTTAATTTTGGTGTTGCAACAGTATACGAAGGAGAACCTTGTACTGTTACACCTTTTACTAGAGGTGTGGATCCATTAGATACAAATGTTTTTTGTACGTAACCAATTTGACCGTTATGTAATATTTTGTACCAATCTCCTTGTTCACCTTGAATGGTAATGAATTGACCATTTGGTAATATATCTAGAATAGAAGACTCTGTATTAGGTTCAGAACGAACGTTTAATGCGTTTGCAGTTACGATATATTGAGACTTTGGTTGAACATTTTTTTTGAATAGAATTGCATCTTTTTTCATATAGCCTGTTTTGTTGTTAACAGATACTTTATACCAATCTTGAACTGTTTCAAGAATAGTAACCGGGCTATTAAATCGAATGGTATCAACTATTGCACTGTCTGTATGGCTATTTTGATGTAGTGCAACGTTGTCAATTTTTACATATCCAGTTTTTACTGTAGATGGTTGCTTAGCAGCCGCTGTTTGTATATCGGATTCTCCCATAGAAGGAAGTAAAGAAGCAATTGCGATAGTAGTTGCTGTTAAAGCTGTGGCTTTCATATTCATGTAATAAAGACCTCCTCTAGTTGTATAGTTGTAATTTTATTATAGTATAAAGATATAATATATTGGTCGTATTCACATAAATGTAATATGAAATCAATAAAAATAATGTCAGAAGAGAGATTCGTATATAAATATTGTATATATCATTTGTGAGGTCGCATTTATATTTGTTTAACACGTTAAGAATTAATTCTTAATTAAGAAAATTAAAACAGTTGATGATGTCTTATGGCGATGTTATACTGACAGTGATAATTTTATAGTTTGCTAGGAGGGCTGGTGTTGCCAGCTGAGAGTAGGGCCATAAGCCTTTGATCCTTTTTATTACCTGATCTAGATTATGCTAGCGTAGGGAAGCAATTCGGACATTAACAATGAGTCCCCGTTTCTTTGCGTATAGAAACGGGGCTTTTTTATTTGAAAATTTCATATTAACACCACTAGGGGTGCTTTTCGTGCTGAGAGAGGAATAATCCTTAACCCTTACAACACCTGATCTAGATAATACTAGCGAAGGGAAGTGGAACAACGAATAAATTATAATTTTATTTGCTGTAACCACTTCTTATATACAGAAGTGGTTTTTTTATTGAGATAAATAGATATATAGGAAGGGGAATTATTAATGAAATTTTGTGAAAGATTATTTGATACGGTGCAGCCTGTTTGGGAGAAAAGTCATAATCATCCGTTTGTAGTAGGTATGGGGGATGGTACGTTGGAAAAAGACAAATTCCAGTATTATATTATTCAAGATTATTTATATTTGTTAGATTATGCAAAGCTATATGCAATTGGGGTTGTAAAGGCAACGAATCCACAAGTTATGGCAAAATTTGCAGAGCAAATTGATGGGATTTTAAATGGAGAAATGACGATCCATAAACAGTATGCAAATAAACTTGGCATTACTGTAGAGGAGATAGAATCTGCGAAACCATCTGCTAAAAATTTAGCCTATACAAATTACATGATGTCTGTATCTCAAAATGGCACACTTGCAGAATTAATATCAGCTTTACTTCCATGTATGTGGAGCTATTGGGAGATCGGAAAGCGTTTAAATGATATTCCTGGAGCAAGCGATCATGAGTTCTTTGGAGAGTGGATTCAAGGATATTGTTCTGAAGAATACGGTAACCTTTGTATTTGGTTAATAGATTTATTAAATGAAATGGCAGTTGGAAAGTCAGAGAAAGAGCTAGACCGATTAGAGGAGATTTTCTTATATTCCAGCCGATTTGAATATTTATTCTGGGATATGGCTTATCGTAAGGAGATGTGGGGTTTTGAGGAGCAAGAACATACTACAGTTTCATAATGTTTCCTTTCATTATGATGAGAAACCAATCATCAATGAATTAAATGCTTCTATACAAGATAAAGAGTTTGTAAGTATTATCGGGCCGAGTGGATGCGGGAAAAGTACTTTATTTCGCCTTATTACAGGCTTAGAAGAGGCAAGTACTGGACAGATAGAGCTGACAAAAACAAAGAGTCATCCTGTAGGGTATATGCCCCAAAAAGATATGCTCTTGCCGTGGAGGACGATTATTGAGAATGCTGCCCTGCCGCTAGAGTGCCAAGGTGTGCAGAAGAAAGAAGCGCAAGTAAAAGCGAAACAACTGTTACATAAATTTGGTTTACAAGGGTACGAGAAAAAATATCCGAAAGATTTATCTGGTGGTATGAGGCAACGCGTATCTTTTATCCGAACTTTATTAACAGGCGGGGAGATATTATTGTTAGATGAACCGTTTAGCGCATTGGACGCTTTAACGAAGGCATCTTTGCAAGAATGGTTGTTTGAACAATGGAAAGAGTGGGAAAAAACAATTTTATTTATCACTCATGATGTTGAAGAAGCATTGTTTCTTTCTAATCGAATTTTGGTTGTAGAAAATCAACCGATAGCAACTTTAACTGAGCGAATTGTGCCGCTTGATCGTAACCGAACAAGAAAAGATTTATATAAGCCTGAAGTGTTAGCGCTTAAAGAAGAGCTCCTTAGTATGTTACAAAGGCAGGTACTCGTATGATGAATCGCTTGAAGGAGTTATTACCTGCCCTAATATTAAGTGGAATTTTACTTGCTCTGTGGGAAGTAGGAGCAAGAATTGTAGATGAGATGTACATTTTGCCATCACCTTCTGCAATTGTAATGAAGATATGGGCGCTGAAAGATATATTATTTACCGTTCATTTACCTGCAACGTTGTACGTCGTTTTAATAGGCGTTGTTATTTCTATCGTACTGGGCGTAGGGCTAGCAATGTTAATGAATGCGAGTACGTGGATGGAAAGAGCATTTTATCCGTTATTAGTTGCTTCACAAACCATCCCGATTACTGCGCTTGCGCCGCTCTTCGTTTTATGGTTTGGATATACCATCTGGAGTAAGGTTGTTGTTACCGTTTTAATTACGTTTTTCCCAATTGCGGTCAATACGTATGATGGACTGCGCAGTACGAAAAAAGAATGGGAGGAGCTATTAGTTACATATGGTGCAACGAAAAAAGATGTTTTTCTAAAGCTAAAGTTGCCATCTGCTCTTCCTTACTTTTTTTCAGCGTTAAAAATTGCGGTACCACTTAGCGTTATTGGGGCAGCGATTGGTGAATGGCTCGGTGCACAAGCTGGGCTTGGATATTTCAGTAAAAGAATGATGACGCAGTTAGACGGAGCTGGTGTATTTGCACCAATCGTATTGTTATCATTATTAGCTATTTTCTTCGTCATACTTATTTCCATATTGGAAAAGAAATTTATTAGTTGGAGGAAACATTCATGAAATTATTAAAACGCATCTTTGTGTTTACATTATTAGTTGCAATGATTGCAGGATGTTCGAGTAACTCGGCATCAGATAAGAATAAATCAGAAAAAGAAATAACAGTAATGCTTGATTGGTACCCGAATGCGGTACATAGCTTTATTTATACGGCAATTGAAAAAGGATACTTTAAAGAAGAAGGAGTCAAGGTGAATATTAAATTCCCTTCTAATCCGACTGATCCATTAACGCTAGCGGCAGCAGGGAAAGTGACAGTTGGTTTGTATTATCAACCAGATGTTGTCATGGCAAAAGCAAATGAACAAATTCCAGTGAAATCAATTGGAGCTGTCGTACGTTCACCGTTAAATCATGTTGTATCACTGAAATCAGCAGGCATTCAATCGCCAAAAGATTTAGAGGGGAAAACAGTTGGATATTCTGGAACACCTTTAAGTGAGATGTATTTAAAAACGATGGTAAAAGAAGCTGGTGGTAATCCAGATACAGTGAAAGTAGTCGATGTTGGCTTTGATTTAGTACCAGCATTAATTACGAAAAAAGTGGATGCGGTAACAGGGGCATACATTAACCATGAAGTACCTGTTATGCGTCATGAAGGTCATGAACCAGCATACTTTAATCCAGCAGATTATGGTGTACCGAACTATCATGAGCTTGTGTTTGTAACGGGTGATAAAACGTTGAAAAAAGATAAAGAAGCATTGCAAGCCTTTTTACGTGGGGCACAAAAAGGGTATGACTTTATGAAGAAAAAACCCGATGAAGCATTAAATATTTTATTAAATCATCAAGAAAAAGAAAACTTCCCGCTTGTACCAGAAGTTGAAAAAGAAAGTATGAAAATTTTATTAGAGAAGATGGAAACGAAAGATGAGCCATTCTTATCGGATTCAAAAGAGTCATGGGAGAAACAAAACAAATGGTTGAAAGACAAAGGAATGACGAAAGAAATCGTTCCAGCCGATGAATTATTTGAAAACATTTTAAAGTAGGCGAATGAATATGAAAAATGAGCTCCATGTAATCTCAAATGGCCATATGCCATTCGAAGAGTTAGTGAATGTAGCGATGCAAATTGAGAGTGAGATCGATTATTTGCATATTCGTGAGCGTGAGAAAAGTACGAAGGAATTGTATGAAGGTGTGGAAAGTCTTTTGGGGAAAGGCTTTCCAGCATCGAAGATAGTGATAAATGATCGAATTGATATTGCTATTCTATTAAATATTCCGCGTGTTCAGCTAGGATATCGAAGCGCAGATGTAAGGTTAGTAAAAGAAAAGTTTTCTTATTTGCATGTCGGTTATTCAGTACATTCGCTAGATGAAGCGATAGTAGCATTTAAAAATGGAGCAGATTCACTCGTTTATGGTCATGTATTTCCGACAGATTGTAAAAAAGGTGTGCCAGCGAGAGGATTAGAAGAAATTGCTCATATGGCAAGTTGTTTATCCATACCAATAACTGCAATTGGTGGGATTACCCCTGAAAATACAGGTGATGTTCTTGCAAATGGTGTAAGTGGCATTGCTGTTATGTCCGGGATTATAAGCAGTAGTAATCCGTATAGCAAGGCGAAATCTTATAAGGAATCAATAAGAAAGTGGGCGGAAAAACATGTGTAAGAAGTATGATGTAGCGATTATTGGCGGAGGTGTAATTGGTAGTTCAGTTGCACACTTTCTAGCAGAAAGAGGGCATAAAGTAGCGATTGTAGAGAAGCAAAGAATCGCATCTGAAGCTTCGAAAGCAGCTGCTGGTTTGCTCGGTGTTCAGGCAGAATGGGATGCATATGATCCGTTGTTTGAGCTTGCTAGAGAAAGCCGTGCTATATTTCCACAACTTGCAGCAGTTTTACGTGAAAAAACAGGCATCGATATTGGGTATGAAGAAAAGGGCATTTATCGCATCGCTCAAAATGAAGATGAGAAGAAAAGAATTCTTCATATTATGGATTGGCAGCAGAAAACAGGTGAAGATTCCCGATTTCTAACGGGGGACCATTTACGGGAAAAAGAGCCGTTTCTTTCCGAGTCAATTATAGGGGCGGTGTATTATCCGAAAGATGGTCAAGTTATTGCACCAGAGCTTACGAAAGCATTCGCACATTCTGCAGCAATTTCCGGAGCTGATATATATGAACAAACAGAAGTGTTTGATATTCGTATTGAAAATAATAAAGTGACTGGAATTGTGACAAGCGAAGGTGTAATCACATGTGAAAAAGTCGTTATCGCCGGAGGATCATGGAGTACGAAATTGCTACATTATTTTCAGAGTGATTGGGGTACATATCCTGTTAAGGGGGAGGTTGTTGCAGTAAGAAGCAGGAAACCTCTGTTGAAAGCTCCTATTTTCCAGGAGAGGTTTTATATTACGCCGAAGCGCGGTGGCCGTTATGTGATTGGGGCAACGATGAAGCCTCATACATTTAATAAATCTGTACAACCAGAAAGTATTACTTCCATATTAGAGCGTGCGTATACAATATTGCCTGCTTTAAAAGAAGCAGAATGGGAAAGTACGTGGGCTGGGTTAAGACCGCAGTCTAATCATGAAGCTCCTTATATGGGAGAGCATGAAGAAATAAAAGGTTTATATGCTTGTACTGGACATTATCGAAACGGCATTTTATTAAGTCCTGTTTCTGGTCAGTATATGGCTGATTTAATAGAAGGAAAGCAGGAGAATCACTTGCTAGATTCATTGCTTTCTAAAACGGTTTAGAAAGGGGATGGAAGTTTGAATTTAAAAATTAATGGTAACCAAATTGAAGTACCAGAGAGTGTGAAAACAGTAGCTGGGCTACTTACACATTTAGAGTTAGATAACAGAATTGTTGTAGTAGAACGTAATAAAGATATTTTACAAAAAGATGATCATAACGATACATCTGTTTTTGATGGGGACCAAATTGAGATTGTAACTTTCGTAGGAGGCGGTTGATTATGTTAAACATTGGACAATTTTCATTTCATTCTAGACTTTTATTAGGAACAGGGAAATTCCCTGATTTTGATGTGCAGCAAAAGGCAATTGATGTTTCTGAGGCTGAGATTTTAACATTCGCAGTACGTCGTATGGATATATTCGATGCGAAGCAGCCTAATTTATTAGAGAAACTTGATGTGAAAAAATATACGTTATTACCGAATACAGCAGGAGCAAAAAATGCTGAAGAAGCTGTTCGTATTGCAAAATTAGCAAAAGCTTCTGGACTTTGTGACATGATAAAAGTAGAAGTTATTGGTGATGATAGAACGTTATTACCTGATCCAGTAGAAACGTTAAAGGCATCTGAAATGTTACTAGAAGAAGGATTTATCGTTCTACCATACACATCTGATGATGTTGTATTAGCTCGTAAATTACAAGAACTTGGTGTACACGCGATTATGCCAGGAGCATCACCGATTGGTTCAGGGCTTGGTATTGTAAATCCATTAAATTTAAGTTTCATTATTGAACAAGCGACAGTACCAGTTATCGTTGACGCTGGTATTGGTAGTCCAGCTGATGCAGCATTTGCAATGGAATTAGGAGCAGATGGTGTGTTATTAAATACTGCAGTATCTGGATCGAACGATCCTATTAAAATGGCATATGCAATGAAATTAGGTATTGAGGCAGGACGATTAGGGTTTGAAGCAGGTCGTATTGCACGTAAACGTTGTGCAACAGCAAGTAGTCCTTTAGAAGGAATGAGCGTAGTTGAATAATCGATATTCTCGCCAAGAGCTATTTTCTCCAATTGGGGAAGAAGGGCAACAAAAGATAAGGACAAAGCATGTACTTATTATCGGTGCAGGCGCATTAGGTAGTGCAAACGCAGAGATGTTTGTAAGAGCAGGCGTCGGTCAAGTAACAATTGTTGACCGTGATTATGTCGATTGGAGTAATTTGCAAAGACAACAATTGTATGCAGAGAGTGATGTAGAGAATAATCTTCCGAAGGCTGTAGCGGCAAAAAAACGTCTAGAAGAGGTTAATAGTGAAGTAAGAGTAGAAGCTCTCGTTCAGGATGTAACGGCTGAAGAGTTGGAAGAACTCGTTACAAATGTTGATGTAATCATCGATGCGACTGACAATTTTGAAACACGTTTCATTGTGAATGATATATCGCAAAAATATTCTATTCCATGGGTTTATGGGGCATGTGTAGGGAGTTACGGTCTTTCTTATACTATTCTTCCAGGAAAAACGCCATGTTTATCTTGTTTATTACAATCGATTCCGCTTGGCGGAGCGACATGTGATACAGCGGGGATTATATCGCCTGCTGTGTCTCTTGTCGTTTCTCATCAAGTAACGGAAACACTTAAACTGTTAGTAGAAGATTATGACTCGCTTCGAGATGGGCTTGTATCATTTGATGTATGGAAAAATGAATATTCATGTATGAATGTGCGAAAGCTTCGTAAACATAATTGTCTATCGTGTGGTGAACAGGCAGTATATCCATATTTAAATAAGGAAAACACTTCAAAAACAGCAGTGTTATGCGGGAGAAATACAGTTCAAATTAGACCACCTCATAAAGAGGAAATGGATTTTGAACAATATAAAAAATTGCTGAATGATCGCGTGAATGATTTGAATGTAAATCCATATTTATTATCATTTTCGGTTGAAGAAAAGAGATTAGTTGCTTTTAAAGATGGCCGTGTACTTGTACATGGCACGAAAGATATAAGCGAAGCGAAAACAATTTATCATCGCTATTTTGGGTAGAAAAGGATGAGTGGGATGAAAGTGAATAAAGCTTTAACAATTGCAGGGTCTGATAGCGGAGGCGGCGCTGGGATTCAGGCGGATTTAAAAACATTCCAAGAGCTTGGTGTGTATGGAATGACGGCTATTACAGCAATTACTGCTCAAAATACGTTTGGCGTTCAAGGGGTATATCCTGTTTCTTTAGAAGGGATTACGGAGCAGCTGAATTCAATTGGTACGGATTTAACGCCAGATGCTGTGAAACTGGGAATGTTATTTAGTAGTGAAATTATTCAAATTGTGGCAGAGCATATTAAGAAATTTGGCTGGAATAATATTGTGCTAGATCCTGTTATGATTGCTAAAGGCGGTGCGTCATTATTACAACAAGAAGCAGTACAAGCATTAAAAGAATATTTATTGCCAGTAGCAACTGTTGTCACACCGAATGTTCCTGAAGCAGAAGTGTTAACTGGAATGGAGATTCATAATGTAGAAGATAGTAAGGAAGCTGCAAAAGTATTGCATGAATTAGGGGCTAAATATGTGCTTATGAAGGGCGGACATGCAGAATATCAAGGTAATGAAGTAATTGATTTACTCTTTGATGGTGAGCAGTTTATTGAATTTAGAAGTGAACGAATTCCTTCGAAGCAAACGCACGGAAGTGGGTGTACATTTGCTTCAGCGGTTACAGCAGGACTTGCGAAGGGCTACTTGATGGAAGAGGCAGTTCAAGAAGCAAAACGATTTATTAGTATAGCAATTGAAGAGCCATTGAATATTGGAAGTGGTCATGGGCCGACGAATCATTTTGCATATAAATTGAATAAGACGCATGTATAAAGATACGAGAAGCCAGTTTGTTAACTGGCTTTTTTTGTGTTTACTTTTTCCAAATACAGGAGTAATATATCAGCCAGAATATATTTTTTGTAATACGCTGAGTCCAAATGTATGGAGCGGAGGAACCAATTTGTGCGTCGTCACTAGGGGTGAATCTTTCAATGTTGAAAGTAGGGCTACTCTCAAAGTCCGAATCCGACAGCTAACTTCGTAAGCGTCTTGAGAGAGGACGGTGCCATGATGGATACATCACTTCATCGGTCTGATTAGTATAGGAGAATATCAATCTATGTTTGAGTTCTTTTATGCTAAGGAGGATGAGGTACATGGAACTAACACTTATTTGTGTTGGAGAAAAAAACAAGGTAAAGAGTTTAAGAGAGCTAGTAGCATTTCAGCATGAGTTAATTATTTTTACAGCCAATGAAGAGATAGCGGCTGAAGTTAGAGAGTATGGGTTTGAATCAGCTTATAGCTGTAATAAGGAGAAGGATTTTACTAGTATTTGCACACGTATTAAGAAGGTGATTTTACTAGGGGATGAGCTTCCGATAGTTAGTTTCTTCACAGAACACATTCGTTTTTCTTTTCAAGCGCCTATTACTGTTGTTACAAAGAATAAACGCTATCCGGCCAGGCTCTATGAAACAATTGGAGCTAAATTTGTAGTGTTTACGAACTGTGATAATATTTCTTTTTTATTTTTTGAATAAGGTGGGGGAAATGAAGATGAAAGTGTTGTTACTAGGAGATATAGCGAATCGTTGGGCGATATCGGTAGAGAGAGTTCACGAATTGGTAGTGCTCGATCCTCTTTTTCCAGGTCCATATATTATATTACCATCAAAAGATGTTTTGTATTTAGAGGCGGATATTACCGAATATGAGCAGTTACATGCGGAATTATCACAAGTTTATATTCGAGGGAGAAATTTGCGTGCTTTTTTGCGTGGAGAATAAAGGTTGAATGAAAAAAGAGCGAATGCTGAGTGCAACAAGCTATGCACTTCATGTAATTCGCTCTTTTTATTTCGTATTTAAAAGATCATTTCTGTGAAAAAGAAAGGAAAGACGAGAAAACAGATGAAAAAATATTAATAACAACTAATGTAAACGCTTAAATAGATGGATATTTTCTTATTTTCAGTAATTTACCCCTTTACAAGTTAAATTTAGAGGAGTATATTTACTCTCATAAATCATTCGTAAAATTTCCAAAAAAAACCTAAAATCGCTGAGTTCCAGAAATGGAGCGGGGGAACCAATTTTGTGCATTGTCACTTGGGGTGAATCTTTCAATTTTGAAAGTAGGGCTACTCTTTAGGCCCGAATCCGACAGCTAACCTCGTAAGCGTTTAGAGAGGAGGTTTACTTTGTGTTGTTCGTTTCGAACACTAAGTAGAGCTTAGTGTTCTTTTTTTGATAACTAGATGGTAAAAATTAACAAAAGTGAGGGGTAGTTATGTTAGATGTTGTAATGATCGGTATTTTTGTTGGGTTAGTCGCATCGATGGCAAGTCTTGCAAGTTGGTCAGATAAAGTTGTGAAAGAAGGGAAGCAATCATGATGATTGCCTTATCGGTTATTGTTGCAGCGATTACGGTGTACTTAGTATACGCATTATTAAATCCAGAAAAGTTTTAATTAGGGGGAATCATTCATTATGATTTGGGTTGCAGTCGTTATTACAATGCTCTTGTTTATTTTAGTAGCAAAGCCAACGGGGATTTATTTAGAGAAAGCCTTTCAAGGTAGCAAGAAGCTAGATAAAGTATTCGGGCCTTTTGAGAAACTTATTTTTAAAATTACAGGTGTAAAAGGATACAATCAAACGTGGAAACAGTATGCATTATCATTAGTTCTACTCAATGGATTTATGATTGTCGTCGTATATTTCATTTTCAGATTACAAGGTGTATTGCCATTAAATCCAGCGCATATTGAAGGGATGAAGCCTACGCTCGCTTTTAATACAGCGATTAGTTTTATGGCTGATACAAACTTACAACATTACAGCGGTGAAAATGGTTTATCTTATTTATCACAATTAATCGGGATTACATTTTTAATGTTTGCGGCACCAGCAACGACGTTAGCCATCGTTATGGCATTTATAAGAGGGCTCGCTGGAAAAGAACTTGGTAACTTTTTCGTTGATTTTACGAGAGCGTTAACGAGAGTTTTTCTTCCTATCGCATTTATTGCGGCGTTAGTCTTTGTCGCACTTGGTGTACCACAAACGTTAGATGGGGCGGTTACAGCACAAACAATTGATGGTGCGAAGCAAAGTATTTTACGTGGTCCAGTTGCATCATTCGTTTCCATTAAGGAACTTGGAAATAACGGCGGAGGATTTTTCGGAGCAAACTCTACACATCCTTTCGAAAATCCAGGGCAAATGAGTAATATTTTGCAAATGATGCTTATGATGTTATTGCCAACAGCACTTCCATTTACGTACGGAAGAATGGTAGGAAATAAAAAACAAGGACGTACCCTTTTCGTTTCACTATTTATGGTGTTTTTACTCGGATTTATAACGATTACTACATCTGAATTAAATGGTAATCCGGCATTAAATGGAATGGGTATCGAACATGTACAAGGAAGTACAGAAGGAAAAGAAGTGCGATTTGGAACAGTATTTTCTTCACTATACGCAACAGTAACGACAGCTGCTGAAACAGGGGCCGTTAATACGATGCATGATACGTTAACACCAATTGGCGGATTAGTACCACTCGTAAATATGATGTTGAATACAGTATACGGTGGTGTTGGAGCGGGCTTTATTAATATTATTATGTATGCAATTATTGCAGTCTTTATATCTGGATTAATGGTCGGAAGGACACCAGAGTTTTTAGGTAAAAAGATTGAAGGTAAGGAAATGAAATTAATTGCAGTAACGATTCTATTTCATCCATTACTTATTTTAGGATTTTCAGCATTAGCTCTTTCAACAAGTTTAGGAACGGATGCGATTTCTCACTCCGGTTTTCACGGTTTAACGCAAGTTGTATATGAATACACATCGTCAGCTGCGAATAACGGATCTGGATTTGAAGGATTAGCAGATAATACACCGTTTTGGAATATTACGACTGGTTTAGTTATGTTTTTAGGACGTTATTTCAGTTTAATTACGATGCTAGCTGTGGCAGCTTCATTGAAAGAGAAGACGGTAGTACCAGAAACAGTCGGAACGTTCCGTACGGATAATGGTTTATTTGGAGGAATCTTTATTGGAACGATTGTAATTGTTGGTGCGTTAACATTTTTCCCGATGTTAGTACTCGGCCCAATTGCAGAATTTCTTACATTGAAGTAATGGAGGGTAAATGATGAGACCGGTAGTAGTAAAAGAAAAACAAGTAAATCAGTCACAAATACATGCTGTAGAAGATGAAGTTAGACAAGCGAAAACGATGGATCGTGATATCGTGACACATGCGATGAAACAATCCTTTGCGAAATTGAACCCGAAAGTAATGATAAAGAATCCGATTATGTTTGTTGTGGAAATTGGATTTATCATTACGTTAATTTTATCCTTTCTTCCAAGTATTTCCAGTAGTGTACCAGGATGGTTTAATATAACAGTTTCTCTTATTCTATTATTTACAGTTTTATTTGCTAACTTTGCAGAAGCGTTGGCTGAAGGTCGTGGTAAAGCGCAAGCCGATTCTTTAAAACAATCGAAGAAAGATGTGTTTGCAAACGTTGTAAAAGAAAATGGAGACATTGTTCAAGTTTCAGCAACTGATCTGAGAAAAGGTGACGTTGTTATTGTAAAACAAGGAGAAATGATTCCGAATGATGGTGAAGTAATTAAAGGATTAGCGTCTGTAGATGAATCTGCAATAACAGGAGAATCAGCTCCTGTTATAAAAGAAGCGGGTGGTGATTTTTGTTCCGTAACAGGCGGTACGATGGTCGTAAGTGATGAGATTACGATTGTAATTACGAGTAACCCTGGCGAATCATTTATTGATAAAATGATTTCTTTAGTAGAAGGAGCTGCGCGTCAAAAAACGCCGAATGAGATTGCTTTAAATACAGTATTAACGAGTTTAACGCTTATTTTCTTAATCGTCGTTGTGACGTTGCCGATTTTCACAAATTATCTAGGGTTTCAAATTGATACTGCTGTACTTGTAGCGTTGTTAGTTTGTTTAATTCCAACGACAATTGGTGGGTTATTATCAGCGATTGGTATTGCCGGGATGGACCGCGTGACAAAGTTTAATGTGCTAGCAATGTCAGGGAAAGCAGTAGAAGCTGCGGGTGATATTAATACAATTATTTTAGACAAAACGGGTACGATTACTTTCGGGAACCGTATGGCACATACACTACTCCCTGTGGGAAATGAAACGATTGAACAAGTAGGAAAATGGGCTGCGATTAGCTCAGTTTTAGATGAAACACCAGAAGGTCGATCTGTTATAGAATATGTACAAACGAAATCTATATCATATAATAGAGAAATTGCAGAACAAGGTGAATTTGTTCCATTTAAAGCAGAAACAAGAATGAGCGGTGTTGATTTACAGGATGGAACGAAAGTGAGAAAAGGTGCTGTTGGTGCCGTGATTGAATGGGTTCAATCGCAAGGCGGGATGATTCCAAAAGATGTGAATCAAAAAGCAGATTTGATTTCAAAAGAAGGCGGAACACCACTTGTAGTTGCAGTAGACAATCGTATTTACGGTTTAATATATTTAAAGGATACAGTGAAACCTGGTATGCGTGAACGTTTTGAACAATTGCGCCAAATGGGGATTAAAACGGTTATGTGTACAGGTGATAATCCGTTAACAGCAGCAACAATTGCAAAGGAAGCAGGAGTAGATGAATTCGTTGCTGAGTGTAAACCAGAAGATAAAATTGCGGTTATTAAAGCAGAGCAAGACAAAGGGAAACTTGTAGCGATGACAGGTGATGGTACAAATGATGCCCCGGCATTAGCGCAGGCGGATGTTGGATTAGCGATGAATAGTGGTACGACAGCTGCGAAAGAAGCAGCGAATATGATTGATCTAGATTCGAATCCAACAAAAATCATTGAGGTTGTAGGAATTGGTAAGCAATTGTTAATGACGCGTGGTGCGTTAACAACGTTTAGTATTGCAAACGATATAGCAAAATACTTTGCAATCATTCCAGCGATGTTTACATTAGCAATTCCGCAAATGGAAGCATTGAACATTATGAAATTAACATCGCCACTTTCAGCGATTTTATCAGCATTAATATTTAATGCAGTTATTATTCCACTACTAATTCCGTTAGCGATGAAAGGTATTGCGTATAAACCGATGAGTTCTAATGCATTGCTTAGCCGAAACTTACTCATTTATGGGCTTGGTGGAGTTATCGTTCCATTCATTGGAATTAAAGTAATTGATATGATTGTCGGCTTGTTCATATAAGGAAGAGGGGAAAAAAGATGGCGAAAAAACAAAGTATAATTTCACCAATTATTCGTATTACTTTTATATTTCTAGTTTTGTGCGGCCTCGTATACCCACTTATTGTAACTGGTATTGCGCAAGCGGTAATGAAGGATAATGCGGATGGAAGTCTTATATATAATGATAAAGATGAAGTAGTTGGTTCAAAATTAATCGGTCAAAATTTCACAGATCCACGTTATTTTCATGGACGTGTCTCTAGTATAGAATATAAAGCAGAAGCATCTGGTTCAAATAACTATGCACCGTCTAATCCAGATTTAGCAAAACGAGTTGAGAAAAGTATTGATGACTGGAAGAAACAAAACCGGGCCATTCCAGTTACAGAAGTACCAATAGATTTAGTGACGAATTCAGGTTCAGGGCTTGATCCTGACATTAGTCCGAAGGCGGCTTCTGTACAGGTAGATCGCATCTCGAAATTAACGAATATTTCGAAAGAAAAGCTAGATCAATTGATTAAGGATCAAACGGAAGGTGCAGCGCTTGGCTTGTTTGGAGAAGATCGCGTGAACGTCTTAAAGTTAAATTTAGAATTACAGAAACTAATGAAATAGTAACAGTGCTACCTCAATCTAACGGATTGAGGTAGCGTTGTTTCGAAAGAAAGGTTGTGAGTGTTTTGTATGCGGATGACTATAAACCGACGTTTCAAAGGCGAACGCCAGAAGAGTATTTAGAATATATTCGGCAGCAAAATCGCGGAAAGTTAAAGCTATACGTAGGGGCTGCACCTGGAGTTGGGAAAAGTTATAAAATGCTATTTGATGCAAGAGAGATGAAAAAAGACGGTATTGATATTGTAGTTGGTTTAATTGAAACACACGGTAGAAAAGAGACGGAAGAAGCAATTGCTGATTTAGAAAAAGTTCCTTTAAAAGAAATAGATTATAAAGGGAAAGTATTTTATGAACTTGATGTAGAAGAAATTATAAAGCGGGCACCACAAATTGTTGTTGTGGATGAACTTGCGCATAGTAATATTCCCGGATCGAAAAATAAGAAACGTTACATGGATGTGCAGGAATTGTTAGATGCCGGTATATCTGTATTATCAGCGTTTAATATTCAACATTTAGAAAGCGTTCATGATATTGTAGCTCAAATTACGAATGTCAAAGTACGAGAGCGTATTCCAGACTTTATTTTACAAAAAGCAAATGAAATTCAGCTTGTTGATGCAACACCTGAGGTACTCCGGAAGAGATTAATAGATGGAAAGATATATAAGGAAGAAAAAATTCAACAAAGCTTACAAAACTTCTTTACGATAAATAATTTAGGGGCATTAAGAGAGTTATCACTTCGAGAAGTTGCAGATGATATGGATGAGAAAATTAGCCAAACAGTAATAGAACCGATCGGTGTGAAAGAAAAAATTCTCGTTTGTGTACAATACAGTTCAACAGCAGAGAAATTAATACGGAGAGGTTGGCGCATGGCTGATCGGCTAAATGCTGAATTGTATGTGTTAAACGTTGAAAGAGAAAATATAGATTCTATTTCAGCAGGCAAAAAGCAAACGATTGAAGAATGGAAATCGCTAACGAATCAATTTGATGCGAGCTTTGTATTAGAAGAAGCAAAGGGAAGAAAGCCCGCTGATGTTATTATTGAAGTTGCAAAAAGACTACAGGTGACACAAGTTTTACTTGGGCAATCGGCGAGAACACGGTGGGAAGAAATACGAAAAGGTTCTATTGTAAATGAAATTATGAGACAAACGAAGTATATTGATATTCATATCGTTGCTGATCAAAGAGCTTAAGAGACCATCTATAGGTCTCTTAAGCTCTTTGTGCAGCATGGGAATGTAGCATTTTCATTGCGTGTAAAACTATAAGTAGAAATATAATTGCCCCTAGGAAGAAAATCCAAAAGTAATTTTGATTAAATAAAAGAAACCCACCTACAATAGGCCCTGTACCCATACCAAGATAGCGAATGAAGTTGTACATACCGATGGCAGTTGCGCGTTCTTGTACGAATTCTTCCGTTAATAAAGTAGTGTGAGTCGGCATAGAAAGTCCCATACTAAAACCGTATAAAGAGGTAACGATAATTACGGATGGGATATTGATGCTATATGTGAAAGAGAATAAAGTGACACATATAATGTTGAAGAAACTAGTGATGAATAAAGCCTGCTTTGTTGTGAAATGTTTTTGCAAAAATTTGTAGCAATAGCTTCCTAACATAAGAGAAAGGGACATCGGTACAAACATAAGACCAATTTCGCTTGCGCTTAGATGAAATATATTTGTTAATATGCTAGGTAAAAAAACGAGGAAACAGAAATATATACAAAATTGAATAAAGCCAATAAGTGTAATGGAAAATCCAGTTTTATTTTTTAAGATAAGCCAGTAATTCTTTTTTGCTTTAGGTTTCTCAATTACATTTGGTTTTGTTTCTGGAAGTAGTGAAATGTTTATAATTAATAAGATGATGCCAATTGTAGATAAAAAAAGAAATACAGATAAGTGGCCATTTATACTGCCGAGATAGCCACCTATGAGAGGACCGATTGCAGGTGCGAGAGCAAGTAACATTTGATAAAGGCTCATCGCTTCTCCGCGTTCTTTTCCTTCAAATAAATCACCGATAATCGTTGCTGCAACTACAGGTATAGCCGCTATTCCTATAGCTTGAACAGCTCTAAAAAATAGAAATAAGTAAATGTTTGGTGAGAAAGCACAACCAATTGAGCCGATTGTACTAATGATTAAACTAGGGATAAGGACAGATTTTCTTCCCTTTGTATCAATTAAAGGTCCGTATATGAGCTGCATAACCGCAAGAACGAATGTGAAAAGTGAAACGGTTAAATTTACAAGATAAAGAGAAGTATGAAACGAATTTTGAATCATCGGCAAGATAGGTGTATAAATATTTTGAGCGAAGGAACCGAGTAAGGCACTCATACAGACAACATATAAAATGAAATTCAGTTTGGTTTTTTCCATAATGTTAACCTCCTTGTCATTTGGTTTCCTTGGAAACTAAATTAATTTTAACATGATTTTCTCACTTGTAAAGATGAAAAAATGATTTTAAAATGGTATATAGTTAAATTGTTTCTTTGGAAACTTAGGAGGCGAATGGATTGGAACGTACAGCGAAACAAATGGAAATACTTTCGGATATTCGTACACTTTTTCATAAAAAAGAAGAGCATTTGAAAGAAAATAATGAGAAGTTTCTTCGTGAGACAGGTGTAAGTGGTATGTCTTTATCTGAGTTACATGTTATCGAGTGTATCGGAAAAAATGGTCTGATGAATGTAACTGCTATTGCAACAGAAATGGGAATGACGAAAGGCGCAATCTCTAAAATTTGTACAAAGTTGTTTCAAAAGCAATTCGTTGAGAAAATGCAAATGTTAGATAATCAAAAAGAAATTTTCTTCCGCTTAACGGAAAGAGGAGATGAAATATATAAAGCTCATGAAAAATTGCATAAACAAGCTGAAGAAAAGTGGCTGTTACTTTTAGATGGATATACGAAAGAAGAGCAAGATTTTATTCAAAGGTTTATAAAGGATGTCTCTGGTCATTTGGAAATATAATTGGAAGAAAAAACCCCTCCATTTCAAGCCTTTTCAATATAATTTCTGAAAGAACTCATATATAATAGAAAAAGATACTTAACATAGTGAATAATTAAAGAGTCAATATATATAAAGAGGAGAGAATAACATGCTTGAAAATACGGGGTTAGTATTAGAAGGCGGCGGTATGCGTGGTGTATATACGGGCGGGATATTAGAATATTTTATGGAACAAGATTTATATTTTCCATATGTAATTGGTGTATCAGCTGGTGCTTGTCATGCAGCGTCGTATCTTTCCAGACAAAGAAATAGAAATAAAACAGTAAATATTGATTATGCATCACATCCGCAGTATTTATCGTATAAAAACTTGTGGAAAAAACGTCAGCTATTTGATATGGAATTCATTTTTCATGAAATTCCAGAAAAGCATGTACCGTTTGATTTTGAAACATACTTTAATAGTCCAGAGCGTTTCCTTGTAGGAACAACTGATTGTGAAACAGGACAGTCTGTTTATTTTGAAAAAGAGGGAACGAATGATGATGCACTAAATTTATTGCAAGCATCTAGTTCATTACCTTTCATTGCACCGGCAGTAAACTACCGAGGTAAGCAATTGTTAGATGGCGGGATTTCAGATCCGATTCCAGTTCGTAAAGCACAGGAAGATGGATTTAAAAAATCAGTCGTTATTTTGACGAGAAATCATGGTTACGCGAAGAAAAAATCAAAATTTGGTTGGATTGCAGCAAAGGCTTATAAGAAGTATCCAAACCTTGTAAATACGATGCTGAATCGTTATGAAGTGTATAATGAAACACTTCACTACATTGAAAAAGAAGAGCAAGCTGGTAATTTATTTGTTATTCGCCCAGAAGTGCCGCTTCAAGTAGATCGTATGGAAAAGGATACGGCTAAATTACAAAGTTTATATGAGCAAGGCTATGAAGATGCAAAGAGACAATTTGCAGATTTACAGGCGTTTTTGCAAAAATAATAATTAGGCTGTGGAGAAGGAGTTCTCTGCAGCCTTTTTTATTATTGGTTTCAATACCGAATGTTGGTTATATACATTTTGGGATTATGGTATAATATGGATAAAAGTATGTAGAGAGGTGATACATATGGAAAATGTATATAAAGGGCTTAGACATACTGGATTTACAATGTTGCTTATTTTTGGTGGCGTATTTCTACTACGCTGGTTCATTCATGATGAAATGTTATTAGATCAGCTTATTGGTTTTAGTATAGGAATGGTAATGGTTATTTCATCAGTGTTCATTCAAAAGTATAGTAAAGAATTGCAGGTAAATGAGAAATATTAAAGGTTTCTAACCTCTTTTAAGTAGTTTGGTCGTAGAGGAGGCTTTCATATGACTTTTTTATTTGCGGTATATTTTGTTTTTATTATGACATTGTTAATTACATTTCTTCTTTCTAAAAGATCATTTGAGAAGCCTTTTATTAAATATATACCAGCGTTCATATTGTTTATTTTGGCTTTCATTTCTTCTATTATTTTTATATTTAATAACGGAATGGGAGAGCTTATGATAGCAATCTTCTTAGGTGTTACAGCAATAGCGAACGGTCTTTTGCTTTTTGCGTTGAAAGTAGTTCGTGTGATTGTTGCAAAAGGAAAGTAGCGCATCGGAATTCGATGCGCTACTTTTTTATTTACGCTTCTTTTTAATAAATGAAAAGGCTAAAGCTGCAATTAAAATACTGCCTTTAATGATATCTTGCGCATAATAAGGAACGTTCATCATTGTAAGGCCGTTTAATATGATTCCAATTAATACGGAACCAAGAAATGTTCCGATGACATTTGGTTTCTTAGCACCGAACATTGCATAACCGATATAGGCAGCTGCAACTGCATCCATTAATAATGGGGCGCCAGCTGAAACTTGTCCTGTTCCAACGCGGCTACATAGAATAATACCGCCAATAGAGGCAAGTAAGCCGCTAATCATATAAGCATATACACGGTAACGATCAGTAGGAATACCAGCTAGTCTAGCAGCTTCTCGATTCCCACCTGTCATATAAAAGAAACGACCGTACGTTGTTTTTTCTAAAAATACATATGCAATTAAAACGACGATAAGCATGATAATGACAGGGACTGGAATTCCTAACACAGAACCTTGACCGATAAATAAAAAGGATGGAATAAAATGTCCTTTGGCACCAGACATTCCTTCATAAATAGAAGATCCTTTTGAAAATGTTAAGTGTAGTCCATTCACGATATACATGATACTTAATGTAGCTAGTAAATCTGGTAGTTTAATTCGGATAACGAGTAGTGCATTTAATAATCCAACTAATAGCCCACAAAGAATAGGAACAAGGAGTGTGACTAATAGTTCTTGTCGATATAAAATGAGACAGGAAGCAGCGGCAATGGTTGCTAAACTAGCGGTAGAGCCGACTGATAAATCAAATCCATCTACAATTAATGTAAAGGTAACACCAATTGCAAGTAACGTTACGATAGAAATGGAACGTAAAATATCACTAATATTGTTGTATGTTAAAAAAGAATCGTTGACGATAGAGAAGAAAATTGTAACACCTATAATGATAGCAATCGTACTAAATTGATAAAAAAGATGAGTAGGTAAATATAGTTTCTTAGTTTTTGTTTTATGAACGAGATTCAATGGAATAACTCCCTTCAGATAAATGTAAAAGCTGTTCAGGAGATAGTCCGTCTGGTAAGTATTCACCTACAAATTCTCCGTTTGCGAGTATAAGAATGCGATCAGCGATATGTAGTGCTTCATCTTGTTCTCCTGTGAAGTAAATTACGGAACTTCCGTTTTCAGTAATGTTACGAATGAATTGAAAAATGTCTTGTTTTGCAGCTATGTCTACACCTTTAGTTGGCTCGTCCAAAAGAAATAGATTCGGTTTGAATCCATGCCACTTTGCAATGGAGACTTTTTGCTGGTTTCCACCGCTAAGTGAATGAATAAATGCTTTTGGGTCATTGGGTGAAATGCTGAAAGAAGAAATTGCTGTAGTAGCATTATTTACTTCGGTTTGCTTTCGTCTCCAACCTGATTGGTGTAAATTAGTGTGGCTTATAATATCTTCCGAAAGAAATACACCTTGTTTTCTTCTTTCCTCTGGTACAAGTGCGATCTTTGCTTTAATCGCATCTCGCGGTGTTTTAATTGTTATTGTTTGACCATCTATTTCTGCGTGATAAGTATGACGAGTACCAAATAACGTTTCAGCAAGTGTTGTTTTGCCACTGCCAATTAATCCGTATATCACAACAGTTTCACCTTTCCGTACGGTGAGAGAAAGGGGAGAATGGTCTTTGTGTAATGGAAGTTCTTGTACTTTAAATAATTCTTCGCTCCCTCGTTTTGGCGCTGTATTAATAGGAAGTGTAAGTTGTTTTCCAGTCATCGCTTCCACAATTTGTTGATCTGTAACCTTTGTGATCGCTTCAGAAAGTGCAACTTTACCGTTATGTAATACGGTTACATCATCCGCGAAATTTCGAATCTCTGATAAACGATGAGAAATTAAGATGATGCCAATTCCTTTCAATGTTAAATCTTTTAATAGTTGCCCGAAGGTTTCAACTTCTTTCGGTCCAAGAGAAGAAGTAGGCTCATCTAATAAAAGATAATTTGTATTGTTGGATAAAGCTCTTGCGATAAGAAGTAATTGTTTTTCATGTAATGAGCAGTTTGAAACATCTTCCGAAACATTTAAATCAGCCTGTACAGTTTGCAAATGTTGTTTAGCGAGTGAGACTAATTTTGACTTTGAAAATAGTACTTTATTTTGCATTGCTAAATGATCGATTAGTACATTTTCTAATACAGATAATCCAGGAATAAGTCCGTGATCCACTTCTTGTGTTACGAAAGAAATACCATGTTTTTTTGCATCGCGTGGTGAAGTAAAGGAAATAGACTGATTATCAATTTTTATATTCCCAGCAACTGGTTGAATTTCACCAGTTGCTATTTTTAGTAAAGTACTTTTTCCTGCACCATTCATTCCTAGTAAAGCGTGAACTTTTCCTTTTTGTATGTTAATAGAAACATTTTCTAGTACAGGGGTAGAGATGTGATAAGAATGTGTAATGTTTTGAAGAGAGAATGTCATCATTTTTTCTCCTTCTCTAATTTTTTCATCCAAGGTGAATATGCATCTTTCGAGTCTCCCCAACCGTTTATATGTTTTGATAATTGATCCATCGTTATATTTTCTTGTGGCAAACTATTTTTCTTTACTAAATAAGGTTCTAGTGAATAAATATCTGGCGTTTGTTCACCAGCGATTTTCTTATATAAGAAACGCACTTGAACTTTACCGACTTCAGCTGGATCGGTTGCAGCCGTAGCAGTCCAAGGTGAATTTTCTTTTTGCATGAGTTGTAAATCTTCATTACTTAAGTCAATGCTGTATACTTTTATATCTGTACGACCAGCTTGTTCGAGTGCTTTGACGGCCCCCTTAGCAAACTCATCCCACGAAGCGAAAATAGCTTGTAAATCACCTTTTTTCGGATATTTTTTTAGTAAAGCCTCTACTTGTGTTTGCGTATCAAGTGGTGTGTTATTACTAGCGGTACCAAAGCGTGCAACTTCTTTTATATTTGGATAACGTTTATAAAAAGCATCAATGATAACATTGCGACGTTCCATTGGAGCAAATCCGCCAACCCATACGACGGCGATATTCCCTTGTCCATTCAGATCTTCCGCTAACGTTTTTAATGATTTCCATGCAAGACTATAGTCATCTTGATCAATAATCGTTACGCCTGGTAAGCGTAGGTCGTTATCAAATGCAACTACAGGAATATTCGCTTGTAATGCTTTTTCTACTCCGGGTTTTAGTGCTTCAGAGCGACCGTGATCAATTAAAATACCATCAACTTTTGAATTAATAGCAGTATCTAGATTTGCTGCCATTTTTGCTAAATCATTATCAGAATTGTAGACTTGCACACTGCCGCCGAATAGCTCGACTTGTTTTTTGACACCCTCAATATATTGAGAGGAAAAAGTTCCGATGGACATTTGCATAATTAATGCGATTTTTAATGGCTTTTTTACTTGGCTTGGAATTTCTGTTTGTAAATGATTTGCTGCTGTAGTAGTTTCTTTCTTCACCGTTTGTTGCTTTTGTGAAGAGATAGCATCTTGTTCATTTGTGCAAGCTGTTAATGCGAGTAAGAGAATAATGAGTACGGTGGAACATAATTTTTTCATAAAAAAATCCCTCCTAAATTAAGAAAAGAGAGGAGGGAGTGAAAATAAAAACGTCTTTTCATATAGAAAAGACGTCTTATCATATTACTCTTATCTTTCAACACAATGTGTTGTAAGAATTAGCACCGTGCCCATAAATGGGTCGGTTGCCGGGCTTCGTAGGGCTCATCCCTCCACCTGCTCTTGATAAGACATCGAATATTTAACTATTTCGAATTATTCCATAAGTGTATGCTGTTGTCAAATGTTTTTTTGTAAATAAAAAATCCCTCACAACGAGGGATTTTAATGTGGTAAGAAAACTAATTGATAAGCGAACAAGATCCCGAATAAATACACAAGTGGGTGAACAGCACGGAATTGTCCTTTTGCCACTTTCATAAGTGGGTATGAAATAAATCCAAGTGCAATACCTGTTGAGATACTTGATGTAAGTGGCATGCTTAAGATTACTAAAAATGCTGGGAATGCTTCATCGAATGTATCCCAATCGATGTGGCGAACTGAGCCCATCATAAGACTACCAACGATAATTAGTGATGGTGCTGTAATAGCTGAAACGCCAGAAACAGCGCTCACTAACGGTCCGAAGAATGCTGCTAATGCAAATAGAACAGCTACTGTAACAGTTGTTAAACCAGTACGACCACCAGCTGCAACACCAGCAGATGATTCAATGTAAGCTGTTGATGGTGTTGTTCCGAACATAGCTCCAATTGTTGCTGAGAATGAGTCAGATAGAAGAGCTCGTCCTGCTTTTGGAAGCTTTCCATCTTTCATAAATCCACCTTGTTGTGCAACGCCAAGTAGTGTACCTGTTGTATCAAATAGTGTAACAAGGAAGAATGAGAAGACAACGCCGTATAATCCGTAGTTAATTACATCAGATACAGCAGTAATTGGATTTGAAACGATAATTCCTTCTGGTAATCCAGGCATTGATGTAACGCCGCTTGAGAATGTTAATTGACCTGTGAAGTAAGCGATAATACCAGTTAATAACATTCCGATAAATAGTGCCCCGTTTATATTTAAAGACATAAGGATAATTGTAATTCCAAGGCCAGCTAATGCTAGTAGAACTGGAGCAGAGTGAAGATCGCCAAGCCCAACTAAGTTTGCATCATTTTTTGTAACAATTCCCGTTAAGCGCAAACCGATAAAAGCAATAAAAAGACCGATACCAGCAGTAAGTGCATGTTTTAAGTTCTCAGGAATTACTTCCATTAATTTCGTACGGAAAGATGTGAATGATAACAAAATTAAAATCATACCTGCTACGAATACAGCAGAGAATGCAATTGCGAAAGTCATGCCTTCATGGGCTTTTACAACAGAATAAGAGAAGTAAGCATTTAATCCCATACCTGGTGCAATTGCGATTGGTAAATTAGTAAAGATCGCCATAAATAATGTTCCGACAACAGCAGCGATAATTGTAGCTGTAAATGCTTGTTCAAACGGAACACCTGCATCCCCAAGGATGACAGGGTTTACGACAATGATATATGCCATTGTTAAAAAGGTAATAATACCTGCCATAATTTCAGTTTTAATAGAAGTTTTATGTTTTGAAAGGTTAAACATATAAACATCCTTTCTTTTTACGAATAATTTTCACAACAGTTATATATAATATTCGTTTTTTAACTATTTTGCAATAGTTTTGCATAAAAACTTTAGAACAACTCATATTTTATGTCGTAAATTCGAATATTAATCGTAAAACTGTGTGTGCATTGCGGTTCTTTAATGTGTAAGTAGTTTTTTTTATTGTGCGCATTATAAGGGGAAAGGAGTTGAAGGAAGTTATGCCGCAGCAAAAAAACTTTTTAACAATGCCAGCACAACATCAAAATAAACAACCTGGTATTGAATCGTTAATGAATCCTCTTCCAAAGTTTGAAGATCCAAATTATAAAGGAAGTGAAAAGTTAAAAGGAAAGAATGTATTAATTACAGGAGGAGATAGCGGGATTGGAAGAGCTGTTTCTATCGCTTTTGCAAAAGAGGGAGCAAATATTGCGATTGCTTATTTAGATGAGGACGAAGATGCAACTGAGACGAAACAACTTGTGGAAAAAGAAGGCGTGAATTGTGTATTATTGCCGGGAGATTTGAGTAATGAACAACATTGTAAAGAGATTGTAGAAGAGACCGCCCAGCAGCTAGGGGGGCTAAATGTTCTTGTGAATAACGTCGCACAGCAATATCCGCAGCAAGGACTAGAGTATATTACAGCGGAACAGCTAGAAAAAACGTTCCGTATTAATATTTTTTCTTATTTTCATGTTACAAAAGCAGCCCTCTCTCATTTAAAGCAAGGGGATGTAATTATAAACACGGCATCTATCGTTGCGTATGAAGGAAATGAAACGTTGATTGATTATTCTGCAACGAAAGGAGCGATTGTCGCTTTTACAAGATCGCTATCTCAGTCGTTAGTACAAAAGGGAATTCGTGTAAATGGTGTTGCACCAGGCCCAATTTGGACACCGCTTATTCCATCCAGTTTTGATGAGAAAAAAGTATCACAGTTTGGGAGTAATGTTCCTATGCAAAGGCCTGGTCAGCCGTATGAATTAGCGCCTGCATATGTATATTTAGCGTCTAGTGATTCGGCATATGTAACGGGACAGATGATGCATGTAAATGGTGGAGTAATTGTGAATGGATAGTTTTCATTTATAAGAGCAAAGTAAAGTTAATTGTATTTATCCCGCTATTTGCGGGCAGTAAGACTCCTACCTAACAATTCGATGAATACAAGGAAGTTAGGTGGGAGATAAATGTCCGTAAATGCTCGATTGGTGAAGGCTAATCCTCAGTGGGGATGGACAAAATCCCCCAACGAGTAAAGTTTCACTTTATTATGATGTTAGTGCTAGGGAGGATTTAGATGAAGAAAGTATGGTTTATCGTAATCCTATTTTTCTGCCTGCCAGCTAGCGTTTTTGCTAATACAGATCATTTAATATTAGTTAACCTTACGACGAATCAGCTGTCTTTTTTTGAAGATGGAAACTATACTAAGACATTTCCGATAACGACAGGAAAAGACAGGACCCCGACGCCTGAGGGTAATTTTTGTATTATAACTAAATATAAAAATAAAGAATACCATCGTAAAAAAATAGCTGGGGGTGCTCCGAATAACCCTCTCGGTACGAGGTGGTTAGGTCTAGATAAAAAGGAATATGCAATTCATGGAACAAATCGGGAATGGACGATTGGAAGCAGGGAGTCGAATGGTTGTATTCGCATGCACGATCGGGACATACAATGGTTATACGACCGGGTACAATTACAGACGAAAGTAATTATTTCTCGTTTTCATACGAGTCCCGAATATGAAGCGTATAAGCTTGGTTATCGGGTTGTGAGTTGGAATGGTCGTAAAGTAGAAGAAGAACAAATTGGAATGCTTACGTTAGTAGATCGTGTAAATATATATTGGCAAGAACCAAATGGACAATTGACGAAAGTAAAAACGGTATTGCCAAATGAAAAATATACAGTGTATTCCAAACGAAAAGATGGAACCTATTATATAGGAAACAATTTGTATATTGTAGATGTAACGGGAGAAAAAATTCGTTATGAGCAATTACCTTATTCGATTTTAAGTAACATATATAAAAGGAAATATAATGTTCCATAATAGCTACCGTGTATAGGCGGTAGCTTATTTGTGATGAAGTTTAGTTGGTTTTAATGATTTCATACCAATCGAGCGCCTGTAAATAGTGAGATAAAAAAATTGAAACAGCAACTATTATGTTTTGCTGAATATAATACAGTACAGACTGGGGGGCGGTCACATTATGAAAAGTGAATTTGCATTTAAAATTTTCTTAATCACGACTTGTTTATTTATCGTGTATTTATATGCGTTACTCGTCTTCTCCTTTTATGTTCCATATATTGATTTAATATTGTTCGTTGGATTTATTTGGGCATTTGTTAAAGCGAGGGAAGGGGAGAAGAGTGTATATCGGCGCATTACTTTATGCGGGACGGTCCTTCTCGTTATTTTGTACTTTTTTATGATGCATGATGTTTGGAGAGGAATGTAAAAAAGCATACGACTAATCGTATGCTTTTACCTCTGCCAATGATGGAAGTGAAGCGATTGCTCCGTAGTTTGTACATGTTATGGCACCTACTTTATTTGCAAAAGAGACAAACTCGGCTAAATCTGTGAATTTTTGAGGAAGCGTTTGTTCATTTTTAGAAATTTGATACAACATCGCTCCGACGAAAGCATCACCAGCACCAGTTGTATCTACTTGTTTAATTGAAATAGAAGGTACAATGATTTGAGCCTCTTTTGTCGCGAGAAGAGTACCGTCTTTTCCAAGTGTGATAGCTACAACTTTAGCCCCGTAATTTAATAATTTTAGTGCTGATTGTTGTAGATTAGTTTCTTTAGAAAGCATCGTTGCTTCTTCTTGGCTTACTTTTACGAAATGTGCGTGTTTTATAAAGGATAGGCAATCTTGAGAAAATTGTTCTACATCTGTAATAAGTGCATCTCGATAATTTGGATCAAAAGAAATAAAGTGATTATTGTCTTTTGCATATTGTAATAGTTGAAAATATGTTTCTTTTAATGGACTTGATAATAAGGCAGTTGCCGAACCGAAATGTATTAGATCATTACTTTTTATTTTTGCTAAATTAATTTTATTAAAGGTGTATTGACCATCAGCCCCACGCATAAAAATAAAATCGCGTTCACCATCTTTATCGATAGATACGAAAGCAAGCGTTGTTTGTTTATCTTTTATGAGCATTGAAGTGTCAACATGAGCACGTTGTAAAGTTTGTTCTAGAAAATCACCAAATGGATCATTTCCTACTTGTCCCATAAATGTAGCATGTCCACCTAATTTTGTAATAGCAGCGGCAACGTTAGCGGGAGCTCCACCAGCTTTCTTTTCGAAATCAGTACCATCTACTAAAGAAACATTGGAGTTTCGGCAAACGAAATCAATTAATAATTCACCTATACAAAAAACATTTCTCATATAATCCCTCTTTTAAGTTTATATTGTGTAATTGTAAAGTTTAGTTTTGCATCTGAAAAGATTGCGATATGATGTGTAATGTCTTTTCGCGGAAATACTCTAGACGTAAAGACAGTGGAACCATCATATAAGAAGATTTCTACGATGCTATTATCTACAAATATTCTGAGGTCTATCGTATCTTGAATATCAATTTTTTCACAGCGTTCATATCCATATTCTCCGCCAAATTGGTGATGGAAGTTGCTTCGGTCTATGGAAACAGTTCCTTTTTCACGGTTAAATATAATCGGGAAAGAATCTTCTTCATTATGGAAGAGAGAAAGGCCAAAGTTATTCGCATCATCTGTTTTAAGAGTTACAATTAATTCATATGAGCATTCATGGCCAAGGGTCGCCAGTACGTTTAATCCAGTTGATATGTCACCTGAAATCTCTTTTTTTGTTGTTCTTAGTTTTTTTAGTTCTGAAACTGGTTTTTGTTTTAATATATTATTTTCTAACGTTAGTTCTCGTGGAAGTGTTAAACAATGAGCCCACATATAATCATCAGAAGGGTATGTTATTTCGCTTGAGCCCGCCCAAGCAAATAAAAGGCGGCGTCCAGATTGATCTTCTAAAGTTTGAGGGGCATAAAAGTCGAAACCTTTATCAACTTCGTAATACGAATCAATATGGAAATATAAATTTTCAATATCGAAATTTCCGATTGCATATATGACATTATATACATTTTGAAAATTCCCCTCGTCTTTTTCGATTCCTTGTGGCGAAAAGAGTAACATATCTTTCCCTAATAATTGGAAATAGTCGGGGCACTCCCACATAAATCCGAACTCTTTTAAATTTGTTTTAACCTCGCCTTGGAAATTCCAACTGTATAGGTCTAGTGACTTATATAATAATAGAGTACCCGTTTTATTTTCACGTTGTGCTCCGAGTAACATATAGTACGTATCGTTATTTTTCCATACTTTGGGGTCACGTACATGCTTCGTATATCCGTCAGGAATCATATCAATAACAGGATTATTACTATACTTAGTCATCGTATATTGAGAATCCATCGTTACCATACATTGTTTAGCATCCCGAGAATCATTAGGTTTCTTTATATTCCCTGTATACAATAAGTGAAGAAGCCCATCTTTTATAATAGAGCTACCAGAATATGCGCCATGTGACTCATAGCTTTCGGTAGGGATAATGGCTACAGGCATTCGTTCCCAGTTAATAAGATCTTTTGATTTTACATGCCCCCAATGTTTCATTCCGTGAATCGGGCCAAATGGATACCACTGATAAAAAACATGATATTCATCATTGTAGTATGATACACCGTTAGGATCATTCATTAATCCATATGGCGGATGAATATGATAAATCGGTTTCCATGAATCTTGATTTGCAATTGTATATAAAGAATGTAATTCTTCTTTATTGGATTGCAGTATTGTTTTATATTTCGACATAGGTTTTTACCTCGTTGTTATTTACTTTCTTTATATAAAATGAGAGTGGCAACAAAAGCAGTAATAACTGCAATAGCGAAGCCGATTACATAATGAATCACATTCATCATGCCAAGCGGTGCAACAATTGTAAGCATTGGAATACCTGTTAAACCGTATGCATTGGCTGCGACTTGCATCCAAACAACGTAAGCGCCTCCAATTGCGCCACCAATAGCAGCTGCAATAAATGGTTTACCAAGTTTTAAATTGACACCAAAAATAGCTGGTTCTGTAATTCCTAAAAATGCTGACGCTGCTGCTGGAATTGCGATTTCTTTCGTTTTTTTGTTTTTTGTTTTGAAATAAACTGCTAAAGTAGCTCCGCCTTGGGCGACGTTAGCCATTGACCAAATAGGGAGTAAGAAATTGACACCGATATCTTTATTAGCAAGTAAGCCAGCTTCAATAGCGTGGAAGCTATGGTGTAAGCCAGTAAGAACGATTGTTGAATATAGACCACCGAATATAAGACCAGCCACTGGTCCTGCAAATTGATAAATAGTATTTAAAAGGTACGTAATACCGTCACCGATTTTATATCCAATTGGTCCGATAATAATAAGTGATAAAAAGCCAGTTATAATAATTGTTAAGAACGGTGTAACTAATAAATCTAAAGAGTTCGGAACTCGTTTGCGGAGTTCTTTTTCAATTGTACTCATAACGTATACGCATAATAAAATAGGTAAAACAGTGCCTTGATAGCCAATCATATCAATATCCATACCGAGGAAATGTAAAACAGTTGGTTTTGCGTTTGCAAGAGTCCAAGGATTCGTTAAGTTTGGGTGAGTTAATATACCACCAATAACGGCACCTAAGAAAATATTTCCTCCAAATTCCTTGGCTGCACTAACACCGATTAAAATAGGTAAAATAACGAAAGCTGCACTTGAGAACATATCAAGTAATTGGATAAGTGGGTGATCGCCAGGAACTAATTTAAACGCTTTCAACATTCCGAGTAGTCCCATAAGTAAACCACTTGCAACGATGGCTGGAATAATTGGAACGAAAATATTGGATAACGTTTTTGCTAGGCGAGTAATCGGATTCATTTTTTTCTTAGGAAGATCGTTTGATGCCGTAGAATCAAGTTCAGTTATTCCGATTAGTTTTGAAAACTCATCATACACTTTGTTTACTACGCCAGTGCCAAAAATAATTTGGTATTGCTCATTCGTTGCGAAAGCACCTTTAACCCCATCAATGTTTTCGATTTCTGACGTGTTTATTTTTGTTTCATCTTTTAGTACAAGACGAAGGCGAGTAGCGCAATGAGTAGCACGAATAATGTTTTCTGTTCCTCCGATGTTCTGTAAGACTTGAGCTGCAATTTGTTTCATATCCATAAAAATTCCCCCTTACTATATACTTCGAGTTTGTGGAACCGGTTCCGTTTTTGGTTAAAATAAAAAACAGGGACGTGATGTGAAAATCCTGTTTTTTAAATATGGAACCGGTTTTAATTTTATTATAAAGCGCCTTTAAATTTTGTCAACGCTTTCTTGAATTTTTAATGTATAGCGAGAATGTAATATTTTAGGGATTGTTTTATTTTCAACAAGCTGCGAAAGGGAAGTAGCAGCAAGCTTACCAGCATGCTCATAGTCAAATGCGATTGTCGTTAAGCTAGGGTGTACCATTTCAGAAATATCATATCCACCGAATCCTACTACAGATATATGATTTGGTATGGAAAGGTGGTTAGAATGAATTACTTTCATGGCTCCAAGAGCGATATTATCTGTAGCACATACGATAATAGTAGGACGGTTGTTATCTAAAATATGTTGTACTTGTTTCATCGCATCTTCTATTTTGAAAGTTGTTTCGTAGTAAGAAGCGATGCAAGTAGATTCTAAATTTTCAATGGCTTTTTGAAAACCATTTTTTCGATTTACACCAACAGAAATATCATCTTTTTCTATTCCTAAATAAGCGATATGGCGGTGTCCTTGTGATAATACGTATGCTCCTAGCTCATAAGCAGCGTCAAAATCATCGTGAACGAGGCAATATTGATTCTCATATTCTTGACCAACAAATAAAATAGGGGTAGTAGAATTAGCGATGATGTGTTTATGCTCTTTTGTTAAAGTTTTTGTTAATAAAATTATGCCAGCTACTTTTTGCTTTATAAAGTTTTCCATTGCTTGAATTTCTGTTTCAATTTTTTGATTCGCATTTGCAACAAGCATCTGATAGTTATTTTCCTGTAAAGCATTATCAATACCAATAAGTGTTTTTGTTGTAGCAAAGGAGTCTAATCGGGGGATAATAACGCCAATTAAATTTGTTGTTTTCGCTTTTAAACTTTGCGCAAATGTATTTGGAGAGAAATTCGTTTCTTGAATAATACCTTCAATTTTCTTTTTTGTTTTATTACTTACATAGCCACCATTTAAGTAACGAGAGACAGTACTTTTTGCAACCCCAGCTAATTTGGCGATATCTACAATTGTTTTAGCCATAGTATTCCACCTTCATATTCATAAAAAACTTTTAATTTTATTATAGGGAGAATTAAAGGTTACGTAAACAAGAAGAGAAGAAGAAAAACCACCTCACGTATATGAGGTGGAATAAGTGTTAATATTTCGGTTTAAATGTATGACAACACGTTTCTACACTCGTTGTTACAGAACTTTCAAGCGTCTCGTTTGTTAAAGTAGCGTTTGTATATGAACTGTTTTCAATTTGACCTGCTTCTTGTGCATCAGGTTGAACAACGATTGCACTTGCTTGACAAAGGTTACCTTGTCCCCAAAATGAGCAATTGGAAACAGAGCATTTCACTTCTGGCATAAAACCCCCTCCTCATACATTAGTGTGGGATTTTACGCCCATTTCATGTATAGAAGGAGTTTCCTTTTCTTATTATTTTTTCGTTTGCTCAAGCCACTCTTTTAATTTGTCTTCCGGTTGTTCGCCGCTAATACGGCTCACTTCTTTACCGTCTTTAAAATGAATGATTGTTGGAGTTCCTTTAATTTTATATTCATCCCAAGGAGCATCTAATTTTTCAATATCCATAACTTTCATATCAACATTCAAGTCTTTAGCCATTGGTACTACGATAGGAGATAATTTTTGGCAATGAACGCAAGATGTTTGATAAAAGTATACTGTTTCTTCTTTTTTCTCTTTTAAATTCTTTTGGAGATCTGAAAGAGAGATTTTATTTGTGTAGTAGTCAGAACCATCTGTTTGACTAGTAGCATTATCAATTTTTTGGCTTGTTGAAGCATTTTTTTCTTCCATTTGTGTTACAGCGAAAATTGCTGCAAACAAGGCGATAATAATACCGCCAAATATAAGCATTTTTTTCATTCTTTCATCTCCTTATTTGTTTTTAATTACGATGAAGCTACAAACAGCGATTGTGATAAAGCCGATAAGTGCTAAAAACGGGATTGTCACAAAGCCGAACCAGTTTATGTATTCTCCCGTACAAGGTACGCGGCCGCAAGCTGCCCCAGCAGCTGAAAATGCTGCGATTTTTTGAATTGCATAGTGATATAAAGAAATACAAGCACCAATACTTGCGATTGGTAAAGAATAACTTGCAATGCGATAGTCTTTCTTTACTACAGCGATACCGAGCCATAAAACAAATGGATACATAAAAATACGTTGATACCAACAAAGGACACAAGGCTCAAATTTCATAATTTCGGAAAAGTATAGACTTCCTAATGTAGCAATAAACGAAGCTCCCCATGCAGCAAATAAAGCATACTCTTGCTTTTTTTCTCGTCCCATATTTTATACCTCACTTATAATAGTTACATACTAAATTATAGTATGAAGTGGTAGGGAAAAGAAAGAAAAAATATGTTTATCAATAAAAGTTTTATAAGGAGAAACTTTTATTGATATAAACATTTTAAAAAAGCGCTATTCTCATAAAGAGAATAGCGCTATATTTTACATTTGAATTTGCTCTACTTCTTCTACATGTGACTTTTGGGATGCGTGGTCAATATATTGAAATAGGAGCTGCAATTGTTTATCAACTTCTGGTAGTTCTTTACTGTATTGATAAGCGTGTAAAAAATGCTCAATACGCTTAGAAAATAATTGATCGTTCGTTTGAACCATGAGAACGAGTAATTTATCCCAATTACAGCAATACGTGTAATAGAGAGCTTTATCATAGTCGTTATATGTTTGCACTGTGTACCCTCCTTACCGAGGAGTTATATATAGTGTGTGACAAGTAAGGAGAAATACACTTGAAAGAATTTGTTAAGAAAAAAGGTGAATGAAAAGAGAAAAACGAGGGATTTCCTCGTTTTTATGCTTTTGGCATTGGCGTAGGTGTTGGCTTGCCATACCCTTCTTTGTATTTATTGTCGATATAGTTACGAATTTCGAGCGTTGATTTTCCTTTTTGTTTCATGGAAGCCGATTCAACCGCGATTTCTAGGCAGTTGACACAAGTTGTTGCGTGGGAATCCCAAACAACTTCACCATTCTTTTTAATTTCACGAATAAAGCAGTTTTTATTGTTTTTATGTCCTACACTCTCACCGCAACCGCAGTAACATGGAATCCAATCTAATAGCTCTGCATTTTGTCCAGCGACAGTGTAGATATCTTTCATTTGCGGATCAAGCTTGTCTAGGAAGGTAGGGAGTGTGTCGACTCCTTTTGTCTTTTCTTGAATATCAGCTTGCTGAGTATGTGATGCGTGGTCATGCTCTTCTTTTGATTCAGAAGATTTTTTGTCATTTGTACTAGTACTCCCGCATCCAACAAGAATTAGGCTCAGTACTGCAAGTAAAGAAAATACATACTTTTTCATTCGCTTGTCCCCTTTACAAATGTATTAATAAAATTGTATCAGAGATTATGGTGTGTCGGGTGAAGATTTTTTCGACTGATTTTTGAAGCGCCATCGTAGTGAATGGAATAGAAATAAGATTGGGATATAAGCGTATACAATATACAATCCAGCCTGAGATAGTACGGTATTTAATGTATTGATGCTTTCCCTGTTTGTGAAAAACAAAGATGAAACAAATATAGTCGCGATAAACAATGGCAATGTAATGTTAAATGGTATGTGAAAAGAGTATTTACTAATACGACAAGAAGACCAAATGGTTAAACAAAGATTAGGTAAAATAATAAGAAACCAGATGAAAATAATAATGTATTCAAATCGCTGAATGAATGGGACTTTAATAATTTTTAGCATTGTTAAAGTAGGCCAAATTGTATGATGCAGTTGGCCCTGACTATAGTACATAAGGGAAACGATTGCTAGTACTACATATAAAATAGTTGTGAAAGCAATCCCGCCATGTGCCCATTTATGTAGCGATTTTCCCTTTTTAATAAGTGGGTAAAAGATAAGGATTGCTTCAAATCCAAGAAACTCTAATGCAGATGCTTTCGCTGAATATAGAATGTCTGCAGGTGAATGGGTGAAAATAGGTAAAATATTACGGACATGTGCATATTTCATAGGGAAAACTAAGAAGAATAGTACGAAAATCGGTATTACGACTCCCCAAAAACACATTCCTGTTACAGAGCGGAAGCCACCTTTTATTACGTAATACGTCACGAGTAAAAATAATAATGTTAATTTCCATGGTTTAATTGTAGGAAAGACCCATACTTGAATGACTTCGATATATGTACGAAGCACAGTAAGGCAAAATAACAGAAGATATGCAGCAAAGCACATAGACAAAAAGGTTCCAATCCATTTTCCGAAACATGTCGTATGAATGGTCATCAAATCATTGTCTTTATCTAACATTTTTAACATACAAAACAGTACGATATGAGTTAAGACACCCGCAACAATAAGGGAAATCCAAGAATCATAACCAGCATATTGTGCAATAACTCGTTGGTATCCTAACACGCCTACTCCAATTTGAAGAGAGTGTAATAAAAGAAATGTGAAATAAGGGGAAACAGTCATTGTTTTATTTTGCTCAGCCATTGTAACACCTCACTATTCTCCGATACCAGATTGCACAACATTGATTTGTACGTGAACAGCAACATCTACATTAGGGTACATTTCTTGAATTTGTTTTATAGTCCATTTTCTTGAATGACTACGAATTTCTTCCCGTATCCCTATCGGATCGACCTCTTTTTCTTGGAATTGTTTTATTAATTCGTTTAAATGTTTCTCAACTGTTTTTTCTACATGTTTTTTTATGTAAGTTATGTTTTCGTTTTTCGCTAAATCAAGCCAGTTTGGAGCGCTTTTTATGAGTCCATTTAATTTTAAGTGGATGTTAACTTTCGGAATGTCACCAGTATCGGAAAGGTAACAAACGCTCTTTCCAGATAAGTTTTGAGTGGCAATTAATCCTTTATGGTTACCTTGCTGTATTGGAACTTCATAACGACCATTTGTAGTTGGATTAAGGAGTAATTTCAATAAAAAAGATCCTTTTTTATCTGTGTACATAACCACTTTATCCTTTTTTAAAAAAGCGAGTCCTTTAATGGAAGCAGACTTGTCTTCATCAATTTCAATATAAGGAAGAAATGGATCGCATCCTGATGAATAAAAGTTATATAAAAAAATATTTAAAGCAGTCCGTGGAATCGTTTCGGCTTCTATGTTTTGCTCCAGTAAGTCAGACAGATAGAGTGATCCATTTGTTTTAATATGTTTGAGCAGTTTTTCTGTAGAACCGTCTACCAGTGCTAGTTGAACATCTCGGCCAATATTAGGATCACGTTGTAAGTTGTTAATAACATCCCCAATTCCACGTTCACCAAATGATTTTCCAAATAGGACAACACGCATTTGACCTACAGCGATCGTATGTGGTGATTTGGCGTTTAGAAGTGAAGAAATTGTTTCAATTGTATCTGCGGTAGTTGACTGAGTTTCTGGTTTTGATTGAACGCCTTTTGTGTAATCGGGATATAAGATTGTCCCGCGAAATTTTTTATCTTTCGTTATATCAAATCCACCTATATGAATCATTCGCTGTGTGTCTACTATATTCGGTTGTGTACAGCCGGATTGGAAAATTAAAATGATAATGGAAAAGCATAATAAAGTATTTTTCATTTCTCTTCACCATCATGTTTTTCTTTCGCTTTGTTTGGATCATAGCGCCATTTCTTTTTTGGTCTTAGAAAAGAGGCACGTCCTGCAGTTTGACTAAATGGCAAGCGAAAGAGACCTTCTGCCGTTCCTAAACCGCGAAATGGATATAGAGGTAATAAATAAGGTGATCCAAGTGATTTTAAGCGAATTAAATGAGCTAATATGAGTACGAATCCTACAATGAGACCTAAGCCCCCAAATGCACCAGCTAAAAGAATAAGTGGAAATCGTAGTATCCGGATAGTAGAAGACATTTTTACAGTTGGTGTTGTAAAAGAAGCGAGTGCTGATAAAGCAACTGCAATTAATAAAATGGTACTCGTTAAAGCAGCCTGAACAGATGCTTGGCCAATTACAATCCCGCCAACGATGCCGATTGTTTGTCCAACTTTTGTAGGTAATCGTGCTCCAGCTTCACGGAGCAATTCGATTGTGATTTCTAAAAAAAGTGCTTCTAAAATGGGCGGAAAGGGTACATTAGCTCTTGAAAAAATAATCGGACCTAGTAAATCCGCAGGAATCATTTGATAGTGATACGTTAATACAGCTGTATAAATAGCTGATGAAAATAGCGAGAATGCTGCTCCGAAAAAGCGAACCATTCGAAGAAATGAGCCTGCTATCCATGGTAAATAATAATCTTCTGGAGAGACGAAGAAATCGAGTAATGTCGCTGGTCCAGCTAATGCGTAAGGTGAACCGTCTGTTAAAATGACGACTCCTCCATTCAATAATGCATAAACGGAGCGATCTAAACGCTCTGTAGGAAGTAAAACAGGGAAGGGAGAGTTGCTGTTATCACTAATAAACTGTTCAATCATAGTTGCATCGAAAGGAACATCAAAGTCAATGTCTTGTAGGCGCTGCATCGCAGTATTAACGTGCTGCTCATTCGTAATATCTTCGATGTAAGCAACTACGACTTTTGTTTTTGATATAGAACCAACTATAACTTCTTTGAAAACTAATTGTTCTGTGACGATATTTCGCCGAAGTAAGTGTATATTTGTATCGATATTCTCAACAAATCCGACTTTTGGACCGATGACACTATATTCATTTTCAGTATCGTTATATAGCCGTGTACCTAAAACGGAACTTTCAGCACGAATAAGTGCATATTCTGCGATTTGAGAATCATTTTTTAGTTGTATAAGTACATATCCACTTAATAATTTTTCACGAATGTCATCAATAGTAGGGCCAGTGATAATCTCCTCAAGTGTGACGATATTTGCTATATCACTTATATTTTCAATGTGATCTAATTCTCTTTTTATAGGTGTTAAAATGAATCGATTAATGAGGAGTGATTCAGCCGTAGATTTATAGTAAAACAAACATAATGTCCCATCTTCTACGATGTTATAAGAAACGAAATCACTCGATTCTTTCATAGTATGGATAAACTCTGGAATGGAACAGATTGTTTTTTTCTTCTTTTTAGACGATAAACGAAACATTTTCTCACCCCTTACTACATCATTTTCTTATGTTAGTTTTTGGGAAAGACGGGAATTTATACTTGAAAATTGAAAGTTCATAAAGAAAAGGAAGAGTATTGAATATCTCTTCCTTTTTGACAGGCTAATTTGTTTTCTTTTCTTTAATAGACTTCACTAATTTAATCATTTCTGCCCGTATATCTTCTTTTTTAACATTTAATTTTTCCGCAATTTGTTTAATATCCATCCCATCTTTTTTCATTTTTAGTACATCGTCAAGAGGGGTATTACTTTTTTGGGAGATGATTGTTAACACGGTAAGTTGGCGTAAGCCGATGTTATATTCTTTCATTTTTTGTTTCAGTCCATCTGGTGTGGACTTTTGCATATTTGCTAATTTTTGCAGTAGTGCTTTTTTCGTTTCTTTATTCATATGATGCTTTTTCAATTTACTTGGGTCTACACCGAAATGCTCGGCTGTTTTCTCCCAAGATTTATTTTGCTTATAGTAAGCTAAAACGTCCTTAATTTCTTTTTTACTTATTCTTGCAATGTGGGCAGCTTTCCAAATTTCATGTTTATTATAGCCGAGTTTTTCGAGCGACTGCATTTCTTCTTCTGAAATAGGCTTATGATGGTGCATTGTTACTTCTTTTGGCGTGGCAGCGGAAGCAGGAAAGACAGATATCCCGCACAATAATGCTGCCATAGTCATACTTACTGCGATTTTCTTGTACATATAAACTCCTCCTAGATGGGTAATGTGGAAAACTTACACATATCATTTCCATAAAATGTGAAAAACTTGTGAACAAGTTAAGTTTTTTTATTCACAGTATAAAAAGAAGTTTTTCATGGTTTTCCAACATAAAACATTGATTAATAGTGAAAAACTAGGTTATAATCGAAATTGAAAATCAATATCAATGACGGATTTATACATATAGATAAAAATAAGGGAGAGAAAAATATGACTACATATACTTCCATCGCAAACGTTATTAAAGAAAGACGTTCTGTTCGTACATTTACAAATAAAGCAGTAGAAAAAGAGCTATTAATTGAACTATTGAACGACGCAACATGGGCACCGAATCATAAACACCGTGAACCATGGAATTGTAAATTATACATTGGAGAAGGCCGTCAGAAATTAGTAGACGCAGTACTAAACTCTTTCACAGAAGAAGAAAGAGCAAAACGCGGCAAAACTTTATCTGATCGTTTCTTAAGCACACCTGCTCAAATCGTTGTTTACATTAATGAAGATCCGCGTCAAATTCAACGTGACGAAGATTACGCTGCAACATGTGCATTTATGCAAAACTTTCAATTACTTGCTTGGGAACGCGGCTTAGGGTGCGTTTGGAAATCAGGTGGATTAAACTACAATCCACTATTTATAGAAGGAATTGGTTTAACAAGAGGTCAACGCATCATTGGAATTCTTCATATCGGCTATTTCGATAAAGCACCAGAAGGAAAAGCTCGTACACCGATTACGGAGAAGATGGAGATCATTGAAGGTTAATTAGAAAGAGGCATTCTCGTTTTTTTAGAGGGTGCCTTTTTATTATGCAATCAATCCTCATGAAAGCTTGTTCCTTATCATACACTTTCTTAAGGGAAAGTGTAAGGAGGGAAAATAATGAGAGCAAGTGAAGATAAAGCGCTGCAATATGCGATTGCTGAAATTACGGAAATTGCGACTGGATTTGGTCTTGATTTTTATCCGATGCGCTATGAAGTATGTCCAGCGGAAATTATCTATACATTTGGTGCATATGGGATGCCGACGAGGTTTTCGCATTGGAGTTTTGGAAAGCAATTTTTCAGAATGAAATTACAATACGATTTAGGACTTAGTAAAATTTATGAACTCGTTATTAACTCTAATCCATGTTACGCCTTTTTATTAGATACGAATTCTTTAATTCAAAATAAATTAATCGTGGCGCACGTTTTAGCACATTGTGATTTCTTCAAAAATAATATTCGTTTTTCTAATACGAAACGCGATATGGTTGAGAGTATGGCAGCGACAGCAGATCGTGTGAAGGCGTATGAACATAAGTATGGAAGAGAAGAGGTAGAAACATTTTTAGATGCCGTACTTGCCATTCAAGAACATATTGATCCATCGCTTATGCGTCCGAAACTTGCATGGAGTATTGAAGATTTAGAAGAGGATGTAGAAAAGAAAAAGATATCACAGTACGATGATTTATGGAATTTAGATGATCGAAACAAAAAGAGAGAACGACCTAATATGCATAAAAAGAAGAAAATCCCACCGCAGCCAGAAAAAGATTTACTCCTCTTTATTGAAGAATATAGCCGTGAGCTAGAAGAGTGGCAGCGCGACATATTAACGATGATGCGTGAAGAAATGTTATACTTCTGGCCACAGCTTGAAACGAAGATTATGAATGAAGGTTGGGCTTCCTTCTGGCATCAACGCATACTTCGTGAAATGGACTTAACATCTTCTGAAGCAATCGAATTCGCGAAGCTTAACGCAGGTGTCGTACAGCCATCAAAAACAAGTATTAATCCATACTACCTCGGTATTAAAATGTTCGAAGATATTGAAGAGCGCTATAACAACCCGACAGAAGAAATGAAACGACGCGGTGTGAAACCTGGTTCTGGTCGTGACAAAATCTTTGAAGTACGGGAAATTGAATGGGATGTATCGTTCCTAAGAAACTATTTAAATAAAAAACTTGTAATGAGAGAAGATATGTACTTATTCCAGCGCCAAGGAAAAGAATATAAAGTAATTGATAAAGAATGGGAGCATGTACGCGATCAACTCGTAAATATGCGCACAAATGGAGGTTTCCCGTACTTAGTAGTAGAAGATGGAGACTACTTAAAGAATGGGGAATTGTACATTAAACATAGCTATGAAGGAATTGAACTAGATTTAAAATACTTAGAAAAAGTATTACCGTATCTTCATCAGCTATGGGGAAGAACAGTGCATATGGAATCGATTGTGGAGAGTAAGGGCGTTGTGTTTTCTTATGATGGGAAGATGGTGCATCGGAAGTATGTGTGATGGAAAGAACGGACATAGAAATGCTATGTCCGTTCTTTTTTATTATATGGAGTTTTTGTTTACCAAACAGGTCGTATGCTCGATGATAATTTTCCTGTATTTTCTTTAGTAACGAATGTTGTTAAATCCTCTTTAAGCATTTGCATTCGTTCTGCACCTATGTTTGCAATCCATCGTTGTTCTATTTCAGCTACTATTTCTTCTTTTGCTTTCATTACTGCTAAACCACGCTCGGTTAAAACAATAATTTTACCTCTTTTATCAGTAGGATGCGTTTGGCGCGTGACATAACCACTGTTCTCAAGAGAATCTACCATTTTACTTATGGCTTGTTTTGAAACCCCTAAATATTCAGCTAGTTCTATACCGGTTGCTCCATTAGGAAGGATACGTTTGAACATAAAACCGTGTGCGGGCCTAATATCTTCAAATCCCAATTCACTTAATTTGTCGTGTAGTTCAGTAATTAATGTACTGAAGGATAGTGATAAAAGTGAAGTAAGATCTAGTTCGTTAAGTGTTTGATGAGTCATGTATATAACCTCCTTGCTTATAGTCAATTAAATTGACTATAAGTAGAATCTATTGTACTATACAGGATATAGTCAATCAAATTGACTATATAATGGTAATAGAATAAATAATGATTTATCTAAATAAAATCAATGAATTATGGAGGTTTCACATGGTTAATATCGTTAAAATTAGAGGGAGTGTATTTGCACCATATGCATCGCTGGAACCTATTAAAGATCCTGCAACAGGAAGAGCGTTTGAATATGCCGGAGATGCACGTGAGTTTACACCATACGCTGTGAACACAAAGCGTTCAAGATTAGAACAAGAAGTGGTTGTTGATTTTTATAAAAGAGAAATTTTCACATATGCAGATGCTTGTATCGTTACTGTGGAAATTACAAATCCAGATGGCTCAATTGAGTATCAAAAAGGAGAAACAAGTACAGAAAACATTGCATGTACAAATATTGTATGGAGTGAAGATGAAGTTTCATTTGAAATGAGAGCAAGTGCAAGTAATCCGTTAAACGCGGCAGCACCTGCAGCTGATTATTTTTTGACTATACGAGTTAATGAAAGTGGTACTGTGCATGTTGAAGGTTTACATGATGGTTTTCCTTGCTATGAATTTTATAAACAAATCGACTTTGGTTCATTTGAATTAATATATACACATGATTTCAGGAAAACGGATGATACCCCAGCAGCACTAGCTGGAGAAATGGAATATAGCTTTAAAACGAAAATCTAGATATAAATATAGCGCTATTTTTTAGAAGGAAGTAGCAAACGTAAAAGAGAAAGCTATTGGTTCTAGGATTGAAATTGTGGTCTATTTTATTCAATAGTATGCAGTATATAAAATTAGAATTACAGGGGTGTTTCTTATGACGAATATCGTTAAAATTAGAGCCAGTGTATTTATTCCAGTGTCTTGGACAGAACCGCGGAAGGATGTACAAACAGGGAAAGTAATCCAATTCGAAGGTGATTCACGTGAGTTTACACCACATGCGGTAAATACTATGCGCTCTAGAGTTGAGCAAGAGGTAGTAGTGGACTTTTATAAAGAAGAAGTGTTTTCATATGCAAACACGGGTATTACGACAGAGAAGGTCACAAATCCAGATGGTTCTGTGAATAAAAGAACAGGAAAAGCGAGTACTGAAAATATTGTGTGTACGGATATTTCATGGAATTCTGACGGTGTGCAATTCAAAATGAGTGCAAGCGCTAGTAATCCGTTAAATATGTATGCCCCTCCTGTGGACTATTTATTAACTGTATGTGTGAAAAAGGATGGTAGTATTGATATTCAAGGAGAACATGATGGATTCCCTTGTTTCGAATTTTATAAGCAAGTAGATTTCGGTTCATTTGAACAAATTTATACACATGATTTTAGAGAAACTGGTGATACACCTGAAGCGTTAGGTGGAGAAATGGATTATAGTTTTACAAAGAGTTTATAAGAAGTAGGATAATAAAACGGTTGATTCCTTGATTCGTAAATGAAATGAATTAGTTGGACTACCAAGCAGTGTAGTTGAGAAATGCAAAAGCCAATGAAATCAGTGGCTTTTGCATTTTTACTATACTCTAGGATATTTCAAAAAAATAAACCACTTTACAATATACCCTTAAGGGTATATGATATTATACAAAGTTACAAAGTAATGTATAATATAGTTATAATTACGGAGGTGGTCTACAGTGGAATATAATCAAGATATGAAAAATAGATTGAAACGTATTGAAGGTCAAGTTCGTGGTGTGCTTCGCATGATGGAAGAGGGAAAAGATTGCCGAGATGTTATTACACAGTTAACTGCATCCCGTTCTGCACTTGATCGTACAATTGGACTCGTTGTTGGAACAAATTTAGAGCAATGTTTGCGCGAGCAGTTTGAAACAGGTAATGGTTCAAATGAAGAGTTAATTAAAGAAGCTGTTCAATTACTTGTAAAAAGCCGATAATCTGTCAAACATATGTGTTGACAGATTTTCAAAAACATTTTATTATACCCCTACAGGTATATGTATAATGGTTAGGGAGGAAATGATTATGAGTATAAAAGTTGATATGAATTTAGACTGTAAAGGCTTGGCTTGTCCGATGCCAATTGTGAAGACAAAAAAGGCGATGGAAGGATTGGCATCAGGACAAGTTATTGAAATAGAGGCGACGGATAAAGGATCGACGTTAGATATACAAAGTTGGTCAAATAAAGTAGGGCATCAATATATTGGAACGAAACAAGAGGGAGATATATTAAAGCATTATGTACGAAAATCCCATGAACATGAAGTAAATGAAGTTGTGAAGTATCCTCATACAATTACGAATGGGGAATTGCAAAATATATTATTAAGTGGTGAAGAGTGCACTGTATTAGATGTTCGTGAAGAAGCGGAATTCGTCTTTGGTCATATTCCATCCGCAATTTCGGTGCCGTTAGGTGAATTAGATAGTGCTATGTTAGACAGTGCGAAACCAATTTATGTTGTTTGCCGAACTGGTAACCGTAGTGATGTAGCTTGCCAAGTGTTGAAAGAGAGAGGTTTTTCAAACGTGAAAAATGTCATTCCAGGTATGTTAGAGTGGCAAGGAAATATAGAAAAATAAAATTTTTTAAATATAAATATACCTCAGGGGGTAATTGAATGAGTGTTAAACTGTTACAAGCAAAAGATGTCGTAGAGAAAGTTTTATTCGGAGAATTGTTTATTTTAGATGTTCGTAATGAAACGGACTATGAAGATTGGAAAATTGAAGGGAAACAAGTTTCTTCTATAAATAAACCGTATTTTGACTTATTAGATGGTGTAGATCATATTGTAGATGAATTGCCGAGGGAGAAAGAAATTTTAGTCGTATGTGCGAAAGAAGGTTCTTCGCAGTTTGTCGCAGAGCAATTGTTACATGCCGGATTCAATGATGTTTATTATTTAGCTGGTGGTATGAAAGCTTGGAGTGAATATGTAAAGCCGTTAAAAGTAGGAGATGTACAGGGCGGAGGAAGTGTATATCAATTTAACCGTCTTGGAAAAGGCTGTTTATCTTATATGATCGTCTCAAACGGTGAAGCAGCAGTTATTGATGCAGTCAGAACGGTTGAAGCATATGAAGATTTTGCGGAAGAGCATGGTGTTACTATTACGAATGTCATGGATACACATTTACATGCAGACCATATTTCTGGAGGACGTAGGTTAGCTGAAAAAGTAGGTGGTACGTATTGGTTACCTCCAAAAGATGCGGAGGAAGTCGTTTTCTCATATAAACCGCTTGTTGAAGGATCTGTTATTACGGTGGGGGGTACCAAAATTGAAATTGACGCATTATACTCACCGGGGCATACGATTGGAAGTACATCATTTATTGTAGATGATTCCTATTTATTATCAGGTGATATTTTATTTGTAGATTCAATTGGCCGTCCAGATCTTGCTGGGAAGGCTGAAGATTGGGTGAGTGATTTACGAAATACGTTATATAAACTTTATAAGGAACTGTCTCAAGATTTAATTGTTTTACCGGCTCATTATTCAAAAATAAGTGAAATGGACGACAGAGGCATTGTGAGTGCGCATTTACAAGATTTATTTAAGGAGAATGTAGGGTTAAATATTGTTGATGAGGGAGAGTTTCGTAAAAATGTGACAGAGAACTTACCGTCTCAGCCGAATGCTTATGAAGAAATTCGTCAAACGAATATGGGTAAGATTTATCCGAGTGTGGAAGAAGAGCGTGAAATGGAGATTGGCCCAAATCGTTGTGCAGTTCATGATTCATTATAAAATAACAAACTGGAGGAATAGATGATGAATGTAAAACAAGTATTAGATGCGAAAGGTTTAGCATGTCCAATGCCAATTGTAAGAACGAAGAGAGCGATGGATGCTTTACAAACTGGAGAAGTGTTAGAAGTACATGTAACAGATAAAGGATCAGTAAAAGATATTCCAGCATGGTCAAAAACAGGCGGTCATGAAATAGTAAAGCATAATATAGAGGACGATGTACTGAAGTTTTGGATTAAGAAGGCGCAGTGAAGAACTAGTTTTGTAAAGGCGGAGAGGTTGGTTATATGAATACAATATTAAGTACGCTTTTCATTGTACTTGCTGCATGGTTTGTTATTTCGCGTTTTTTACCGGTGAAAGGTGTTCAAAATATAAATGGAAAAGAATTAAAGAGTATAGTGGGAAAACAGGGAAAACAATTTGTCGATGTTCGTACAGTAGGTGAATATAGAGGAAATCATATGAAGGGGTTTCAGAATATCCCACTAAATGAGTTAGCTAGTAGAGCAAATCAATTAGATAAAAATAAGGAAGTGATTGTTATTTGTCAGAGCGGGATGAGAAGTAAGCAAGCAGCAAAAGTATTAAAGAAATTAGGATTTCAGCGCATTATAAATGTTTCAGGCGGTATGAACGCTTTGTAAGGGGAAATTAGTATCGGGTGTAGCTAGATAATTTGAGGCATTTCACAATTTTTTAAATACCCCCATAGGTAATTAGGAGGAGAACAACATGGAACAACAGAAGAAAACGACGATTGTTTTATTTAGTGGAGATTATGATAAGGCGATGGCAGCTTATATTATTGCAAATGGTGCAGCGGCGTATGATCAAGAGGTGACTATTTTTCATACTTTCTGGGGCTTAAATGCCCTTAGGAAAGATGAGCATGTGAAAGTAAAGAAAACGTTCATAGAAAAAGTATTTGGAAAAATGATGCCGCGCGGCGCTGATAAGATGGGATTATCAAAAATGAATTTTGCTGGTATGGGGCCAAAAATGATTAAAGGTATTATGAAAAAACATAATGCGATGCCTTTACCAGATTTAATTGATTTGGCGAAAGAACAGGGAGTTAAACTTGTAGCTTGTCAAATGACAGTAGATTTATTAGGGTTAAAAGAGGAAGAGATTATGGAAGGGATAGAGTTTGCAGGAGTAGGTGCATATTTAGCAGATGCTTCGGATGGGAATGTGAATTTATTTATTTAAATCACCTTCTTTTTAGAAGGCGGGGGATACAATATGAGTTTAACAGTACTGCTTTTTATTATTGGGTTTATAGGGTCATTTATTTCAGGAATGGTTGGGATTGGCGGTGCAATTATTAATTATCCGATGATCTTATACATTCCAGTATTGCTAGGATTTGCTGGATATACATCACATGAAGTGAGTGGTATTACAGCGATTCAAGTATTCTTTGCAACTTTTGCAGGCGCGTGGGCGTATAGGAAAAGTAACGATATGGATAAAACTTTAGTTGTGTATATGGGAGCTAGTATATTAATAGGAAGCTTTGTAGGTAGCTTTAGTGCGAATCTATTAAATGAGCATGCTGTAAACGTTGTTTACACATTACTAGCTACTATTGCGGCTATTATGATGTTTATACCGAAGCGAAGCAATCGTAAGGGGACAGAAGGAATTACGTACAAAAAGTGGCTCGCTAGTTTGCTAGCGTTTATTGTAGGAAGTGTTTCCGGCATTATTGGGGCTGGTGGTGCATTTCTTTTAGTACCGATTATGCTAGTTGTTTTAAAACTACCGATACGTACAACAATAGCAACATCTATCGCTATTACTTTTATTTCCTCGATAGGAATTACTACTGGAAAAGTGATTACTGGACAAATAGTTGTTATTCCGGCTCTTATCGTTGCGATAGCAAGTTTATTTGCCGCTCCTCTTGGAGTGAGAGTAGGGAAGAGAGTGAATCAAAAAGTTTTGCAATACGTATTGTCTACTTTAATTGTAGGAACTGCGATAAAGATGTGGGTTGATATGATATCGAAATAAAAAGATGGTGCTCTTGTAGCACCATCTTTTTATTTACGCCCAAATAACTTTCATTAAGTTCTTATACTCATCGTTTGCCAGTTTATATAGCATTCTCGTATGTTCAAAGACAAGTGCGGGATTAAAGTTTGGTTCTGAGAATGCAAGAGATGTTGAAATATCAATTGCATTTTGTTTGTTTAGCGTGAATTTTGCAAATCGATAAGATGTGTTTAATTCATTGATGACATGTAAAATATCATTTGTTGATGTTGAATCAGGTACAAGAGCAACATTGAAGCAGTATATATCCACAGCAGGATGTTCGCTTTGGAAAGCAGCGATAAGTTGAATTTTTGCGCCAGCTTCTGTTTCTAGTCCTACTGAGAAATGTACAGAACCATCATTTTCATCTATATTTTCTTCCATATATATATCGTTTGATTTTAAGTACTCTTTAAAATCTGAAATGTTATGTTTTACTGCAGCTTTCATATGTATGAGCCCCCTGATAATTGGAATAGATTACTATTATTTATTATAATTTAAAAATATTAAAAAAGATAGTTGGAAAGTTCTGATTTTTTGTTTTGAAAGCATTAAAAAGAAGCAGTGCTCTACCTCCATAGAGCACTGCTTCACTTTATTCATTGTCATTAGACGATGTTTCTGTATCTTCACTGTTATTCTTATTATTCGTTTCATTGTTACTTGATTCGCGTTCACTCGTATTTGCAGACTTAGATTCTTTTGTTTTCTCTGAGTTTGTTTTTTTCGAATCAGAATCAGATTTTGTATATGCAGGTAGTCCAAGGTGACTACGAAGTTCGTTTGTAACATTAGCTAATTCTTTTTTATCTGGATTGTAGTAGTAAGTTCGGCCACCACCAGCTGACTTACTACATGTATCATCACCTTTTGCCATGTAACAATCTTCACCTTCAATTTGTAATTTCTCAATTGAAGAATCTGCTCCATATTTATAGAATGAAAGCATATCATCGAATGTTAAGTTTGTAACGAATTGTCCGTTAATATCATCAATGATGTTACCAACTTTTGTTACGGATCCGACGCTTGTTAGTTTTTTTAAAATTGCTTCAATAACGAGTTGCTGACGTTGTCCACGCATCGCATCACTATCAACGTGTCGTGTTCTAGCAAGAGCAAGAGCTTCTTCACTATTTAACTTTTGAACACCTTTTTTCAGGTGAATTGCATCGGCGTTATCATTACTATCTTGTTCAGTAAATTCAACTGGTACGTCAACTTCAATGCCGCCTAAATCATCAACGATTTTCATGAATGATTTAAAGTTGAATTTTACAAAGTAATCGACGGGAACATTCATTAATTTTTCAACTGCATCAATACTAGCTTGTGGTCCACCATCTTTTCCGTTTTTAGTAGAACCAAATGCATGAGCGTGTGTAATTTTATCTTTTTTCTTTTCTACTGGAATATAAGTATATGTGTCTCGTGGAATACTTAATAGTTTTACAGTTTTGCTATCTTTATTAAAGGTTGCAAGTAATAGTGCATCCGTTCGTATAGCTTCACCATATTCTTTCCCACGGACATCGCTTTCATCAACACCCATTATTAAGACAGAGACGTTATTTGTAATAGGTTTTACAGCTTTATCACGTAAATCAGATTTATCACCGCGCGCTAAATCGTGAGCGGCATTTCGAACAGCAGAAGATGCTTTATTTACTAAAAACCATGTATAACCGCCACCTATTATTAAAACTAATAGAATAACGCTTATAATAATTTTTGTTTTTTTCTTACTATTTTTCGGTTTAGTTCGTGTATTTTCTTGTAAAGATGGGTTTTGCTCCATTTCTTGTACTCCTTCATTTGGATTGAAATACGACACTCATATCCACTTATTATAATGAAATTTAGCGAAAAAAAACATTACAAATCATTTACATTTCGTAAAAATTCAATTTATTTATAAAAAGTTAGATTTTCTATATTTTATTTTTGAGATGTAGAATAAGTATAAGTTGTTTTAGTAGAAATGAAAATATGTAATGTGAGAAAGTGATAGAGAAGTAAGATTTGTTGAAATATAGCCAAGAAGATGTGATTAGCTGTATATGTACTTCTTATATAATAAAGAAGGATTTTACGGATGAAGGAGAGAGCGTAATGAATCATACACCATTCCGAGCAATTGTCGTGAAAGAAAAGGAAAATAATCAATTTGAAAGAAAGCTTGTTGAGAGAGAAGTAAATAGTTTACCTGAAGGAGACGTATTAATACGTGTTCATTATTCTTCATTAAATTATAAAGATGCCCTTTCAGCTACTGGTAATAAAGGTGTAACGAGAACATATCCTCATACACCTGGCATAGATGCAGCAGGAGAGGTTGTTAGTAGTGGAAATAACGCCTTTCAGGAAGGCGATCAAGTTATTGTAACTGGATATGATTTAGGTATGAATACTTCTGGTGGTTTCGGGGAATATATTCGCGTGCCATCATCTTGGGTTGTTCCTTTACCAAAAGAAATGACTTTGAAGGAAAGTATGATGTACGGGACAGCAGGTTTTACAGCTGCCCTATCGGTATATAAGCTTATTAGAGCGGGAATTACGCCTAGTATGGGAGATGTTTTAGTAACGGGTGCTACGGGCGGAGTAGGCAGTGTAGCAGTTAGTATTTTAGGAAAGCTAGGATATAGCGTAGTAGGGGCAACAGGGAAAATGGAAGAGAAAGAGATGCTGCTACGTTTAGGTGCAAAAAAGATGATTCATCGCACGGAGTTGAGTGATGAATCAGGGAGACCGATGCTTAAAGGAATATATGCTGGGGTTGTCGATACTGTAGGCGGAAGCATGTTAGAAAGTTCTTTAAAGGTAGTTAAGTATGGAGGCTGTGTAACAACGTGTGGTAACGTAGCAGGGCATGAATTAAATACAAGTGTATACCCATTCATATTACGAGGGATTAGCCTTTTAGGAATAGATTCAGTTCAATGTCCAGTAGATGTGAGAAGAGACGTGTGGGCATTGCTAGCAGGTGAGTGGAAAAATTCAGAGCTATTATCTTATACAGAAGAATGTACATTAAAAGAATTAGATGAGAAGTTTGCACTTATACTGCAAGGAAAGTTAAAAGGAAGAACGGTTGTAAAGATGAAATGAAAAAAGAGACGCTTAAATTAGCGTCTCTTTCCTATTATAATGATTGTTTTAAATTTACTTTTCCTTGTTCACCTAAAACACCATCAGCGATATTTACAGCGTGATCACCGATACGCTCTAAGTTACTTACCATATCAACGTAGATGATGCTTGCATCACCTGAACAGCTACGTTCGTTCAGACGTAATACGTGACGTTTACGTAGAACACGTTCCATTTGGTCAATTTTACGTTCTTTTGCAATAACCGTTTGTGCTAGTTCAGTATCGAAGTTTGTTAAAGCATTGATTGCATCTTGTAATGTTGAAATTGTTAATTCAAGCATTTCATTTAATTCAGCTAGTGCTTCATCTGATAGTGAAACGCGGTTTGAAATTTGGAAATCTACAAGTTCTACAAGGTTTTCTACATGATCACCGACACGTTCAATATCTCCAACAACACCTGCTAAAACTGAATGTTTTTCAGAGTCTGTAGGTGAAAGTGGTTTTTCTGATAGTAAAACTAAATACTCGGTAATTTTTTTATCTAAATTGTTAATAGCTCCTTCTAATTGAGTAGCCATGTCAGCATGTTTTTTATCTTGTGTATTTAAAAATTGGTTTGCTTCTTTTAATCCATGTAATGAAAACTCAGCCATACGAATGATTTCTTTTTGAGCTTCTGTTAAAGCGATAGCTGGAGATTGCTCAATAAAGATTGGATTTAAATGTTGCGGTTTGAAGTTAATAGATGCATCTTCACCACGAATAATTTTTGTTACAATCCAGGCTAATACTGCAATGAATGGGAACTGAATGATTGTATTCGTTACGTTAAACGTCCCGTGTGCAAATGCAATCGTCATTTCTGGATTTAAGTTTAATGACGTTTGGAAATATTGAATTAAACTTGTAAATGGTATTAATATAATCGTAAAGATAATGGTACCGATAATATTAAAGATAACGTGAACTAATGCTGCACGTCTTGCTGCAATTGAAGTACCGATTGCTGCTAATACGGCTGTAATTGTCGTACCGATGTTATCACCGAACAATACAGGAAGAGCAGCTTGTAAATCGATTGCACCTTGACCGAATAGTTCTTGCAAAATACCGATTGTCGCACTTGAACTTTGTACAATTAAAGTGAAGACTGTACCAACAACAATTCCTAAAATTGGATTATCACTCATGCTAACCATTAACTCTTGGAATGACTCTAAAGAACGAAGAGGTTTCATACCTGCGCTCATTAATTCTAAACCGAAGAATAACATACCAAAACCGAATACAACTTGACCTACAGAATGTACTTTTTTATTTTTAAAGAAGAATAGTAAGATTGCTCCAACTGCCATAATTGGGAGAGCGTATTCTCCGATTTTAATTCCGATAATAAATGCAGTAACTGTCGTTCCGATGTTCGCACCCATAATAACACCAATTGCTTGTCTTAATGTCATAAATCCGGCACTTACAAGTCCGACTGTTAAAGCGGTTGTTCCTGAACTTGATTGAATTAATACAGTAACTAACATACCTGCTAGTACACCCATAAGAGGATTTGTTGTAAAACGATCTAGAATATCGCGAAGACGATCTCCAGCTGCTTGTTGCAGTCCATCGCCCATGTATTTAATCCCGAATAAGAAAATACCTAATCCACCAATGAACTGGAAGATCATATCTTGAATATTGTATTCCACGCATTCCACTCCTTAAATTTCATGTACGATGTAATTATTAACTAAACCTTGAGGCACTGTAAACGGTTTGTCTGTAAAATTTACACTAAATTTACAAAGTGATAAAAAGTTTACAATTCTTTAAAGAAACACCTGGATTTAATTGGTTTTCATGCATGGTATATGACTATTTTGTGAAGAAGTCACATTTATCACACTATTTATTGATAGTAAAAATAGGTGAAGGGAAACTACCCAACTGGGTATGCGGATTGGAATTTTATTTTGTTATGATGATGGTTCTTTGCATATTTTTTGATTAAAGTTAGAAAAATATGTAGGGAAACGGGGGAGGTTTGAAATGGATTTATTTAATGAAAGTAAAAAACGATTAAATTATTTTAAACTGTTTTCTTTTGAGATGCTCGCAACAATAAAAAAGAGCAATTCGCATATGAATTTGCTCTGCTTTTTTATGTTAAAAACTTTCGGTGCTTTGCATTTTAACAATTATGCAAAGTGTTTTTTCTTTATTTAGAATCGTCATTATGCTCCATAGTTATGACGACATTCCCCTTCTTATGTCCTTTTTCAACATATATGTGAGCTTCAATAATTTCTTCAAAAGTGTATTGCCTATCAATGACCACTTTTATTTTATCGTTCTCAACAAGTTCTTTAAGGAAATTTAATGCTTCGGAAGTTTCAGGTGCGTTTTGACTTAATATGAGTTTCATGCGACTTGTCAATTTAGTCCAGAGCATTTGAGCACTTGGTAACGGTTCAACGATATTTATATAGGTACCACCTTCCTTTAACATTTTAATACACTCTGAAAAGGAGCTCTTGTTTACCGCTTCAAAGATAACATCATAAGTTTCGTCTGTAGTAGAAAAATTTTTTGTGGTGTAATCAATTACTTCGTCAGCTCCTAGAGATTTGACCAATTCTAAATTGGAGCTACTGCACACACCTGTAACTGTTGCGCCGAAATACTTGGAAATTTGTACTGCATAACTTCCGACACTTCCAGAAGCTCCGTAAATAAGAATGTTTTGACCGCTTTGAACGTTAGCTTTCCTAAGGAAAAACAAAGCTGTACGTGCTCCAATTGGGATGGCTGCGGCTTCTTCATAGGATATATTGGAGGGCTTCATGCACACTGCTCCACCTTCAGGTAGACAAATATACTCAGCATAAGAACCAAAATTTACTTGGGTAGCTGCAAAAACTTGATCTCCTTTTTTAAATCGTGTGACGTCTTTTCCTACCGATTCAACTTCACCAGCCAATTCCATTCCGAGTATTTGTTTTTTCGGTTGCTTAAAGCCAAGTGCGATTCGAGCGGGTAGCCAAACAGAAGAGGGAACCGTAAAACTTCGTGAGCGAATATCTCCTGCTGTTACGGTTGTCGCTTTTATTTTTACTAGTATTTCATTGTCCTTAGGAGCAGGTTTTTCTATCTCTTTCAGTTGAAGAACGTCGGGGAGACCGTATTTTGTGTACACTATTGCTTTCATTAATATTTCCTCCAATTCGTTCTATATTAATATCATACGAACAACATGAATAAATAGAACAGCGGTTCACTCTTCAATACAATGCAAAAAGCAGTGTGATTTTTTTAGGAATCCACTGCTTTTTACAAATGTGTATACATGATTTTTTGGTCCAAGTACTTCGAAAAAGAACCAATTAGCATTACCCAACGGCTTTTTCTTTTGTTTTATCCCCCTGTTTTTGCTTCCGTAAGCTTGTGATGTAAATGAAAAGAAAAGCGATAAGTAATAGAGAGGAATATCGATATACAGTTGCATAGTTGGTAAAGTGTGCAATGAATCCAAAAATAATCGCTCCAGCACCAATTCCAAGATCAAATGCTGAGAAGAATGTTGCTGTTGCTACTCCTCTCCGGTGCGGTGCTACTCGGTCAATCATCCATGCTTGTAGTGCCGGTTGAATTGCTCCGAAACCACTGCCGTAGCACGCTGCGGCAATAATTAAACTCGGAATTGTAGTTGTATACGACAGCAAGATAATACCTGTAAACGTAATAATAACTCCTGGAATGATGACGAATGTATGGCCTTTCGTATCATATAATCTTCCAGAAAACGGGCGAGTTACAGCGATTGCAAGTGCGTTAAATAAAAAGAAGAGACTGATATCAGCAATCCCGACTTCCGTAGCAAATAATGTGATAAAGCTCCCAATTCCCCCGTACATTAATGTAATACATAATATTAATAATGAAGGAAGTAAAGCTTTACGCTCAATAAATCCATCGAGAAAGGTACCAGATGTTTGCTGTGGTGGTTGCGGCGATTTTTTGATTTGAAGTAGTTTCGTTAATATTAATGAAACTATTGTGCATGAAAGTGCACATAAAAAAAGAATCGTGAAGTTATATGCTTGCATAAGCCAAAGTCCGATAAGCGGACCGAGCGCCATGGCGATAGTTCCAGAAAGACCGAAATATCCCATGCCTTCACCGCGGCGAGCTTGCGGAATTAAATCTGAAACGACAGTTCCGTATGTAGTCGTTGTAATACCAAAACCAGCTCCGTGTAAAATTCGAACGGCAAGCAATAGGAAAACGGTTGAAGCGAAAAGATAACTGCCCATAGCGAGTAAACAAATAGCGGTACCGATCATTAAAATGATTTTTTTGTTGAATTTCTGCAAGGCATTTCCAGTTAGCGGCCTAATAAAAAGTGCTGCAACGGTAAACATGCCGACAACGAATCCGATATTTGAACTTGTGCCCCCAATTTCTTTCACATAAACAGGTAAAGTTGGAATTAACATTTGAAATCCTAAAAACATACATAAGTTTGCTAGAATTAGCGCAATAAACTCTTTTGTCCATAACGGTTCTCGTTTTACGAGTACTGCCTCTCCCATATATTCATCCCCTATATAAAAGTTTTCCCGCGTTAACGGGCAGTAAGACTCTCACCTCAAAATTTGGTTGGAGCAAAGAAGTTAGGTGGGAGTCGTGCTGCCCGTAAACGCCCGATTGGTGAAGGCTAATAATCAGTGGGGGATGAACAATACCCCCACTGATTAAAGTTTCACTTTATCTCTGTTCTTTCGAGTATATGTAGTGGTCAACGTAACAGTCAAGGAAGGTGCCTTGAAAACGTATAACAATTTTCAAGGCAAAAAAACTGACAAATTTGTGGAAAGACTACACAACTATGAAAAAAAGATGTAAAGTATAGATGTATAGACTAGTAGTTGTTATGAATGATAGAAATTGTTTTTTCTTTAAAGAAAGCGGATTCAAATTGTAGTGGAAGAGAAGGGGATACATACTTTTTCGCTACATATATTTGAAAGGGTTTACAATATGATGAAGAAAGAGGCGTGTACATATGAGACGATTAGGTATTTCTATTTATCCAGAACATTCGACAGTAGAGGAAGATAAGGAGTATTTAACATTAGCAAGTAAATACGGATTTACACGTGTATTCACATGTTTATTATCTGTAGATGGCGAAAAAGAGAAAATTGTAGAAGAGTTTAAAGAAATAATTTCTCATGCGAATGCATTAGGATTCCAAGTATTGGTTGATATTAGTCCGTCTGTTTTTGAGCAACTAGGTATTTCTTATAATGATTTATCGTTTTTCCATGAACTAGGTGCTTACGGTATTCGTTTAGATGTTGGTTTCTCAGGATTAGAAGAATCGATTATGACGTACAATCCATACGGTTTAAAAATTGAGATTAATATGAGTAACGGTACGAAGTATGTAGATAACATTATGAGTCATAGACCAAATCGTGAAAATTTAATTGGCTGTCATAATTTCTATCCGCATCGTTATTCAGGATTATCATACGATCATTTTATTAAATGCTCGAAACAATTTAAAGATTACGGTATGAGAACAGCTGCTTTTATTTCATCATTCGATGCAACATATGGACCTTGGCCAGTAACAGAAGGGTTATGTACGTTAGAGCAGCATCGCGAATTACCGATGACAACACAGGCGAAGCATTTGTTTGCAACAGAATTAATTGATGATGTTATTATTGCGAATGCTTATGCTTCAGAAGAAGAATTACAAGCACTAGGTGCGTTAAATAAAGAGAAACAAACATTTGATATAGAAATATACGATACAACAACAGATTTAGAAAGAATTATCGTATTAGAAGAACCTCATTTTTATCGCGGGGATGTATCTGAATATATGATTCGTTCTACACAAAGTCGTGTGAAATATAAAAAAGAAGAGTTTAAACCGCATAATACGCGTGAAATTAAGCGTGGCGATCTTTTAATTGATAATGAGCAATATGGCCAATATAAAGGTGAATTGCAAATTGCTTTAAAAGATATGGTGAATACAGGAAAAACAAATGTAGTTGGCCGAATTATAGAGGAAGAAATCTTCTTATTAGATTATTTACAAGCTTGGGATAAGTTTGGATTTACGCTAAAGAAATAATGAACGCGGGATAAAAGGGAAAAAACTACTGATTTCAGTGGCTTTTTCCCTTTTATATAAAGAGCGAGAGGAAGAGCTATGACAAAAGTGCATCAGCGATTAATTTCCATTTTAGAGGAGTTTTTAGAAGAGAAATCGATGTTAAATCGAGCTTTTTTAGCGAGCCGTTTACACGTATCAACGAAGACGATTCAAAAGGATATAAAATTATTAAATGATATATTGGAAGAACACGGAGCGAAAATTGAATCACAAAGAGGGAATGGGTACGAACTAGAAATTATAAAAACTAAGAAGTTTGAAGATTTTTGCGTAAATGTATTTCAAAAACAGACAGAAAAGATTCCAACTTCTTATGAAGAAAGAGTAGCTTATATTTTACACCGTATTTTAACGACAGATGGGTATGTGAAGCTTTCACAGCTAGCGGAAGAGATTTATGTGAGTAAATCTACTGTAAACTTAATTATGAAAGATGTTACGGATATTTGTAGTTGCTATGAGTTACAAATTGAAAAAAGACCATATTATGGTATACGTATTGTAGGAGAAGAATTTAATATTCGTTCTTGTTTATCACAATATGGTTTACCGCGGTATGACCATACTCCGTTTCATGAGAACTATGAGCAGACGGACACATATTTATCGTTACCCCATATTTCTCTCATCCGCTCAGTTATACTAAAGTATATCGAGGGAGGAACGATATATTTATCAGATATAGAAATTGATAATTTATCAATTCATATTGCGATTGCTTTAAAGAGATGCAGGGATGATCATTACATTCAAGCACTGCATGTAGAGGAATCTGAACTTATAATAAAGAAAGAATATAAAATTGCGAAACAGATTTTAGGGAATTTAGGGGCAGAGCTAAAGCTTCAATTTCCAGAAGAAGAAATTTTATATGTGACGATGCATTTATTAAGTACTGCTGTTACAGCGAGAGATCGCTATGAAAATGTAGAAGAGCTATTAGGGAAAGACGTATATGCATTCATGCAGCATATTCTTTTCAAAGTAGCGGAAGAACGGAATCTTACTTTTTATTACGATGAAGAATTATTATTTGGTTTTGGTGTTCATTTAAAAACGTTATTAAATCGTTTGAGATATAAGTTAAATACGAGGAATCCTCTTTTGGCAGAAGTGAAAAAAAATTATCCATATGCTTTTGAAATTGCAGTTCTCGTTGGAGATATAATTGGTGAATATACGGGTGAATCCATTCCAGAGAGTGAGATTGGTTATATTGCCATTCACTTTGGTGGAGCGATGAGCCGCTTGCAGGAAAATAATCAAAAGAAAAGATGTTTATTAGTTTGTGCAACTGGTCAAGGGAGTGCACAACTACTGAAATATAAAATTCTATCACATTTCCGAGATAAACTAGAGATTGTAGGTATTACAGGGTACTATCAATTGAAAGTGGAAGATCTTTATAAAGATAAAATAGATTGTATTATTAGTACGATTCATATACCGAGTGGTTTGCCTGTTCCGGTTATAAAGGTAAACTCAATATTTGATGATAAAGAGATTAAATCAATTGGTAAGCAGTTATTTACACATGTGAATGATAGTATGCAGCAATATATTAAGGAAGATTTGATCTTCTTAAATCGTAGTGCTTCTACGAAAGAAGAGGTTATTCAGTTTTTATGTGAGAAAGCTGCTGAGAAAAACTATGTACCCGCAAACTTTTATGCTTCTGTTATGGAGAGAGAGAACACATCTCCTACAGCGGTTGGAAACTTAGTGGCAATTCCGCATCCGATGCAATTATTAAGCGATACGACATTTTTGATGTTTTGTACACTCGATAAGGCGATTGACTGGGGAGATAAAAAAGTACAAGTTATTATTTTATTTAGTGTGAAGCGCAATAATAATGAAGATTTACAAAAGCTTTATGATTTTTTATATGATATTATGTCTAATCAAACTATAATAGAAAAATTGCATCAGGCTCAAGCTGTTGATGATTTTCAAGAAATCTTACTATCATTATGAAAAAGTATATTAAAACTTCCGTTACATAACGGAAGTTTTTTATGTTTAATTGTATGCGTTTTCATAATAAGATGAAAATATAGAAAAAACATAGCTTGGAGGAATTTAAAATGACTGATATGCAAACTCCATTTGCGTTAATTTTACATGGTGGTAACGCGAGAAGCGCGGCACTTGAAGCAATTGCTTTTGCAAGACAAGGAGATTTCCAGAATGCGAGTGAAAAGATGGAACTTGCTAGTGAGGAAATATCATCCGCTCATCGTATTCAAACCGATTTAATTCAAGAGGAAGCAAGAGGCAATCATGCAGAAATAAGTTTATTATTAGTGCATGCACAAGATCATTTAATGAATGCCATTACAGTGAAAGAACTTGCTGAGGAATTTATTACTCTTCATAAACGAGTGGAAGAGAAAGTGACAGTATAATATGTACATTTTATTATGTTGTGCAGCAGGCATGTCAACGAGTATGGTTGTAAGAAAAATGCAAGAAGAGGCAAAGAAACAAGGGAAGGATTATAAAATTAAAGCAGTTGATTCGGAACTTGTGAAACTGGAAATAAAAAATGCTGATGTTGTTTTAATTGGACCACAGGTGAAGTATTTGTTTCCAGCGGTAGAGTTTCTTGCAAAGTCATACGATATACCAGTTGCAATTATAGAGCAGCGAGATTATGGTATGTGTGATGGTTTGAAAGTACTTAAGCAAGCTGAACAATTAGTTTTAGCGTAATTATATTTTTTTAAATATAAACATTATAATGTTATAACTTTTACTTTTGTCAGATTGAACATAGGGAGGGTTATCGATGAATGGTTTTATGAGTTTTATGGAACAGAAGATTATGCCAACAACGCAAAAGATTGCGGGGCAACGACATTTATTAGCAATTCGAAATGGAGTTATTTCTACATTACCGTTAACGATTGTCGGGTCATTTTTCGTTATCTTTTTAAACTTACCAATTGATGCATATATGGAGTGGATTGCACCGTTTCGTCATATTTTAGATATTCCATTCCGATTTACAGTAGGCTTAATGGCTTTATACGCAGCATTTGGGGTAGGGGCCTCACTCGCGAACTTTTATCAGCTCAATCAATTAAGTGCAGGATTATTATCTGTACTCGCCTTTTTACTAGCATCAGTTGAACCAATTCAAATAACAAAAGCTGTACCAGGTGTTATTGATGCAGGAAGATATATTTCAGTAGGGACATTAAGTGCTACGTCTTTATTTGGAGCTATTGTGACAGCATTAATTGCAGTAGAAATTTATCACTTTATGATTAAGCATAATATTTCGATTAAATTACCAGATAGTGTACCACCAGCAGTTGCAAACTCGTTTGCAGCATTAATTCCAACTTTAGTAGTTATTCTTTTATTCTGGGGTATTCGTTACGGTTTGAAATTTGATGTAAACACAACAATCACATATTTAATCGCACCATTAAAATCAGTATTAGTAGGAAATAATTTATTCGGCGGTTTATTAACAGTATTCTTAATCGTGTTCTTCTGGTCGTTCGGTATACATGGCCCAGCGATTTTAGGACCAATCATCCGTCCGATGTGGGATTCAGCAATTCTTGAAAATATGGAAGTATTCACGGCTACAGGAAATGCACATCAGTTACCAAACTTATTTACAGAGCAATTTATTCAATGGTTCGTATGGATTGGTGGATCAGGCTCAACGTTAGCTTTAGTAATTATGTTTATGTTCTCTAAATCTAAGTTCTTAAAAGAGTTAGGTAGATTATCATTCGTACCAGGTTTATTCAATATTAACGAGCCAATTATTTTCGGGGCACCAATTGTAATGAATCCAATCTTAATTATTCCGTTCGTTATTACACCGTTAGTTACAACGACGGTATCATATTTCGCAGTTGTTTCAGGTATGATTCCGCTCATGATGGCGAAGCTGCCATTTACGATGTTAGCGCCAATTGCAGCGATTATTAGTACGGACTGGACAATTATGGCTGGTGTATTTGTACTTGTTAACTTTGTTATCTCATTCGTTATTTACTATCCATTCTTCAAAATGTATGAGAAGCAACAATTAGCAGGAGAGGAGAAAACAGAATGCTCGGAGCAATTATCATCTTAATTACATTCGTGGCGGGGCAGTGTATTGCACATTATTCAAAGTGGGTACAAAGTAAATCGCTATTAGTTTTACTACTTGTGTCGATATTATTTATTGGATGTTCAATGGGGGCTTATGTGGCATTTAGTTTAGAATCACCGTACTTTATCATCGTACCAACGATTTTATGTGCAACATGTTTATCTGCAAAATATAGATTTACGAGCATGGCATTAATACAACGTGTGAAGGAGATGCAAAAGCATGGAGCGTAAATTAGGAATTTCACTTTATCCAGAGCATTCAACGAAAGAACAAGATATGGCATACATTTCGGCAGCGGCACGCCACGGTTTTTCAAGAATATTTACATGTCTATTATCTGTGAATCGTCCGAAAGAAGAAATTGTAGCTGAATTTAAAGAAATTATTGGGCATGCAAAAGAGTATAATATGGAAGTTATTTTAGATGTAGCTCCGGCTGTATTCGATCAACTTGGTATTAGTTATAGTGATCTATCATTCTTTGCAGAGTTAGGTGCAGATGGAATTCGTTTAGATGTAGGGTTTGACGGGTTAACAGAAGCGAAAATGACGAATAATCCATATGGCTTAAAAATTGAGCTGAATGTAAGTAATGATATTGCCTATTTAGAAAATATCCTTTCGCATCAAGCGAATAAATCAGCTTTAATTGGTTGCCACAATTTTTATCCGCAAAAATTTACTGGTCTTCCGTATGATTATTTCATTCGCTGTAGTGAACGCTTCAAAAAGCATGGTATTCGCAGTGCAGCCTTTATTACATCGCATGCAGCTGACATCGGTCCATGGGATATTAATGACGGATTATGTACGTTAGAACAACATCGTAACTTACCAATTGAAGTACAAGCGAAACATTTATGGGCAACAGGGTTTATTGATGATGTTATTATCGGAAATGCTTATGCGAGTGAAGAAGAGTTAGAGAAACTAGGAAACTTAAATCGTTACATGTTACAGCTAAAGGTACAATTTGTAGACGAAGCGACTGAAGTAGAGAAGAGAGCGACACTGCAAGAATTACACGTAAGACGCGGTGACATAACAGAGTATATGGTACGTTCTACAGAAGTACGTAAAAAGTACAAAGACTATGACTTCCCAGTGCGCGAAAGTGTACGACAGGAAAGAGGGCAAGTTGTAATTGGTAATAACCTATTTGGAAAGTATAAAGGTGAACTACAAATCATTCTGAAAGAAATGCCAATAGATGAACGGAAAAATATTGTCGGTACAATTGCAGAAGAAGAGTTATTCTTACTAGATTATGTAGGAGCTTGGACACAGTTTACTTGTGTGGAATAGGGAAGGTAAGAGAGGATGCTATAGCATCCTCTTTTTTCTGTTGAAATAGTTAGTCTATCGTATATAGAATTCAAAGGGATAGATTTAACTTGGACGGGGGAGAAGGAGATGGAAGAGTATATAGATGGTTTATTAAGGCGGATGGCGGATGAAGAAGCAGGTATTCGGCAATGTGCGTATGAAGAAGCGAGGCAGTTAAATGATGTATCGCTTTTTTCTTGTTTCCAAGAGAAAGTAATGGAAGCACGAAAAGTATATATAAAAACAAATCTTTATTTTTTAATTACACGACTTGCAATAAATACTAAAGAGATGTATATTGCAGATTATTTGATAGATCGGTTAGAAAGTGAAGAAAGCAGGATGGTGTTAGATAGCATGCTCATAGATTTAAGTAAATTATCTGAAGCAAGCAATGCACATAAAATTATTCCTTACATATATCATAAAAATAGTGGAGTTCGTTATTCTGCTGTCATCGCTTTAAAGTTGTGTAAATCGTTGGAAGTAGAAGATGCTTTATTGAAGTTACTTACAGTGGAAGAGAATCGAGATGATATTGTAAATATATGTGCCACTTTATATGAGATTGGAACAAAGCGATCAATCTTACCTTTAACAAAGCTTTTACATTGCGATAGTGCTTATGTTCGTTCAACTGTTATTGAGGTTTTAGCGAAAATAGGGGGAGCGGACTTACAAATAGTTTATATTGAAGCTTTAAAGGATAGAAATGTTATGGTGAAATACGAAGCTGTTCGAGCTATTTATGCATATGGAGATGAAATGGCGATTCAACCAATTAGCGAACGTGTAACTAAAGTTGTTTCTAGAAGACGTAAAAATGAAGTAGAGCCTACTGATGAATCAGAGATCGTCATTGCTCTTCGTTTCTTACATAAGTTTGCTACTCATGAAGAAGTTTTAAAGACGTTTGATAAAGTATATAAAAAACGAGGAAACTTGTTTTTGTCAGAGAGAAAATGGATTCGGGATAATATTAGTTACTTTCAAGAGAAAGAAAGAGTGTAAGAATCATAAAAAAAGAGTTAGCCTCAATAATGAGACTAACTCTTTTTTTAATAATTAGTTTAAAATTTTCACTGTAACTGTTTTACGTCCCCAGTTACTTGATGTACCTTTATCTGGCATTAAAACATCGATTTTATTTCCTTTAATAGCTCCACCAGTATCACCAGCGATTGCTACTCCGTAACCTTCAACCCATACTTTTGAACCTAATGGAATGACACTTGGATCAACTGCAATTAGTTTCATGTTTGGATTAGCTGTTAAGTTATGACCCATAGCTGATTTTACTTGGTCTCCTGCTTTGTAACCATTTTCAAGTGGATCCGCTGTGTAAGCTGTTGCTTGAACTCTTAATTCACGAGAAGAAGATGGTGCACTTGTTTCAGTTTCTTTTGCAACAGGTTGTTGTGTAGCTGGTTTTTGAGCTTTAGCCGCTTCACGAGCTTTAGCTGCCTCTTGAGCCTTAGCTGCTTCACGAGCTTCAGCTGCCTCCTCGGCTTTAGCCGCTTCACGAGCTTCAGCTGCTTCCTCGGCTTTAGCCGCTTCACGAGCTTTAGCTGCTTCACGAGCTTTAGCTGCCTCTTGAGCCTTAGCTTCTGCTTGAGCTTCAGCTTCTGCCTGAGCTTTAGCTGCTTCACGAGCTTTAGCTGCTTCTTGAGCTTTAGCTTCTGCTTGAGCTTTAGCTGCTTCAGTTGCTTCTTGAGCTTTAGCTGCTTCACGAGCTTTAGCCGCTTCTTGAGCCTTAGCTTCTGCTTGAGTTTCAGCTGCTTCACGAGCTTTAGTTGCTTCTTGAGCCTTAGCTTTTGCTTGAGTTTCAGCTACTTCCCCGGCTTTAACTGCTTCACGAACTTTAGCTGTATCTTGAACGTTAGTTACTTTTTCAGCTTTAACTACTGGCTGAACTTTAACTGGTGCTTTTCCTGTTAAGTAAGGAATGTGTACATAAGCTGTTTGGCCGTTATATTCAAATTGGATCCAATCATTTTGTACTTGGTGTGTTGTTTCGATTACATCATCTTTTTTCAATTTACCAAGAATCGCTGAATCTGTATTTGCTCCAGCACGTACGTTTAATACGTTTGCTGTTACGTAGTAAGTATCTTTTGTGTAGTCAGCGCTTATGAAAGCCTCTTTACCACTATTTAATTTAACTTTTGACCATCCGTTTTCTGTATGTAAAACGTTAACTTTATATCCATCTAATAACTTTCCGACAACTTGTGATTCAGTAGTTGGGTTTTCTCGTACATTTAGTACATCAGTCGTTACGATTGTTTCTGCTTTAGCAGATGTTGTGAAAATCCCAAGACCAAAAACCGCTGCTGTTGCTATACCCATAAATTTTTTCATAATAGCCTCCATTGCATTTGTTTTCGTTGACCTCATTATAGCAACCATTATTTTCTTATTTGCGGAAAACACAAAACTACAAAGCATTCGTAACGAGGCATTAATATTCTGTAATAATTCCATTAATATCCTGATAGCGTTTCCTTTGCGTTTTTGAGGGGATTAGAACATACGATTCATAAAATCAACACTTTTTTAATTACTAATAGATTAATAATGTATCAGTAGTGTTACTTGAATGTTTCTGTAACGTTACAAAAAAGGGGTATTTAACTATTTGAATCGTAATGTAGTTATGAAAATATAATCTTCTTGTGTATGAAGGCGTATATATAGGGGTGATTTTAATGAAATAGAGATATAATTGTTACAAAATAAGTTGTAGTATGGAAAAAATTACGCCTTGAATTTGTTCTTTTACATATTATTTTTGCAATAATAGGATTGTAGGATAGTGGTAATGCGAAATGAAAGTTGCAAGGATAAAAAGATAATCGCAACATGAAACATATATAATAGAAGAAACATGATTTAAAGGGATGATATCGTTATGAGTTGGTTCGCGAGTTGCAGTAGAATTATCCCGCTATTGGCGGGCAGTAAAACCCTCACCTCAAAATTCGGCTGAAGCAAAGAAGTTAGGTGGGAGATTAACTGCCCGTAAAAGCCCGATTGGTGAAGGCTAATAATCAGTGGGGGATGAACAAAACCCCCACTGATTATAGTTTCACTTTATATAATAGAAGTTAGAGGTTCTTATTTTTGTCAAAACGTCGATGAAATTACATTTGCCTTCAACAAAATAAAAAACGTAGGAGTGTAAACTCCTACGTTTTTTTTATTTACTCATATCGTAAACATTCAATTGGATCAAGTTTAGCAGCTTTGTTTGCTGGTAGTAAACCGAATGCAATACCGATTAGCATTGAGATACCTACTGAAAGAAGTCCAAGTTCTTTTGAGATAACGAGTGGCCATCCGGCAAAGATTGAGACGATCCAAGCGAAGAAAATACCAAGCATGAATCCGATGAAACCACCGAGTCCTGTTAAAATACAAGATTCAATTAAGAATTGTGTTAATACTTTACCGCGCGTTGCACCAAGTGCTTTACGAATACCGATCTCACGTGTACGTTCTGTTACAGATACAAGCATGATGTTCATTACACCGATACCACCAACAAGTAAGGAGATAGCGGCAATGCCACCGAATACCATTTTCATCATACCGATGGATTCGTCTAATTGCTTCGTAAATTCACCTAAGTCCTGTGCTTCGAATTTGTGCTCGAATTTAGGAGCTTTCATGTCGTTTAAAACAGAAACAGCTTGTTTTTCTACACTTTTACGTTCTGTTGGAGAGGTCATTGTTAATTTTACAGAGTCATACTCATTTACTCCTGAAATGACAGGCGCGTTTTCAAGAGATGTATAACCTTCAGGCATAGCCATTCCAAATTCGTTTTTCGTTTCGTATACACCGACTATTTTATACGGCTTTCCTTTTACATCTGTGTATAAATTTGATTCCCAACCACTAAATAATTTGTTGAAAGCTTCTTCATTTAATATAACAGCAGGAATTGCTTGGTTTAATTCGCTTTCGTTTAATTCACGACCGTGAACTAATTTTATTTTCGAATCTGTCATAAAGGCGCCTGTTCCACCTTTTAAATCAAGAGAGACATCTTTTGAACCAGAAGATGCTTTTACTTTCATACTTACATCTGGATAAACATCTTTAACGCCTGGTACAGTTTGAAGACGTTTTAGCATATCAGGTGTGATTTTGGCACTATCAGTTCCATAATCAGGGTTGTTGTAGTAAATCGTTACTTCAGTATCTTTTCCTTGGCCTAACTCTTTTTTAAACTTTGCATTTGTACCATCACCCATTGAAATGATAGTAATAATGGCGCTAATACCGATAATAATACCTAGCATTGTTAATATAGAACGCATTTTATGAGCAAAGATAGAGGAAAGGGCCATGCGTATATTTTCACTCGTGTTCAAAATTAACCTCTCCAATCTTGGACGATATTTCCGTCACGAATTACAATTTGACGTGCTGCCGCTTCCCCAATTTCACGATCGTGGGTAATCATAATGATTGTTGAGCCTTGTTTGTTTAATTCGTAAAAGAGATCCATAATTTGTGTACTTGTTTTCGTATCAAGTGCACCCGTCGGTTCATCTGCTAAGAGAAATTTCGGGTTATTTACGATTGCACGTGCGACTGCGACACGCTGCTTTTGTCCACCTGACAATTCATTTGGTAAGTGAGTAGCACGATCAGCTAAACTGACTTTTGTTAAAGCTGCTAATGAGCGCTCACGTCTTTCTTTTTTATCGACTCCAGCGTAAATAAGAGGTAGTTCTACATTTTGAAGTGCTGTAAGTCTCGGTAATAACATAAAGTTTTGGAATATGAATCCGATCTCTTTATTACGAACATGTGCAAGTTCTGTTTCAGACATGTTTGAAATGTTTTGACCAGCTAGTTCGTACGCACCTGTCGTTGGTTTATCTAAGCAACCGATAATGTTCATTAATGTTGATTTACCAGAACCAGATGGTCCCATAATAGAAGTGAATTCTCCTTGGTTTAGTGTTACATCAATTCCGTGTAATATTTGAACGGACTCTGCACCATTTTGGAAAGATTTCGTGATGCCTTTTAAGTTAATCATTGAGTGACAACCTCCATACCGTCTTTTAAGTCTTTTTCAGGTTTAGAGATAATTTCCTCTCCTTTTTTCACTCCAGAAACTTTTGCTTCGCTATCTGTCTCAAATTCAACAGTAACTGCTTGTTCTTTCGCTTTACCGTCTTTTACAACGAAGACAACATTTTTGTCACCTTTTTTCACAATGCTGCTTTTCGGAACAATCGTACCAGTTGCTTCGCCAGATTTACTTGTTACGTAAACATGGAAGCCGTTTTGTAATTCTTCACTATTATCTAATGTGACAGTGAATTGATAATTAGAAACAGTTTTATTTTCGTCCATGCTCTTTAATGGTGTAGAACCGATTTCTGTTACTTTTCCTGTCCAAGTCTTACCAGCGACAGTTTTTGATGAAACAGTTACTTCTTGCCCAACTTTCATACTAGCAAGTTCATATTCAGAAAGTTGACCTTTTACTTTAAATGGACCAGCGTGACGAAGTGTAATGCCACTCATACCTGTTTTTTCATCAGCAGTTTTTACGATATCATCAATTACACCGTCGGCTGGACTCGTTACAGAAAGTGTGTTTACTTTCTCTTTTGCTACTTTAATCATTTCATCAGCTTTTTCTACTTCAAACTTCTTCATTTCAAGTTGTGATTCTAATTGCCCAACTTCAATTTCTGATGCTTTTAATGCTTCAGCGGGAAGGCCTGCATTTTTATCTTTTTGTAATTTTTGTTTCGCTGCATCAATTTGTTTTTGGAACAATGTTACTTCTTTTTGTGCGATTTTCTTTTGCATTTCTGCTTCTGTTACACCTTGTTTAGCAGTAGGGTCATTATATTTAAATAGAAGCTGACCTTTTTTCACTTCATCACCTTTTTTAACAGCTAATTCATACGTACCTTTTGTTGGATCGAATGAAATTGTTTCAATACCATTTGGAATAACTTCGCCGCCAAATTTTTGTGCATTTTCAATTTGTTTTTCCGTAATTTTATAACCGCTATATGCCATTGCTACTTCTGAACTACCGCCAGCAAATGCAAAATATGATCCAGCTGCAATTCCGATCGCTACTACACTAGTAATTAACACTTTATTTTTCTTCTTCATCTATTTATCACCTTTTCGTTCGTTTTAGTATCTACATTAAGTATAAAAGAGGTGAAGAATCTGACAAATCGTTTTAGCTTACAATAACCTTACAGTTTTGTAAGGTATGAATATCTAAATGTAAGGTAGAGGTTGTCCTAGTTTAAGCAAATGAATTGACTCGTTGTTTCTTTCTAACAATAATATTGTATGAAGGAGAGGAGGAAGGAAGATGGAAGCTTATTTTAGTGCGCATCCATTAAAACCATTTATTCCGTACTCGAGGCAACATGTCATTATATTATTTATTATGTTGGTGGGGATATTTTTTCTGTATCAATACCAAGATTTATTGCGTCAAAGTGAGTGGAATATAACGGTTCGATATGCAATTGCATTTCTATTTATAGGAAGTGAGATTGGACTTCATATGTGGGAATGGAAAGCTGGGATTTTTGAGCTAGGCACTTCATTACCATTTGAGTTATGTACGATTAGTTTATTGTTAGCATCGATTATGATTGTAACGAAAAGCTATCGAATATATGAGATTGTGTTTTTTACAGGGATTATCGGTGCATCGCAAGCTATTTTAACACCGAACGTGCAATATGCTTTTCCGCATTTTCGCTTTATAGAATTCTTTATCGCACATATATTGCTCATTTGGGCACCACTCTTTATGACATGGGTGGAAGGATATCGTCCGACATTACAATCTATTAAGCGTACGATGGTATTTTTAAATATATTGATTCCAATTGTTTCGTTTGTGAATTACAAAACAGGCGGTAATTATATGTTTTTAGCTCGTAAGCCAGAAACTGCTTCATTACTCGATATGTTAGGGCCGCATCCTTACTATATCATTTCATTAGAAATAGCTGCGCTTATGGGATGTTTTATTTTGTATATGCCGTTTGTGAAAAGAGAAGGGCATGCGCATAAAGAATCACTAGGATCATAACCTAGTGATTTTTTATCTTATAAATATTTACAATTCAGAAAATTAAGAATAAAATTAGAAGGTAAATTACATATAGAGAGAAGGGAAAACGTGGTCAAAAAAGTTTTTTTGAATGGGATGGAAGTGACGATTCAATTTATTATTTCGATTTTGGGTATTATTTGTTTAGGGGCACTGCCGAAGTTGTTTTATGGATTTGAGCTGCATGTATCAGAGTACATAAAGAGTTTAAAAGAAGTATTTGCGAACTTAATGGATCTCTCCAATTTGCAATATGTGAGAGATAAATTTTTATTCCCACAGTTGTTTGTCCATTATAAAGAAACGATTGTTATTTTTTTGGCCGCTTTTTTCATTTCATTATTTGTAGCATTTTGTATCGTTTATATGATTATGAGTAGTTCACCGCGTATACAACATCGAATTAAATCATTTCTCATCTTCCTAGAATCCATTCCAGACATTCTTCTTATTTTAGTATCACAAATTTTAGTTATATGGTTTTTTAAACAAACAGGTTTTTTACCTTTTCAAATTGCGTCAATTGGAGGCGAGTCGATTAGAGGATTGCCAATATTTTGTTTGAGTATACCGACTACGATTATGTTTGTAAAAATGTTAGTGCTTCGTTTTGAAAATGAGCTAGAAAAAGATTATGTACTATTTGCTAAGGCGAAAGGGCTGAATCGCTTTCATATTTTAAATCGTCATATTTTACGAAATGTGTTACTTAGTACACTTTTCTTTGCGAAAACGAATATCTTTTTTATGTTATCCAATTTATATATTATAGAATGGATTTTTAATACGGGTGGTATTTTTATGTTTTTGAAATCTTATGAAGGTATTAGGGTTGAGGTTTTCATCGTTAGTGTGCTGCTTATTTATATTCCGATTTTTATTTTATTCAAATTGTTTCATTATCTCATTCCAGCTGCGATGAAGGAGAGATTATAATATGTGGACGTATATAAAACGCGATAAAAGATTTTGGATAAGCATTGGGTTTCTTCTCATATTAGTTCTTTTGAGCATCGGAAATACGATATGGAATGGTGGGCACATTAGACAAGTTACACTGCAATATGACGCGGCTGGAAATCCAGAAGTACCACCGTTTTCACCTTCATTACAATTTTTACTCGGGACAGACCGGAAAGGATATGACCTGTTACATTTAGTCATTGAAGGCGCGAAGTGGACGATTGGTATATCTATTTTAATTGCGGCACTTAGAATGGTAATAGGTGTATTTTTTGGTGTTGTACTCGGAACGTACATAAAAAGAGGGTTTTCAAAAATCGAGGCTTTTTTTGATAGTTTTACAGTTATTCCAACAGTTATGATTGCGTATTTCTTTCTCCAATCTGTGAATACCTTTGGAAGTGGAGAGGAAACAACAACTTTTTTTGAAAGGGCTTCGTTTCAAGTTGTATTACTTGTAATGCTTGTGATGCCAGTTATTGCACTGTATGTTGCGAAGGAAGTTCGTAAATTGAGAACCGAAGAATTCATTGAGGCTGCGTGTATATTAGGTGGATCAAGAAGACACATTGTTATAAAGCATCTTTTTCCGCATCTCTATATGACGTTTATACTTGTATTTCTTCAGCAATTTACGCAGACTCTTACTATTTTACTCCACTTAGGGTTACTGGAAGTATTCTTTGGCGGAACTGTTCAGTTTTTAGGACCGGTAGAAGAAATAGACTCTTACACGCATGAATGGTCAGGTTTAATTGGAGTATACTTTAGATCTTTAACAGTGCATCCATGGATTCCTCTCGTCCCAATTACATTTTTCGGACTTACTATTTTTTCAGGAAATATGATTGTAAAAAGCATAGAAGAAGCGATGATGAAAGTAAGGTTAGGCGGAGTGATAAAGAAGACAGATGTAGAAAAGGAACAACCTGCTGTGCAGTCAAAAGAAGAATTATTTACTTTTAAACATACGATTTGAAAATAAAGAAGAAGCAAGCATAATCAATGCTTGCTTCTTTTCTTTATTTTGTAGAAACTTCACCTTCAGCTTCTGTTTGCGGAATAAAGTATCCGATTATACCACCAATTATTGCCGGAACAATCCAGCCGATTCCTAAGTTATAAAAAGGAATGGTGTGTACGATATTCGCGATAAAGTTTGGAATCATTCCCACATTATCAAGTGCATGAATACAGCTAATAATGAATGCTGCAATCATCGCTCCGATATAGACAGAAGGTTTACGTTTCGTATATTTATCGATAAATGATACGAAAATTAAAATGATTGTAATTGGGTACAAAATGATTAATACGGGTAATGTAATTTTGATTAATAAACTTAATCCTAAGTTTGAAATAACGAAGCTAAAGATACAAACGTATAGTACAAGCTTCTTATATGAAACATTTGTTAGTACTGTTGTGAAATAGTTGGCGAATGCACTTACAACACCGATTGCAGTCGTTAAACAAGCAAAGATAATTGCGATACTTAATAAAACATTCCCGCTTGTCCCAAAGAATTGATACATAACAGTTGCTAATAGCTGACCGCCATTTTCGAATTGTCCTAAATTTCCGTTTGAAGCGCCAATATAACCGAGTAAGAAGTAAACAATTGTTAAGAAAAGAGCCGCAATGCTTCCGCAAATAATTGTATATTTCGCAATGGATTTCTTATCTTGTATCCCGTTTTGACGAATTGCATTTACAACAATCGTTGATAATACGAGTGCTCCGATTGCATCTAATGTTAAAAAGCCTTCAAGAAATCCTTTGAAAAATGGAATTTCTTTATAGTCACCAACAGGTTCTGCAAATGATCCTGGTGAAAGAATCGCTTTTGTTGCCATAATTGCAATAATTCCAAGCAAAATTGGCGTTAATATTTTTCCGATATGATCTACTAATTTGGATGGATTTAACGATAAGAAGTAGACGACTATAAAGAAAATCGCACTAAAAACTAACATAGAGTACCATTGATCTGGGAAAAGTGGTGCAATCCCAATTTCATAAGATACAGTTCCAGTTCGTGGAATAACAAATAGTGGGCCGATGGAAAGATAAATAATGATAGCGAATACTGCTGCGAATTTTGGGTGAACACGGCTCGCTAAAGTATTAAAACTACCACCAGCAAGGGCAACAGCGACGATAGCTAGTAAAGATAAACCGACATCTGTAATAATAAATCCTGTAATGGAAACCCACATATTTTCTCCGGAAGAAAGACCGAGAAGAGGCGGGAAAATCATATTACCAGCACCGAAGAAAACTGCGAATAGTAATAAACTAATCGAAAGTATTTGCGCTGGTTTTAAAGTTGTACGCATATAAAGAAAAGCCTCCTAATGAGCGTTTTTTTTGTCGAAAATTCAAATAATTTGTCGATTGACTGTTATTATTTTAAAGGTCTGATGACTAGAAAGCAAGAGGGAATTTTAAAAATATTTTAAAATAATGCGTAAAATTGAATAAATATACTATTTATATGTTAATGCAGGAAGAATTTCACTTATAACGTAAAAAAACACATATCGCTAGGATATGTGTATTAAAAATAAATTTGCCTATCACGTTCTTCTTTTAAAATTTCTACAGCCTCTCGGAAACGTTGAGAATGGACAATTTCTCGTTCGCGTAAAAAGCGTAAGCTATCATTTATATCGGGATCGTCTGATAAATCAATTAGCCATTGATAAGTCGCTCGTGCTTTTTCTTCAGCTGCAATATCCTCGTATAAATCTGCGATAGGATCTCCTTTCGCTTGAATGTAAGTGGCAGTAAAAGGAACACCACCTGCATTATGGTAAAACAAGGCGCTATCATGATTCGCATAATGCGCGTCTAATCCGGCAGCTTTCATTTGTTCAGGTGTTGCATCTTTTGTTAATTTATAAATCATTGTAGCAATCATTTCTAAATGTGCGAACTCTTCTGTACCAATATCGGTTAGTAAGCCAACGACTTTATCAGGAATTGTATAACGTTGATTTAAGTAGCGAAGAGCAGCGGCTAATTCACCGTCCGCACCACCGTACTGTTCAACTAATAATTTTGCGAGTGCTGGATTACAAGTGCTCACTTTAACAGGATATTGTAATTTTTTTTCATAAATCCACATAGTTTCTCTCCTTTATATTTGCCATGGCCACGGTCCTTTGCTCCATTCCCATGGGGCGTTAGAATAACTGTTTCCAAACTGCTGAAGTGGTCCGTATCTTTCTTCAATTTTTTGTTTTAATACTCTTCGTTTATAAGAAAAATCGTTGAATTGATTTATAGCTGCAGTATCGTCGGGATGCGTATCTAAATAGAGAGTAAGTTCAACTAATACAAAGTCTAATTCTTGCAGTTCTTCAATCCATTTGTAATATTCATCAGGCAATGTTTGTGTCACGTTTTTATTCACCTTCCTTTTTTGTAAGGATTTTCATAATAATCATAAAAAGCAGGCCATAAAGTCCCTTTTCTTAAAGCTTCTTTTGGTGTGAATTGGGGTAAATTAGTTGGTTGAAAACCCATATATAAGTGCGGGGGAGTTGAGTAATATTTCTTTCCAATTGGAGGACAAGGATCGTTTGGACCATGATAAGGTATGTAGGATTTCATGAATTTATCCATGTTACAACCCTCCTTTATAAATGAAATATCCATTATTATGTATTGTATTCGTACATAATTGTCATTTATGACTCATATAAAAAACTAATAGAGACAGGGGGAGTTGAGGATGGAAGGCATTACAACATGTATCGTATTAGAATCAAAAAATTTAAAGGAAACATTGTATTTTTATGAAGGGATTTTAGGCTTTAAACCAAGCAAGGAGAGACCTCAACTACATGTAACAGGTGTTTGGTATGACGTTGGTTTAACGAGAATTTGTTTTGTAGTAAATCGGAATTTACGAGGGCGAGAGAAGGTTGCTAATTCTTCGTGTGAATTAATAACCTTTTCAATTTCTGATATGGAAAAAGTAAAGAGAAAATTACAGTTTTACAAAATATCTTTTGCGGAAGAACAGCATGCGGATGGGGTGGTAATTACTCTTTATGATCCAGATTGCTATAAGCTTCAAATTTCATCAGAGGCATGAGTAACCATAGGGGGGATAGCGTGGATAGAATGTATGAAGAAAGCGCACTGTTTGAACATAAATTTTGGCTCAAAGTTCTCGGGGATCATGCTCAGTTTTTACTAGATGCTTTAGCTCCACAGGAGAAAGAAGATATACAGAAAGCCACCTATTTTGTAGAAAAATTCACGAACTTTTTAAATGAAATTCATACTGTAAATTTTATTGCATTTTCAAAAGATGCAGAACAAGCTGCAGAGGAGATTCGAGCATTTAAATTAAATATTATACAAAAGCAATTGGAAGGTAAAATTGTGATTCATTTTACTCCGACTTTTATTAATCATATGGTAAATGAAGTGGAGGAATATATAACAGTATTAGAATACTTAGGGAGGGGAGAAGTCCCGCCCGTTTTTCATGAACTACACTATCATCTCGCGTGGTTAACGGATGCAGCAGGGCATGCTGGTTCTATTTCAGGCGGATTAGATGTTGTGGAAAAAGGATTGAAGGAGAAAAGTGATTTGTTTGCTAAACATTTTGAACAATTTTATTTAAAAGCAGTTGAAATGACAGGTTATTTACGGGCAGAACTGAAACATTTTCCAGCTTTGAAGAAGTTTACAAAAGACGTTTCACTAGAGCTAAAGTTATTCTCGCATTTCCTTCGAGAAGTAGAAGAATTAGAGTTGTCTGAGCAAATATTAAGTTCATTATCAGCCAGGATGGCGGATCATATGGCGAGGGAGGAGTGTTACTATTTATTGAAGTTAGCACAATCCTCAGGGTTAGAGATACCGAAATGTAATCCGCTTTAAAAATAGATTGTAGGGAAGATCAAGCAGACAAATTTTAACAGTGATAGAAGTATGTGAACAGGTTTCATTATGAAAAAAATATTGACAAGCCCCTCCAAATATCTTAATGTGATTGTATAAAATTGTGTATCTAAAGGGGAGTAACTTATTACAGTAAAGTCGTCATTACAGGGAGAAACCCTCGGCTTTATTGGCAACGTTTCGTTGTTAGTGAGACCTTTACCAGCAATGGTAAAGGCCCCTTATTGTCTTTTTTAGGACCCTTACCATATTTGGTAGGGTCCTTTTTGTATACAAAGAGAGGAGCTAGAAAATGAAAAAACTTTTTAGTAGATTAAGAGTTGTATTCCATGTCCGCCGTTTTGTTCCATTCCTATTTGACTTTTTTACTTCAAAAGAGGTTTCAATAAAGAAGAAAATTTTATCTATTGCTTTTTTAGTTGGTTATGTAGCGATGCCGCTCGATTTAATTCCAGACTTCCTACCGTTTATTGGTATTTTAGATGATATTGGAATTGTGTTATTTATTTTGAATCGAATTGTAAAGATGGCGCCAGTGCAATTACAAGAAAAGCATAACGTAAACGTAGGATAGGAGTTGAAAATATGGAGCAAATTATTTTAGATATAATCGAGTTTTTAAAGCAGTTTTCTTATTTTGGAGTTGTGTTAGCATTAACGTTTGAATTTATTCCAGCAGAAGTAGTTTTGCCCATGGTTGGGTATTGGGTATATGAGGGAGATATGAATTTTTGGCTAGCTGTATTAGCAGGGACACTTGGCGGAACTACAGGACCGTTAACGTTATATGCACTCGGTTATTACGGTGGTCGCCCTCTATTAATAAAATACGGGAAATACTTCTTTATTAAAGAAGAACAAATTCAAAAAGCAGATGATTTCTTTGCGAAGTATGGTCCAGTTGTGGCATTTGTTGGACGCTTCGTACCAGGAGTTCGAACACTTATTTCTGTACCGTGTGGTATGGCAAAAATGAACATATGGAAATTTAGCATATATACATTTGTAGCAATGTTCCCGTTAACGACTTTGTATATTTATTTTGGAATGAAATTAGGTCCGCATTGGGAAAAAGCGGCGGGCGTTGTTGGACAATATATGTTACCGATATTAGGAGGCGTTCTTCTTATCGTGGCTAGTATCTTTATCTATAAATTTATGAAAAAACGAAATAAAACTGAATCTATTTAGTTTATTTCGCATTAACGGGCAGTAAGATTCCCACCTCAAAACTTAGCTGTAAAGCAAAGTATTGAGGTGGGAGTTTTACTTTAAATTATGATGTGCTTATTTTTGGAAATAGATGAATAGTACAGGCAAAAGACTCTGAAGGACATACACATATAGAGAATATAAAAGAGAGAGGGGAAACAACTATGTCTTGTGAGTGCTCAGGGTCAGCATTAACTTGCTGTCCAGATAAAAATTATGTACAAGATAAAGTGTGTAGTCCGTGGTCTGCTACTGTAGTTGCAACAGCAATTGATAATGTTCTTTATACAAATAATATTAACCAAAATGTAGTTGGTACTGGTTTTGTTAAATATGATGTTGGTCCAGGTCCAATTACTGTAGAAGCGCTTGATTCTGCTGGGGCTACAATTGATACACAAACATTAAATCCAGGAACGAGTATTGCTTTTACGTATCGCCGCTTTGATAGTATACAAGTTGTGTTACCTGCAACACCTGCTGGAACGTATCAGGGAGAATTTTGTATTACGACACGCTATTCACTTTCGTAGAAGAATAGGAGAGGGTTGAAATGGGAATGAGAAGTTCCAGTTTGTCTTGTTGTTCTAATAAAACGCTTGTGCAAGATCAAGTATGTGCAGACTGGTCAATTACAGGTGCGGGTACTCAAATTGTCTATACGAATAATCTTACACAAGAAATATACGGTTCAGGTTATGTAAAATATGATACAGGTGCAAATCCGATTACAGTGGATTTTTTAGTAGGTGCTACAGTAGTCGATACGATTACTGTACAACCGCAAAGTAGTGGTACTTTCACAGTGAGGCACTTTACTACTGTTCGAATTACAACGACGGGAACGACTGTTAATCAAGGAGAGTTTTGTATTACAGTACGTTACTCAATTTCATAAAAAGGCATACCTTAAATGGTATGCTTTTTTGAATAGAGGGAGTAATGAAATATTTATTTTATAAGCAACATGTAAATTGGCAACAGTACTTGCCTTCTAAATATAGAGAAGGATTACTCTGTATATTAATAATACTGACGGATTGAAAATCTTTACCCATATAAGATATTGTATTACCAGGAAATACAGTGAAAATATTGGTTACTGCTCCAATGATTTGAATTGTAATTGCTTCAGTGCTGCTAGTACTATTGTAAACCGAGACAGTACCTGATATAAGCAGTATCCCATCACTTTGCCACAGTATCATTGATTGTAGTGCATCTTTGGTAGAGGGAATGGTGTTGTTAGTTATGAGGAAATTCCCTGCAAATTCATTTGTTACTCGCTCACAACTTGAATTTGGAGGAGGGGGCGGTGGACAAGGGTCTGGACAAATGATAGATAAAGGAGCGAAACAGCCAATATTTTTTTTGTTCTTCAATACAACCCCTCCTTTTTAAGTTGTCTTTTACTACTATTAAATGTAGAAGCATGGCCGATGTGTTAAGAAAAGAAGAAAATTTTTAAAATTAAGATTGTCTAATAGGCTTACAGCTTAACTTATCATTAATGTTATAGAAAAGATTATATGTGAATAGACATGGGAAAAGAATGATCAGACTCTTTTAGACAAAAGGTGGTTGTATACAATAGTACGAGTAATGTTGGACTTAACACTTAATTAACTGTATATTTACAAAAATCTAATAAAATTCATTTGTTATTTAAACGATATTAATATGTTTAAGATAAAATAGCCCTTGTAATGAATCAATTATTATGAGGAGGATTCACGTGGAAAGAACTGCTTTACGAAAAGTAAAAGGTCTTATTGGATTATTAATGGTGTTTGTATTGGCATTTGTATCATTACCGTGGAGTACGTCGGTTAAAGCGGAAGAGAAAAAGCAAGAAAAGGCACCAAGTGAGAAGAAAATCGTTTTCCCAGTTGTAAGTGATGTGCATATTAAAGATAGTGGAACAGATGATACGTTCCGCTGGAAAAGAGCGATTGAGCAATTTAATACGCTTGCACCAAAGCAAGATGCGTTTGTCATTGTAGGTGATTTTACTGATTCGGGTTCAGTAAAGCAATATGATCGTTTTATGCAAGTGTATAACGAAAATGCAAATAAAGATGCGGTACGAATGAATTCTCTAGGTAATCATGATTATTGGAACGGCTTATCTGAAGAAGGAGCACAGAAGCGTTTCTTAGAAAAGACAGGAATGGAATCGGTTTATTATCATAAGGTGGTAAAAGGGTATCATTTCCTTGTTATGTCTCCAGAGGATGGGACAACACATGGCTATTATTCGGACAAGCAAATTAATTGGTTAAAAGAAGAAATGGCAAAGGCACAAAAAGATGATCCAGAAAAACCGATTCTTGTGTTTTTACATCAACATATTAAAGATACAGTGTACGGTAGCCAAGAATGGGGAACGAAAGATAGTGCGAAAATTAATGCGGTATTAAAAGAATACCCACAAGTAATTACGTTTTCAGGTCATTCACATTATCCGTTAGATGATCCAAGATCGATTCATCAAAAAGATTTTACGTCTGTTGGAACATCTTCTGTAAGCTATATGGAAGTTGAAGGCGGTAAAGTACAAGGGAATATCCCGCCAGGAGCTAGTACATTAAGCCAAGGTTTATTGGTAGAGGTAGATGACAAAGAGGTAACAATTAATCGCCGTGATTTCCATACAAACTCTTGGACAGGTGAGCCTTGGAAAATTAAATTACCAACGAAAAAAGAAGGATTCAACTATGGAGAAGATCGTGATAAAGAAAAGCCATACTTTGCGAAGGATGCAAAGCTTGCTGTATCAAATGTAACGGAAAATGCGGCAACAGTAACATTCCCGCAAGCATTGGACAACCTTCTTGTTCATTCTTATCGCTTGCAAGCAAAGGATAAACAAACAGGTGAGATTAAAAATAAGCTATTAGCATTCTCAGAGTTTTATCGAGATCCAGTGCCGAAAGAACTGACATTTACACTTGCAGGACTAGATGGCGGGAAAACATATACACTTGAAGTTGTTGCGATTGATTCATTTGGCAATGAAAGTGTACAACCATTAACGGCAGAAATTACTACGAAAAAAGATAATATTGACCCGAATGTGAAAGTACCAAAGGCAGATGTTTTTGATGTAAACTTTGCAGATGGTACATTTAAAGACAGTTCATCATTTGGTACAAAAGGTGATGTTAAGGGCAATGTGACTATTGAATATGATAAAGCATTGAAAAAGAATGTTATGAAGTTAAACGGAAAAGCAAATACATTTGGATACCTTCCATTTTCAGCAGCACAAAAAGAAAAAGTAGCAAATTCATTTACGTTAGAAACTGTATTTTCAATGAATGAAATTCGTGGACAAGGTATTTTGCAAAATACAGAGAGCGGTGGAATTGGTTTTGAGTCTACAGGAAGTGGCTATGTAGAATTATGGGCTCATATTGGTGGAAGCTATAAACGTGTGGGTGTTCAATTAGAAGCAAACAAAACGTATCATTTAACAGGAACATATAACGGCAGTGAAGTAGCAATTTATGTAGATGGTAAAAAAGTAAATAGTCAGCCGGCTCAAGGGAAAGTATATCACCCGAACGTACCATTCGCACTTGGTGCAGATCCTGATAGCAACGGAAATGGCGGTATTCCGTTAAATGGACAAATTGCATTAGCAAAATTATATAGTAAAGCATTAAGTTCTTCAGAAGTAGTAGCGGCATATAACGAGTTTTCTACTCGTACAAAATTAGAGCAAGTAAATACGTTATATGAAGAAATCGGAAAAGTGAAAGAAGTATTGGCAGGTACTTATGAATTTGGTGAAAAGCCAGGTCAGTATTCACAAGCAGCTTTTAACGAATTACAAAGAAGCTATGACAATGCAAAGAAAGTGTTTGAGAATATAGCGAGTACAGGAGAACAAATTGTTCAAACGTATAATGAATTAAAAACAGCAAACCAAACATTTGTCCAATCAAAGGTAGCAGAAGAACAGCCAAAAACACCGAAAGAAAAATTACAAGTGAATATTGAATCTGCAAAAGCTTTAGTAAAGAAAGCGCAAGATGGAAATGTAACAGACGGTTCTGTTAAATCATTAAGTCAAAAAATCACAGTTGCGGAAGCTGTGTTAAAAGATAAAAATGTAAAAGATGAGTATGTGGAATCAATGAATCGTACGCTAGAGCATGCGATTTCACTTGTTGAGAAAAGCATAAACAAATAAGGTAGAAGAAAAGAAGCTTATCATGATAGGCTTCTTTTTTGTTATACTAAAAATAGCATGGAAAAAGGGAGCGAATAATTTGGAACAGAAAAAGATAAAAAGAATTCTTGAATATGTATGGATCGCGGTTGTGCTCCTTGTAGGATATTATTTCTTAAAAGAGAAAAGTATATGGGTTCTATTTTTAATGACATTTTTATTAGCGGGTTTAGGCACGTTATTTATTAATTTCTTCTTTGATAGTGTAAATGCGTGGAAGAAAAAAAAGAAGGAGACGAAGTAAAGGGGGAGGCTATGCAAAAGTAGAAGCTCATATATCAGGTCATTATTTTCCTATTATTTGTAGGTATTGGAGTTTTTTAATACGCTACACTGATAGGGAATTGGGCATGATTTACAGCTTGCATCTGTATATTCACCATTTTACAATCGTTAACGCAAAAATATAATAAGGTGAAACTTTAATCAGTGGGGGGTGTTCATCCCCCATTGATTATTAGCCCTCACCAATCGGGATAAAACATGAAAATAGCTCGCCGTTTCATCGGCGAGCTATTTTGTTATGCTTTTTTCGTCTCATCATTTGTTTTTTCAGTAGCTAAATGACTATGTTTTCTAGAGTAGAAGAAATAGAAGCATAAGCCGACTATAAGCCAAACTGCAAAGCTAATCCATGTCGTTGTAGACAAATTGATCATTAAATATAAACAGCAAAGAATAGCGACAACCGGTAGTGCAGGTACGAGTGGTGTGCGGAAGCCTCGTTTTAAATCAGGATGAGTTTTCCGTAAAATAAGTACAGCAAAGCAAACGAATGTGAAGGCTGTTAACGTACCGATGTTTACTAAATTCGCTAGTAAATGTAGGTCTAAAAGTCCTGCTAATAAAGCTGCAAATACTCCAGTAATCCATGTGTTTAATAAAGGGATCTTTACTTTTTTATTTACGCGTGATAAAGCTTTTGGGAGTAAGCCGTCTCGGCTCATTGCATAAGAAACACGAACTTGTCCATACATAACGACTAAAAGAACGGTTGTCATTCCTGTCATCGCACCAACTGCAAGTAGCCCCGCAATAGTATCTTCACCAACGAAATGTAGTGCAAATGCAACTGGATCAGAAACGTCTAATTGCGTATAAGGAACCATGCCTGTTAAAACGAAAGATACGATCATGTATAAAACTGTACAAATAAGAAGGGAACCTATAATGCCAATTGGTAAATCACGCTGCGGTTTTTTCGTTTCTTCTGCCGCGGTTGCGATTGCATCAAAACCTAAAAAGGCGAAGAAGACAGTCGCAGCTCCGGTAATAATACCGTCGTACCCGAATGGAATGAACGGTGTCCAATTTTCAGGCTTTACATATTTTGCGCCTGCTACGATAAAGGCGATAATAACTGCTAATTTTATAAGGACCATAATATTATTAATGCGTGCGCTTTCGCGTATACCAAAACTTAAAAGACCAGTAATGAGAAGTAAAATACAAACAGCGGGTAAATCAATGAGACCACCTTTTCCCGTTCCGGGGGCCGAGGAAATAATGGCGGGAAGGTGTATATTGAACCCTTGAAGCAATGATTGTAAATATCCAGACCAGCCAACAGCTACCGCTGCAACTGCGAGTAAATATTCGAGCATTAAACACCAACCAACGATGAAGGCGACAACTTCTCCGACGGTCATGTATGCATAAGTGTAAACACTTCCTGAGACTGGTATAGAAGAAGCGAATTCGGCATAACAAAAGGCTACACAAGCACAAGTAAATGCAGCAATAAGGAATGATAGCATAATACCAGGGCCAGAATGTTTTGCCGCTACGATACCTGTTAATACAAAAATCCCTGTCCCAATTACGGCGCCGATTCCTAAAAACGTTAAATCAAGTGCCGTTAATGTTCGATCTAGCTGTCGTGGTGATTCAGTACTAAGCGCTTTTTTTCGTAATAATGACTTCACTTTGGACTCTCCCCCCATTTTTCATCTCCATAACTGCGAATAGTGTGAACCAATTGGAAAAGAGTACGTGAGTGAATGAAGGTACAGTTATGGTATGTAGTTTTTTGAAATTTCTGGATTAATTTTATTACAATTCAGAATATTTTGTCAAATAAAACTTTAACAAATAAAATGCTGCTTGTAAGGAGAAACTATGTGCAGAAATAGATGCAGGTTAACAATCAGTAGAGATGAAGAATAATCCACTGATTAAAGTTTTACTTTATTATAGTAGGAGAAGATGTTATGTTATTTTATTTTGAGCTTGTCGTCATTTTACTTTGTACGAAATTAGCTGGTGATATTAGCGTTAGACTTGGCCAGCCTTCTGTACTCGGTAAATTAATCGTTGGTATTATTATCGGTCCGGCTTTGCTAGGTATTATTAATAGTTCAGAACTTATTGATGAGCTTAGCGAAATTGGTGTTTTGCTACTTATGTTTATGGCAGGACTCGAAACTGATTTAGAAGAGTTAAATCGTAATTTAAAATCTGCATTCGCAGTAGCGATGGGAGGAATTATTTTCCCATTCCTTGGTGGGTATTTAGCAGGACTTGCGTTTGGAATGTTACAGTCGCATGCGATCTTTTTAGGGTTATTACTTTGTGCCACTTCGGTTAGTATTTCTGTTCAAACACTAAGAGATTTAGGGAAAATGAATACGAGAGAAAGTACGACGATTTTAGGTGCAGCTGTATTTGATGATGTAATTGTCGTTATTTTATTAGCATTTGTGATGAGTTTTTTAGGTACACAAGATGTAAATGTAACGCTAGTCATTGCAAAGAAAATTATCTTTTTTGTAAGTATTGTTTTCATCTCTTGGAAAGTTGTTCCATGGATTATGAAAATGCTCGTACCACTTCGCGTAACAGAAGCATTAATTAGTGCAGCTCTTATTATTTGTTTCTCTTTTTCGTATTACAGTGAAATGATGGGGATTGCAGGTATTATTGGAGCATTCGCAGCTGGAATTGCCATTTCTCAAACAGAGTATAAGCATGAAGTGGAACATAAAATTGAACCAATTGCTTATGCAATATTTGTTCCAGTGTTCTTCGTAAGTATCGGAATGGAAATTACATTTCAAGGTATAGGAAGCCAGCTTTGGTTCATTATCATCATGACTCTTATTGCGATATTCACAAAGTTAATCGGATCAGGTTTAGGCGCAAGACTGACAGGATTCAACCTTCAATCTTCTATTAGTATCGGTGCGGGAATGGTTTCGCGCGGAGAAGTGGCGCTTATCATCGCAGCAAATGGACTTGCGGCGAATTTGTTAGCGAAAGAAAATTTCACAGCGATTGTCATTGTTGTTATATTGACGACAATTATTACGCCGCCGCTTTTGAAGAAGTATTTTGTATAGAGAGGAAGGGCTTATCTGATGTAGGTAAGCTCTTTTTTTATTGCAAAATGCAGTGGTCATGTAGTATGAATGGATTGTAATTATGATAAAATCTATGTATGTGATATGAAAAGGAGAGGGAAGTGTGAAGATTACAAAGGGGAAAGTTATAGGTGTAATCATACTTATTGCACTATGTATACCATTTACTGCATGGAAAGAGTCAAAAGTGAAAAATTTTCCAATTTCTATTTTTTCTTCCTATGTAGAAGACGAAAATCCGAAAGACTATAAGTACACTGCTTTTGTACCTGACTTTGCAATTTGGATACATGGATGGGAAAAACAGCGATCTGAAGGTGAAATAACGTCATATAAAAAAGGGGATCGAACTGTAATTGTTCACCATCCACCTGGCAATGATGGTTTTTATCTATATGATACAAATGATATTAGAGAATATACGCAACCATAAGAAGTGGAGGTTAAATAGTGAAAGCTTCAACATTACTATTTAAAATTGAAAGTAATATGGATCAATTTTCACCAGCCGAAAAGAAGGTTGCCATGTACATAATGGAGAATGCAGAAATTGTTCCGAACTTAACGACGAAAGAAGTGTCAACGAATGCAGGCGCAAGTGAGGCAAGTGTTGTTCGCTTTTGTAAGTCGATTGGGATTGGGAGCTTTAAATCATTTAAAATCGCGCTCGTTCGTGAATTAACGATTGCTGATTATAATATTAATGATTTTTCAGTGATGAATACGGAAGATGGACCGTACGACTTGTTTAATAAAGTTACATATGTGAATAAAGCTGCAATTGAGGCGAGCGTTACTGCGATAGATAAAAAGGAACTTGAGAAAGCTGCAGATCGTATTGTAAATGCGGATAAAATTATATTTTACGGAGTAGGCGGATCGGCTACTCCGGCGATGGACGGGGCTTATAAATTTACAAGGCTCGGATTTACAGCGATGATGCTATCTGATTTTCATATGATGTTGCCACTCGTCACGAATTTAAAAGAGGGAGATATATTTGTGGCGATTTCAACTTCTGGGCGGACGAAAGATGTGCTCGAAATGGCGCAATATGCGAAGAAGCGAGGGGCTACAGTTATTGCGATTACGAAGCTAGACCAATCATCTCCGTTATATAAAGCGGCAGACATTCGCCTTTGTATGCCAGATGTAGAGCAAGACCATCGCATTGCGAGTATTGCTTCGAGAATGACGCAACTGAATATGATTGATGCTTTATATGTGATTACTTTCAATCGAATTGGTAATAAAGTATTAGATCAATTTATGGAGACGAGAGAAGAAGCATTACGGTTACGGAAATTGAAGTAGAAGAAAAGATGGGGAGACTCATCTTTTTTATTATCTTTGACACAAATATGTCATGTTGTGAAATTTTATTTCATAAAATAAGAAAGAGTTATTGATTTTTAGTTTCTTAAAGTTATAATAAAAGTGTGAAATATAATTTCGAAGAGGGTGGCAATATGTTAGAGAATTTATCGACAGAACACCGTAATGAGAAAACGATGAATCTAGATGAGATGAGTATAAAAGAAGTTTTACAAAGTATGAATGAAGAAGATCGAACTGTTGCGTTAGCAGTTGAAAATGAAATAGAAGAAATTGAAAAGGTTGTACAAATTGTTACTAAGTCTTTTGAAGAAGAAGGCCGTTTAATTTATATTGGGGCTGGTACGAGTGGCCGTTTAGGCATTTTAGACGCAGTAGAATGTCCCCCGACATTTGGAACAGATGATAACATGGTTCAAGGATTTATAGCAGGTGGATTGAAAGCGTTTACTAAGGCGGTGGAAGGTGCCGAAGATCGTGAAGAGTTAGCAAAAGAAGATTTAAAAAGTATTGGATTAAACGAGAAAGATACGGTTATTGGAATTGCAGCAAGTGGTAGAACACCCTATGTAATTGGCGGATTGAAATATGCAAGTAGCATGGGAGCAAGTACAGCTAGTATTTCCTGTAATAAAAATGCTGAAATAAGTAAATATGCAAAACTAAATGTGGAAGTGGAAACAGGCGCAGAAATATTAACAGGCTCAACACGGTTGAAGGCTGGCACAGCGCAAAAGTTAGTACTCAATATGATTTCTACAGCGTCTATGATTGGTGTAGGGAAAGTATATAAAAACTTAATGGTAGATGTTCAATCTACAAATGAAAAATTGGTAGAACGCTCAAAACGAATTATTGTTGAAGCGACAGGCGCTAGTTATGAAGTAGCTACAGAGTGTTATGAGAAAGCAGATCGAAATGTGAAAGCTGCAATCGTTATGATATTACTACAGTGTGAATATGGGGAAGCACTAGAAAAATTAAAAGGTGCGAAAGGATTTGTGAAGAAAGCACTTTAAACTTTGGGGAGGGGGATTCTATTATGAAGAAAGAAGAGAGAATGGCCAAAGAAATTTCAGAGCAGCTTGGGGGAGTAAAAAATATTCGTGGCATTGCTCATTGTATGACGAGGTTACGATTAACGCTTCATGATGAAAGTAAAGTGAACATGGACCTTTTAAAAAAGGTTGAAGGTGTTATGGGAGTGATTGAAGATGAAACGCTTCAAGTTGTTGTTGGGCCAGGGATAGTAAATAAAGTAGCAGCTGAGATGGAAGATTTAACGGGACTGCGAATTGGTGAGGTGGCAGATCACCACCTTGAAGATCTTGGGCAAGAGATGAAGTCAGAGATTAAGAAGAAAAATAATACACCAGTGAAAAACTTTTTAAGAAAAATAGGAAGTATTTTCATTCCGCTAATTCCGGGACTTGTTGCGTCAGGAATTATAAATGGGGTTGCTAACTTTGCGAAAAACGCAGGTGCTGACCCGAATGCAACGTGGCTACAAATGCTACTACTTATTGGCGGCGGTATCTTTACATTCTTAGGAATTTTAGTCGGTTGGAATACAGCGAAAGAATTTGGCGGGACACCAGTTCTTGGGGCAATTGCAGGTATTTTAATTTTCAACCCAGCGATGGCGAATGTAAAATTATTTGGTGAAGCGCTCGTACCCGGACGGGGCGGATTATTTGCAGCTATTTTTGCAGCATGGCTTATGGTTGTAGTTGAGAGACGAGTGCGAAAAGCTGTGCCAAATGCAGTTGATATTATTGTGACACCACTCATTACTGTATTAGCTGTAAGTATAGTAACGATGTTAGCGATTCAGCCAGTAGCAGGCTTCTTATCTGATGGTATTACAAGCGGTATTAATGCAATTTTAAATGTTGGCGGAGCATTTGCTGGAGCTGTGCTTGCCGGAACATTTTTACCTCTCGTAATGGTCGGATTACATCACGGTTTAACACCGATTCATATGGAATTTATTAATCAAACGCACGTAACGCCTTTATTACCAGTATTAGCAATGGCTGGCGCTGGGCAAGTAGGAGCAGCAATTGCGATTTATGTGAAAACAAAAAATAAACGCCTTCGTAATGTGATTAAAGGTGGATTACCAGTAGGATTTTTAGGAATTGGCGAACCGCTATTATACGGGGTTACATTGCCACTTGGGAAACCGTTTATTACTGCTTGTTTAGGAGCGGCTGTCGGTGGTGCATTCCAAGCTGTTATGAAAACGGCTTCACTCGGAATAGGTGTATCAGGATTATCATTAATTCCGTTAATTGCTGATAATAAATATTTATTATATTTCCTTGGATTAGTAGTTGCATATATTTTCGGATTCATCTTTACGTACTTCTTCGGCTTTAAAGAAGAAATGGCAGAAAACATATAGAGAAAGGGATTCCTTTCTCTTTTTTTTATATTAATAGAAGGAGAGATTTATATGATAGGAGTTTCAATTTATCTTTCAAAAGAGCGAGTAGAGAAACAAGAAGCATGGTTAAAACTAGCGAAAGAAAACGGATTTTCATCTGTTTTTACATCTCTTCACATTCCAGAAGATGATCCGAATACGTATAAGGAGTTAATTCAAATACTTGGGAAACAAGCTCTCGAAAATGAAATGGAATTAATGGTTGATGTCTCTCCAAAATCGTTAAACCATTTAGGGATGACGTATGAAAATGTGGAAGAGTTATTAGACTTTGGCATTACTGGTTTACGAATGGATTACGGTATTACGCCAAAAGAAATCGCACGTGTATCTCATAAGATGAAGGTAGCTTTAAATGCGAGTACGATTACAGAATCATTTTGGAAAGAGTTACTTGTGGAAAATATACGAGTAGATCGAGTAGAAGCGTGGCATAATTTTTATCCACGTCCAGAAACAGGACTAGCGAAGTCGTTTTTGCAAAAACAAAATAAATATTTACATGAGTGCGGAATAAAAACGATGGCATTTATTCCGGGAGATGGTGAAAAACGCGGTCCGTTATATGAGGGTTTACCAACTTTAGAAAAACATCGCAGTATGCGCCCGCTTCAAGCATATTTAGAACTTGTTCAAGAGTGTGACATTGATAAAGTGTTAATTGGAGACATAAGTGGGAGCCTAGAAAGTGTACAAGAAATCTCGAGTGCGAGTGGTGGGATTATTCCAGTGCGATATGAGTCATTTATAAATGCAAGTGAAGTATTAAAAGTGGTAGAGCAAGTGCATACAAATAGGTTAGATCCGGCTCGTGACGTAATTCGCTCTGTAGAATCAAGAGAAGAAAATAAAGTTGCATTACAACCGATAAATACAATTTCAAGAAAACGAGGCAGTATTACAATTGATAATGAATTGTACGGTAGATATGCTGGTGAAATGCAAATAGTTATAAATGATTTACCTGAAGATAGGAAAGTGAATGTTGTTGGAATGGTGATGGAAGAAGATGTGTCTTTATTGTCTTATATAGGTGCTGGGAAAAATTTTCAACTTTTTTCTAAGTAATAGAGCGAAAGCTTGAATTAGCACTATTTTATAAAAAACATTATCTGCAAAAAGGATAATGTTTTTTGGTTTCTTTAAAAAAGCATTTGACGAATGAAAAGAAATACCGTATTGTTTTGTCTTGTGAATAAATGTTCACCATAACAAAACGAAAAAGGAGAGTTCAGAATGAATCAATATATTGGTAATTTAATTATTCGTATCGTATTAGGAGTTACTTTTTTTGCACACGGTTTAGCAAAGTTTCAATCAGGTATAGATAACGTAGCAGGATGGTTTACAAGCATCGGTTTACCAGGTGGTCTTGCATATGGCGTAGCAACAGTTGAATTAGTTGGTGGTATATTATTAATTATCGGTTTAGGCGTGAGGTATGTAGGATTGTTATTCGCTCTTATTTTGGCTGGAGCTATCGTAAAGGTAAATGGAGCAGCAGGCTTATTAGGAGATGGAAAGAATCCGGGATATGAATTAGATCTTGCATTATTATCAATGGGTGCGTATTTATTCGTTGTAAAAGCAGAAGGATATGTAGATCGCTTCTTAAAAGAGAAAGTAATGAAAACGAAGTAAATTTTATTTTTTTAGTGTTGACTTGACGACTTGGTGTAACTATAATGATTACATCAAGTCGATTAGTAATAAAATGATTCGTATATTTTTTTATTCTAGTTGTAACTAACTTAGTTACAACTAGAATAAAGCTTAAAGAATAAAGGAATATAAAAGAGTAAATAAAAAGTGGAGGAAATAACATGTCAAAATTACATTTAGAGGTTTTTACAGGATCTGAGCAAGCATTTCAAGTTACATCCACAATTGTATACGGAGAAAAAGATGCAATTCTTATCGATGCACAATTTTTATTAAGTGATGCGCACCGTTTAGCAGCTCAAATTATTGAAACAGGAAAGAATTTAACTCATATTTATGTGACTCATTTCCATCCAGATCACTATTTTGGATTAAATGTATTACATGAAGCATTTCCAGAAGCGAAGATTGTTGCATTACGGAATACTGTTGAAGATATTCGTAACACATTTGAGAAGAAAGTGGAACAGTGGAAACCATCTATTGGGCATAATGTTCCTCATCAACCAATTGTTCCAGAGGAATTAACAGAAGAGAAATTGATTTTAGAGGGAAATGATTTAATCATTAAAGGTGGTTTGCAAGGTGATACACCGAATAATAGTTATGTATGGATTCCATCATTAAAAGCCGTTGTTACAGGCGATATCGTTTATAACAATACTTTCGTATGGACGTTAGAAACAGATGCTGAAGCTCGTCATAAATGGTTAGAAACATTAAGTGAACTTGAAAATCTTCATCCTGAAATTGTTGTAGCGGGTCATCGTGATTATGACGTACCAAATACAGCAGACGCGATTAAACATACTCGTAAATATTTAGTTGCATTTGATGAAGTTCTTGCAGGAAATCCTTCAAGTGAAGAAATTCAAACGGCAATAAAGGAGCGGTTCCCGCACGTTAAAGCGTTAGAAATTGGACTTGTTTTAGCGGCAAACGCGTTTGGGGTGAAAAAATAATGAAGAAAAAAACAAATTTAGAAATTGTTCGAAGCACATATGAAGGACCATCTTCTTCAAATGCAAAACATTTAGCGGAAGCTTTCTCTGAAAAAGTAGAGTGGACAGAGGCAGCAGGTTTTCCGTACGGCGGAACGTATATAGGTACAGAAGCTATAATGGAAAATGTATTTAGTCGTTTAGGATCAGAATGGGATGATTATAAAGCGAGTGTAAATACGTACCATGAAGTAAACGGAAAAGATGTGATTATTGCTGAAGGTGTTTACTCAGGAGTTTATAAAGAGACGGGAAAATCATTTGAGGCGGAATTTGTTCATGTATGGCAGCTTGTAAATGGAAAAATCGTGAAATTTAAACAATATGTGGACAGTTACATTGTACGAGAAGCGATGAAGGTTTAAAATGAAATAAGGAAACAAATGGAATCGGCTGTGCGCAGGCGATTCCATTTGTTTATGTAATTATTAGGGGAATGGGGAGTACATAATATGAAAAAATGGATAATAGGGGCAATTACAATGATTGTAATTGCGATAGGAGCTGTATTCGGTGTTACTAAACTTCTTAATTATATAGAGGAAGAGGAGAAGAGTCTTAAAACACAAAAAGTGATGAGCCAACGGGACAAGAAAGTTGCGGAAGAGAAGCCACAATTTAGTGAGGATGAAATTATTTCTACAATGCATAGGATGGTACATCAAAAAGTGAAATCATCTGATAAATGGGGATTTATCGAAATGACAAATAAGGAAATTCGTAGTGCGAAGAACGCAGTAGAAAGCAGTACAAATTTTAAATATAAAGCAAAGCTACTTTCTACTTTGGAGCGTTGGGAGAAAGGAGACTTTTCACAAACGGTTGAGGATCATAACTTTTTGTGGGAAATTCAAGGTGGTGATACCGGAAAGGCAACAGAACGTTTATCGCCAGAAGAAGAAAAGCAGTATGTGAAAGAAATGAAAGGTAAATAAAAACATCGCCACTTTGGTGGCGATGTTTTTGATTAAGAATGTTTTCGCATTAAAGCTCTAGTTGGCTGAACAGCAACGGTTTTGAAATGAGAAAATAAATAACACCCTGTCACGACGATGATTGTACCGAAAATTTGAATCCATGTTAATTCTTCTCCAAGGAAAAGGAATGCTAAAATAGCTGTGAAAATTGGATTGAAATTTAGAAAAATCCCCGATGTAGTAGCGCCTAATTTCTGTACACCAATATTCCAAAACACCATACAAAGTACTGTTGAAATGAGTCCTGTATATAAAAGTGATGTTATGAAGGAAGAGTTGATATTGGAAACAGTGAAGCTACCTATGTTAAATGGAAGCAATAAAATAACGCCGAAAATACCAGAATATAATGTAGCCATTAGCGGTGTAACTGTTTTTGTCGCCCATTTACTACAAACAGAATAAATGCCCCAAATACAAACTGCTGCAATCATCCATAAATCCCCGCTATTAAAATGTAGTGAAAATAAAAGAGCAAAGTTTCCCTTTAAAAGAACGAGGATGACCCCAAAAAATGAAAGAATCATAGAAAGAATTTGAAGCGTATTTACTTTTTCTTTTAGAAACAGCACAGAAAATAATGCAATTGAAATAGCGTTCAATGTAGAAATAAGACCTACATTCGTTGCGGATGTTTTTTCTAATGCTAAAAATTGAAAAATGTTGAAAAGAGCGACGCCTGTAATTCCCATAATTACTAACGGGATTATAGCAGCACGCGGTGGAATAATTTTCTTCTCTTTAAACCATACGAGTGGTAATAAACAAACAATCGCAATCATCCATCTTAAACTTGTCAGTGTCATCGGAGACGCATGATCGACAAGTGATTTCCCAACGACAAAATTTCCTCCCCATAATAAGCTTGTTAATAATAGTAAAAAGACGTAAAAATAAGGCATACTAAAAACCCCTTTGTTGAAATAAGAATGAACTGTAAATAATTTTAGCATTTTTCTTTATTATCTAATATATTCTTTTGTATAATGGTAAAAACTCGATAAAATGTTTCGTTAGAAATATTATTTACAGAAAAACATTCAGTTTTATATAAGTTATGAGATGTTTCTTCGAATAATCGTCGGTAAGAAAAAAGGGGGAATTTTGATGGAGTCATCTGTTATTAAAGTGCTTGATGATTTGGATGTGAAAATTTTAGATATATTGCAGAAAGAATCACAAGTAAGTAATGCAGAGCTTGCACGCCGTGTTAATTTATCTCCAGCTGCGATGCATGCACGAATAAAAAGGTTAGATGGCGAAGGTTTTATTGATAAGCAAGTAGCAATTTTAAATCAAGAAAAGCTTGGATTTGATTTATTATGTTTCATTTTTATGAGTACGAATATTCATCAGTATGAAAAGCTGGAAGTGTTAGAACGAGAATTAGAATCTATGCCTGAAGTGTTAGAATGTCACTGTTTAACAGGAGAGTATGATTATTTATTAAAAGTTGCAAATCGTGATCGTAAAGAACTGGAGCAGTTTATTAGAAAGTTGAACAAGCTTGGTATTACACGGATACAGACGAGTTTAGCACTTCGTGAAATTAAATATTCGACGGTATTGCCGATACGAAATGAGGAATCAAGCATCGATTAAGTTGCTTGGTTTTTTGTTTGTGTAAAATTCAGAAAAGTGATTGACGGAGAGAAAAGAGAGATGTATTATTATATGAAATTATGAATTAAAATTCATTCGTTGTTATAAATATTAATGCTGGGGGCAAGGGGATATAATATGAAAATCTTTAATGCGGTTACAAGTGATGTGAAAGAAATTTATAATCTCATTGAAATGTATGCAAAAGAAGGAGTTGTTTTGCCGCGTTCTCTTTTGTCTCTCTATCAATATTTACAATGTTTATATGTTATGAAAGAAGGAGAGGAAGTCGTTGGAGTTGCTGGTTTACATGTGTTAGGAGAGGATCTTGCAGAAGTACGATCGTTAGTAGTTTCGCATACATATGCAGGAAAAGGGATAGGGCGTATGCTCGTGAGTCATGTGATGGAGGAAGCGACGAAAATAAATGTAAAAAGAGTGATTTCTTTAACGTATGAAACAGTATTTTTTCAAAAGTGTGGATTTGATTTTGTAAATAAAGAATTGCTGCCAGAGAAAGTATGGGTTGATTGTAGACATTGTTCAAAAGTCAATTATTGTGATGAGGTGGCGATGATACGGTATGTTGGATGAAATTTTTAGAGAGAAAAAAGGCCCACTATTATTTAAGAAATAGTGGGTATCTATATTTTAATCAGAAATGAGATGTTGTTAAGAATTTGAATTCGTTTGTCTTACTGCAAAATTAAAAATGGGATTTTTAAGCTCATAGTTATAAGTAGAACCATCGACAAGTCCTACAACTTTATCGCTATCATAAAGGTCGAGCATAAATTGTGCCATTTGTTTTGCAGTGTGGAATTTCGGTACAACATTATCGTATTGGAACTCATCAATATTAAATGAACGTTTTGCGAATTCTGTTTCAGTTGCACCAGGAGCTAAAACTTTTGCTTGTAGTTTTGCACCTTGTTCTTTCAGTTCGTGAGATAGTCCTTCAGTAAATGCACTTACATAAAATTTCGTAGCGCAATACGTAACAGCATTGGCAACAATCGTATATCCACCGCCTGATGAAACGTTAATAAGCTGTGTTCCTTCGGTCATTGAATAATCTCGAACGAAAAGGGAAGATAGTATTGTTAGTGCTTCTATATTTACATGCAACATCGTTTCTATCTTGTTTAAATTTTGTTCAGCAATTGAGGCGAAATTACCAAAACCTGCGTTGTTAATCCACGTTTCAATTTGAAAACTTTGTAGACTTTCATAAAATTTATAAACTTCTTCAGTGACTGATAAATCAGTTCTTCGAATGACAACATCCAATTCCGGATGCATTTCGTTAATTTTCAATTTTAATTCTTCTAATTCTGCTTGTCTTCGAGCTACAAGTATTAAGTTTTTTCCGCGAGATGCAAAGGCTAAAGCGGATTCATAGCCAATTCCTGAACTAGCACCAGTAATAACAGTATATTTCATATAAAAGCCTCCTAAATTCAAATTAATTTATCATGGTTAGATTGTATTTGTTAGAGTATACTCTAAGTCAAATGTTTTTTATAATTTGGATAAGGCAGTAAAATATATGAGAGTAAATGGCGTGCGGAGGGAGTATGGTTATGTACACAATTAGCGAGGTAGCTAAATTATTAGGAGTGAGCACACATACATTACGTTATTATGAAAAGGAGAACATATTAATTGCAAACCGCGATACAAATGGAAATCGACTGTATGAAGAATCGCATATAAAGTGGTTGCAGTTTGTAATGAAATTAAAACAAACGCAAATGCCGATAGCGAAAATAAGAGAATACGCTAGATTATATTTAGAAGGAGAGCATACAACCGAAGCTCGTTTACAACTGTTAGAAAATCATAAAAAATCTATTCGAACTCAAAGAGAAAACTTAGAAATTACAGAGAAGATGCTCGAAAATAAAATTATTGCATACAAAGACTCGTTGAAAAGTAAATAGCGTACAAAATATTTCGTTCTTTGTTGCATGTTGAAAAGGGAGTACAGGTCTTTGTTTTGGAATTTATCTATGAGTATTTAATTATAATGTGCCGATAAATTAAAAAAGAGCAGTTAGCTAAAAGCAACTGCTCGATTCAAAGGGATCTCCAAGGGGGGAATGGAGAAAATATTATGTTACTACCATTATTGACAGATTATTAAGAAATATACATGTGGATTTAAAAAATTAAAAATATTTTTTGGTTAATAGAATCCGAGTGTTGACACTTTATCAATTGGTCATGTAGAATGTTTATGAATGACATTCAGTCATTTTTTCTGTGAAAGGGTGTAGATAAGCAACTTTTATATGTAGTTAGCTTAATAACGGAACAAATATAAGGATAAATGAGGATGATATTGGTTTTTTAAATAGTAGTTAGAGTGAGATTATATTTTTTAAATTAAAAATGACTGACGGTCAGTCAGTGAATAATAGAAGGTGAGAGATATGAAAAATAAAGCTTGGTTATATGTCATATTAACATGTATCTTTGAAATTTTTTGGGTGTTTGGTTTTAATACAGCTCATACTTGGTGGCATTGGGTCATTATTGTAGGAGTTATCGCTGTTGATTTTTACTTCCTATCGAAAGCGTGCGAACATCTTGCAACAGGGACTGTATATGCTGTGTTTGCCGGAGCTGGTACGGTTGGTACTTTCCTAATGGATGTATTCCTTTTCGGCGGCAGTTTCAGTTTAGGAAAGCTATTCTTTATCGTAATGGTCGTAGCGGGCGTGATCGGTTTAAAATTAGCTGATAATAAAGAAGAAACCGCGGAAGAAATTGTGAAAGGAGCTGCTTAAAAATGGGTTGGATTTTCGTATTTTTTGCTGCAATTAGTGAAATAGTCGGTGTGATAGGCCTTAAAATGTATAGTAAAGATAAGACGTTAACAAATGGAGCGATTTATATAGGTGGATTTGCAACTTCCTTTGCATTCTTATACACATCTTTCTTGTTCTTACAAGTAAGTGTAGCTTATGCGGTTTGGATTGGCATTGGAACAGCAGGAGCTGTTTTATTAAATATGTTTCTGTTTGGTGAATCGAAAAGTAAGGCACGTTTGATTAGTGTAGCTCTTATCGTATGTGGAGTTACGGGATTAAAGGCTCTTTCATAAGAAAAGGATATTAAAGTTAAATCTCCTAACGATTTGTTGGGAGATTTTTATTATGAAAAGTGCACGATGATTGACAGTACAGCTAGTTATTTTATAAAATGAGTGACAGTCATTCAATACGCGTGTGAAAGGGTTTAGATGATGAATAAAAAAGAAAAAATTGTCTATGCAGCTATTGAAGTGTTTCAGGAAAAGGGCGTTGAAAAAACGAAGATTTCTGATATCGTGAAATTGGCTGGCATTGCACAAGGAACTTTCTATTTATATTTTCCTTCTAAGTTATCTGTTATGCCTGCAATAGCAGAAGTGATGGTTGAGAAGATGATACTTGCAGTGAAAGAAAAAGTACAGAACGATTCACCTTTTTCAAGTAAAGTTGAGCAAGTAATAGATGCAGTATTTACCTTTATAGCTGAATATCGTGAAATACAAGCATTAATGTATGCGGGCCTTGCATCAACTGAACATATAAAAGAATGGGAAGCTGTATATGAGCCTCTTTATATATGGCTAAGTGGCTTTTTAAGTGAGGCAAAAGAATCAGGTGAAATTCGTGATTCGGTTCACGCTGAGCGAACAGCGAAGTTATTTATCGCTCTTGTTGAATCAGCAGCGGAACAAGTTTATTTATATGATCATAAAGATGATGAGCAAGTCGAGCTACAAAAGGAAGAAGTACTAGATTTTTTAACACATGCACTACATATAAAGAAGTAGTAAGATGAACCTGTCTGAAAAGGTAGGTTCATTTCTGCGGGAAACTGAATGATAGTCATTCACCCTGTGTTTATGTATGTGTGGAAGGATAGAGTGAAATTCTAATGAGTGGGGACATCTTTACTCAGTGTGAGCCCACAAATAGCAGGATAAAGAAAAAGCTTCTTGGGCATTATTTTTGAGAGGAACTGCGGGAAGAGGTGTTAAAAATTGAAGAAACCGATAAAAGAACAAAAGATGGTATTGATCATTCTTTTGAGTAATATATTTATCGCTTTTTTAGGGATTGGATTAATCATTCCGGTTATGCCGTCCTTTATGAATGATATGAATTTAACAGGAAAGACGATGGGTTATCTCGTTGCAGTGTTTGCAATGGCGCAGCTTATTACTTCACCTATTACGGGTCGTTGGGTCGACATTTACGGTAGGAAGAAAATGATAATCATTGGATTATTTATTTTTGGTGTTTCAGAGCTTCTTTTTGGATTAGGTACAGATGTGTGGATGCTTTATGCAGCGAGGGTGTTAGGCGGAATTAGTGCCGCGTTTATTATGCCGGGTGTTACGGCATATGTTGCTGATATTACTTCTATTCAAGAACGTCCAAAGGCGATGGGATATCTTTCAGCGGCTATTAGTACCGGATTTATTATAGGGCCTGGAATCGGCGGGTTTATTGCAGAATACGGTATACGTGTGCCGTTCTTTGTGGCAGCAGTGATTGCCTTTGTTGCATGCGTGATCTCTATATTTATTTTGAAAGAGCCGTTAACGAAAGAAGAACTTGCAGAGATTTCTGCTAATACGAAAGAATCCAGCTTTATCGGAGATTTAAAGAAATCATTAAATCCAATGTATGCAATCGCATTTATTATTGTATTTGTACTCGCATTTGGATTATCAGCATATGAAACTGTGTTTAGCCTGTTCTCTGATCATAAGTTTGGTTTCACACCGAAAGATATTGCTGCAATTATTACGATTAGCTCCATCTTTGGGGTAGTTGTGCAAGTATTTATGTTTGGCAAATTGGTTGACATGTTCGGTGAGAAAGTATTAATTCAAATATGTTTAATTGTAGGTGCAGTATTAGCATTCGTCTCAACTGTAGTCTTTAATTATTGGATTGTACTTCTCGTTACTTGCTTTATTTTCTTAGCATTTGATTTGCTTCGTCCAGCTTTAACGACGTTTTTATCAAAAGCAGCTGGAAAAGAGCAAGGATTCGTTGCTGGTATGAACTCAACGTATACGAGTTTAGGAAATATCGCAGGACCAGCGATGGGCGGAATATTATTTGATATAAACATTAATTATCCATATGCATTTTCAGGTGTTGTTTTAATCGTTGGTCTCGGCATTACATTTATGTGGAGAGAGAAACAACTAGCTCAAAGTTTTGCGAAGTAATGTAGTGAATAACGAAAAGCCTCTTACTATTTTTATGGTAAGGGGCTTTTCGTTTATAAACTTAATCCAAACCGCTTTAATTCAATAAATATCCCCTCTAATTGCTTTCCTTTATCCGTTAACGTGTACTCTACGCGAGGTGGAACCTCTGGATATACTTTTCGCGTTATAATCCCTTGCGTTTCCAATTCTTTTAGGCGAAGCGATAAAGTTTTCGGACTAATCCCATCCATTGATTTTTGTAAATTACTAAAGCGTAAAGTTCCTTCGATAAGAAGGTCACGAATGATTAAAAACGTCCATTTTGTACTAATTACGTCAAGCGTTTTAGCGATAGGACAAGGTATACCAGGTAAACCTTTCGTTAATACAACTGGATCTATATTGCTCATGGAAATAGCCTCCATAAAAATTTTTTGAATGAATTTGCCTTATCGTATCACAAAACTATCTTTTTAGTAACTATATGAAAAAAATATCACTACTTCCATAAAGGAAGTTAGTGAATATACAATAGCAATACGAAATACAAAGGGTTTGTATGAAGAGGAGGTGATTTCCATGGGTATGAAAAAGTTGTTTATGTTACTTAGTTTTTTTGTCATTTGTATTGTGCTTGTAGCGTGTAGTGGGGAGGAAAAAACTGAAATCCAATTATTGAAGGAAATGCCTAAGCCAAAAACAATGACAATCGATCCTTCACTGAGCAAAAAAGAAGCGACAGAAAGAGTTCATGCAGCGCAGCGCTTTTATGCATTTTGGGATACAGGTAGGGAGGAACTTATTCCGCAAACGGTTACTGAAAATTTTTTCGATAATACACTGCCGAAAGGTCGACCACAAGGCACTGAAGGATTAAAGTTTGCAGCACAAAATTTTCGCAAAGTCGTTCCTGATATACATTGCGAGATTGAAGATTTATTAGTCGTTGGTGATAAAGTAACAGCTCGTCTTTCTTTTACAGGAACTCATAATGATAAGAAAATCAATTTTTTTGCAATTGATATTTTGCATGTGAAGGATGGCAAGATAACGGAAGATTGGCATTTAGAAGATAATCTTACGCTGAAACAACAACTTGGGTTAATAGCTGAGGAATAAAATAAGGGAGAGAAAAGTGATGAAAAATATATTTATTATAAATGGACATGAAAAATACGGTACGAAAGAAGGTCGATTAAATAGAACGTTAGTTGATTATATGGTAACTGTATTAAGTGAGAATCATCATGTGAAAACAACGACGATTCAAGATGGCTACAATATTAAAGAAGAACAAGAGAAGTTTTTATGGGCCGATGTTGTAATTTATCAAACACCAATTTATTGGTTTAGTGTTCCTGGATTATTTAAAACTTATATGGATGAAGTATATGAATATGGCTTGTTCTTTAAAGGTGTAGATGAATATGGAACAGGCGGTTTATTAAAAGAGAAGCAGTATATGTTTTCTACAACTTGGAACGCACCTGAAAAAGCATTTGGAGATAAGACGAAGTTCTTTGAAGGAGAAAGTTTAGAATCAGCACTTAGTCATTTACATCGTGTGCAGAAGTTTCTTGGCATGAGTCCGTTAAAGAGTTTTGCTTGTTATGATGTGGTGAAAAATCCGGATATTGAGCAATATTTATTGAACTTGAAAGATCACTTAGATAGAGTAATTAAATAATAGTTTGTATCTGTATGTGAAGAAGGTACTACTAAGGATGTAGTACCTTCTCTTTCATGAAATACGTTGAAAATCTTTACTTATACAGGACGGTTTTAGTTTTTTTGATTTGATTAAATGTTTAATATCAGAGATGTTATCGTATGAAAGCTGAGTATGATAATAGTTAATGTACTCAAGTAATGCAAAAATATAAATAAATAGAGTGAATGATACCCCGCCTAAAGGTAAGTGGGGATACCAAATTACAAAATCAATAGTAAACGTAATAAATCCCGTGACAATCAATGCTATATTTATCTTTTTAAGTACTTTTAAATATTGAATCATCCTAATAGGTGTAATAGATGTTTTCTCTTTTTTTAGTCGTTTCCGCTTTACGTACCAGTAAATTGCTCCTTGTAATAAGATAAACTCTAAAAGAAGAAATGAGATCCAAAAAGAAAATAGGGAATATAAATGTAACGTAGGATAAGCATAATTAAGTAAGTAACTTGTGAAAATAAAAGTAATGACTGAAAATAACTCACCTGTGTATAGATAGGAAAGTCTTTTTTCTAGGTTGCGTTTCATGGTTCTTCTCCTTTTATAAAAACTCATATTTTAATACATGGATGGCTGTATCCATAACTTCGCAAAATTCGCCCAACCGAATGAATCAATTGTTACGTTTTTTAAAGAAGAAGGGTATGTTTTTCTTTTTAAAACGTGATAGTTAAATAAAATGATGTTTTCAGCTTGTAAAAACTCTTCAATCTCATACATGAGCTTATACCGTTTTTCTTTATTGTCTTCTAATAAAAAGGTATCAAGTAAACAATTAATTTGTTTTGCATAGTGTGGGTCCATGAATCGATTTACGAAGCAACTTTTATTTTTAAATACATTTAAAAATGCAATTTCATGATCGGTAGCAAATACTTCCCCCATGAAAATAATATCCGCATGTTTATCAATAGAACGATTCATATAATCTGAAACGAGAAATGGGTGAAGTTCTACGTGTACTCCTAATTGTTCGCAGCGTTCTTTTAGGAAATGTGCATCATTTGCACTATCTTTAAATGCGAAGAAATAAATATGTATCGTTTCTCCATTATAGGTGCTCTTTTTTAAATAATCTTTCGCTTTTTCTAAAGAGTAGGACCTGTTAGGAACTTGGCGGCTTCTTTCAGGAAAAAAGCTTGATGCAGCAATTGTTCGTCTGCCCTCTATGCTATGAAGTATCGTTTCAACGTCATATAGTTCTCTCCAAGCTTTTCGAAAGTGAATGTCGTGATGAGGACCAGGTTTTGTAAAGTTGAAGCTAGCATAAATACAACCTATTTCTTCTATTTGTATATCATGCCTTTCATTTTCCTCTTCATTTGGTAGTTCATAATCAGCATCTATTTGCAAATGATCAGGAATACCCCAAAATTCAATACGGTCTAATAACGCACGCTCTTTAAAATAATGGGTGAACGCTTCGAGTACGATATTGTCTTCAGAGTAATGAGTAAGTTTAAAAGGTCCAGTACCTATGTAGTGATGATTTTGAATAACTGCATCATGCGGTAAAATTGCGAGTTGCATGGAACTCACATAACGTAAGAAAAAAACGTTAGGTTTTGCTAAATGAAATCGTATTTGCAGTGGTGATGGTGTTTCAATTTGAACAATTTCCTGTGTTAACCATGCGTAAGGAGATTGAGCTTGCTGCAATCTTTCAAATGAAAATTGTACATCTTTAGAAGTTAGAACAGTTTCGTTATGAAAATATATATCTTTTCTTAAATGAAACGTCCACGTAAGCCCGTCTTCGCTTAATTCCCACGTATGTGCAATGTGTGGTTCCATTTTTTCTGTAATATCGTTATAAATGACTAATGTATCAAAAATTTGGTTAATAAGATGACCCTCTGTTGTTACAGCCGTAAAAGCGGGATCTAATGGTAATATCTTTCTTGATATAGGGATCTTCAATATGTCGTACATATCATTTGAAGGTTTGTATCCAAAATGATGATGTAGTTTATTTTCTATCTTTTTTTGAAGTGCAAGGGGTAGAGGTTCTTTTAAAAGAAGAAAAACATCCTTTAACTTTTCTTGCGCTAACAGTTCATCTGTATAGGATTCAATTGCTTCTAGGAAACTATGTGTAAATAAAATTTCCGTTTTATTTCCACGACCACGTCCTGGAGTCCAGTGAATTAATTGCTCCTCGTTCATTTTCTTTAATAAAATCTTTACGTTTTTCGTACTGCAATATAAAACATCCGCTAATTCTTGTAAGCTATTTCGTATATGTTGTTGGTCTTGTGCATGTAATCTTAAACGAATGTAATAGTCCATAATTTTCATATATACACTTCCTTCTATAATAAAGTGAGACTTTAATCAGTGGGGGACGCCCCCCACTGATTATTAGCCTTCACCAATCGGGCTGTTACGGGCAGTTGATCCCCACCTAACTTCTTTGCTTTCGCTGAATTTTGAGGTGGGGGTCTTACTGCCCGTTAATGCGGGATAAAAGGGGAAACTCTTTAGAATATTCTAACCTTTTTCTTCCTCTTTTTCAAAGTAAAATGAATAAGCATAAGGAGGGGGAAACAATGGGATTTTGGAGTATGCACCGAAATATAAAAATCAGAATTATAACTTCGTTTTTAACACGCACTGTATCCACAATGATTTTTCCATTTATGGCGATTTATTTTTCAATAAAATTAGGTAGTGTGATTGCTGGTGCTTTATTACTCATCAATGTGCTAGCTGCATTAATTATCGGTTTATATGGTGGGTATGTTGGAGATCGGCTCGGTCGTAAAAAAGTAATGATTATCGGCCAAAGTATACAAGTCGTTTCCATTGCTTGTATGGGAATTGCAAATTCGGATTATGTAGATTCACCATGGCTAACATTTGTGTTTATGTTAGTGAATAGTTTAGGATCTGGACTTATGAATCCAGTGACGGAAGCGATGTTAATAGATGTGAGTACACCTGAAAATCGAAAAGTGATGTACAGCATTAACTACTGGGCTATTAACTTATCAATTGCGATTGGAGCAATATTTGGCGGATTACTATTTGAGAACTATAGATTGCAATTGTTTATCGGATTAACAGTTATTGCAGTTATTACTTTATATGTGATGGCTGTATATATGGAAGAAGTGTATGTGGCACGAAAAACGGTGGAGAAGAAAAATGTATTAAAAGATATGGCAGATAGTTATAAAGTCGTGATGAAAGATAGAGCGTTTTTAATTTTTTGTGCAGCAAGTATATGTACACTATCGTTAGAGTTTCAAATTAATAATTATTTAGGGATACGTTTACAGAAGGAATTTGAAACGGTGCACTTTTTCTTCGGGAATGGTTTTACATTCGATTTAACAGGTATTCGAATGCTCAGCTGGATATCGGCAGAGAATACAATTTTAGTTGTGTTATGTACAGCGCTTCTTATTAAAATGCTGAAAAGCTTCAACGATTTGAAAATTTTATATGTAGGTTTATTCATTTACACGATTGGATTTACAATACTCGGAACGAGCAATAGTTTATGGATCTTATTAATCGCAGGGCTTTTCCAAACTGTAGGAGAGATGATGTATGTGCCGGTTCGTCAATCTATAATGGCGGATATGGTGCCAAACGAGGCAAGAGGTTCATATATGGCGATTAACGGAATGGTCTTTCAAGTGGCAAAAATGAATGGGGCATTAGGTGTTATGCTAGGCTCGTTTATTGCATCTTGGGGCATGAGCACTCTATATTTCATCGTTGGTATGAGCAGTATTTTATTATTTATGAAGGCGATAGGGAAAGAGAAGTATCAGAATGAAGGAAATGTTTCTCAGATTGGATGAAACTATATAAAAGCGAACCAGTTATACTGGGACTCGCTTTTTATATAATTTTTAAAACGGATCAACTTCAGCTAAATCAGGATTGGCGTTAGGGTTTGTTAATAAGGTTTTCAGCTCACCTACTTCTGAGAGAGCGACGAGGATATAACCACTAATGAGGACGATGAGTCCGATGACCCGTAATGTTTGCAATTTAATGTCACGGCTATTTTCTTCTGAGTTGTTTTGGGGCGTTGAAGGCGGATTGTTGTTCATAATAGAGCTCCTATCTTTTTTATTTACCCCGCTATTTGCGGGCAGTAAGAATCCCACTTCAAAATTCGGCGAATGCGAGGAAGTTAGGCGGGAGATAATTGCCCGATTGGTGTGGGCTAATAATCAGTGGGAATGGGTAAAACCCCCACTGATTAAAGTTTCACTTTATATGTGCGAAATCATTATTTAACGTATGGATAGGAATTGTATAGTCATTTTCACTATATGAGAAATGCCTACGAAAAGTGATTAGAAATTTTAGGACGAGAAAAAGAGGCTGTTATGTGCAGCCTCTTTTCTCGTTAAAATGAAGAAATTCGTTTCTTCGTTTTTGGTACAATAATAAACTTTATCCAAAGTACGCCGATTACCATAATAATCAAAGCATGTAGTAATTGTCCTGTGGCAATGAGTATAACACTTGAAAATACAATGAGTTGAATACTTAGCAATATGAAAATTAAGCTAAGAAATTGACTCATTCGTTCTTCAGTATCAATTGGATATAATGCTACAATAATATTTCCCGAAAAATATTTCCACAGGGAACGGAGCTGCATAGAAATCATATATAGGACGATATAAGCGATAGCACCTTTTACATATATATTCGGAATAAAATATAGAGCGAAAGCACCGATCAACCCTAAGCGAATATATATACCGAAATAATCATTACCGCGTAAAAATGCTAGTGTATGTAAATAGAAGAAAGTTGCTCGTTTTTTATGTAATAAAGGTTCAATCCAATTTGTAAGCCATTTTCTTTTATTTACTTGCTTATTCAGTTGCGGAACATCGGTGAAAATGCTAGCAAATTGATAGAAACGAACGTCCATTTTTTCTTCTTGTTCGATTATGTAATCCCACGGTATTCGTTTTGTAGGTTGTTTCTTCGTGTATAGAAGTAGGAAAGCAAGAAGTAAGAGTAGTCCGCCTAACACGATCACATTTGCAGTATAAAACAGCATGTAAATGATCAGGGCGTTACAAGCAATGCGAATGATAAACCATATGCTTTTTTCATAACTATCACGCCACATCCAATGTATGTATATGTTCCAGCCCTTTAGAATCATTAAAATTATAAAGATTGTACATAAGAAAGGTACGGTTAGTTGTAATGATTGCATGGCAAGCGGTACGATAACAAGGAACGTAAATATAAGCGGGAAAAGCTGAATGATGTAATTATATAGAAGAGATTTTTTAAAATAAGATGTTAATTTCTCTTCTAATGCAAGTAAATAGACAGCGTCCGGTTTTTGAATAAATGTGCGAACTTGGCATCTCGTTATAATGAGTGTAAGTACGATCGTGATGAGTAATAAAGATATTCCTTTAGAAGGATCCGTTTTAAGAAACTTAGCGTAATAATATGCACCTACACATGAGACGAAGATGAAGCTATATAGTAAACCGTTAATCATACGTGCAAAGTATGTGATGGCATTTTGAATATGTTGTTGAAAGCGAGAGCTCCATAGTGATTCGATTGACATGTTTTTCACCTCTTTTTTCTATTATATATGTTTTATAAAGTAAAAAACGAGCAAATTGCGTTACGCAACTTGCTCGTTTTTCTTTTCTTTATTTTTTTTCTGATCACGATTCATTAATGGATAGAAGGCAAAGCCAATTCCGAATAAACCAATTCCGAGAAGAAATGTTTTTATATCGGATGCGCCGGTTTTAATAACCCATAGTGCATAGCAAAGTGCGATAACTGCAACTACACCATCCATAATTCTTGAACCCATTTCATTCTTATATGTTTCACCAGTTGCGACTAGTTTTAACTGGAAGATTGGTGAAACGAGATATGGAATGAGGTAGGCCAGTGTTGATACGGTAATAACGAATGTATAAGCTTCCGCAATTGTTCCTGATAATGTTGAGAATAAGAACACTTGCGACATAATGTTTGTTAATCGTAGTGAATGAATTGGACTTCCTTTTTTATTCGTTTTTGCGAAGAAGGAAGGGAAGAAACCTTCTTTTGCTGCTTGATAAGGTACTTCTGAGCTTAATAAAATCCAGCCTAATATTGAACCGAATAGGGAAGTAAGAGCAAGTAATGCCATAAGTTTCCCGCCGCCATGACCCATTGCAGCGTTTAATGCATCTGCTAATGGACGTTCAGAAGCTTGTAATTTATCAACGTGAAGTACACCCATTGTTAAAATTGTAATTCCTAAGTAAATTGCAACTGTGATAAGTAATCCTGCAACAGTTGCGCGTTTTACCGTTTTTGGAGAGGTAGCTCGGTTTGATAAAAGAACGGCTGATTCAATCCCGATAAATGCCCAAAGTGTTGTAAGAGCAGCTAAGTTTACTTGTGAAAGTAGACCGTGTGATACGCCTTCTTTATCGATCATTGGTGTGTACCATTGTCCAAACTTTGAAGCTTCGAACGCAAATAACGTAACGACGATGAATAGAAGGAATCCAGTCACTTTCGTTGTTGTTGCTAAGAAGTTTAGCTTCCCAGCTCCGCTTACACCGTTTGTTAAAATTAAATGTGTTCCCCAAAGTAAGACAGAACAAATAGTAAATGTAATTAGTTTTCCAACTTCTATATTGAAAGAGCCAATTGAAAATAGTAGTCGTGTATCTTTCATAATTGGGAAGAAGAGCGATAAATATCCCGCGAAAGATGTAATAATGGCAACGTTACTTGCCCAGTTTGCAACCCAATATCCCCATACCATGCTGAAACCAGCCATTTTCTTTCTTTTTGGTGTTGAGAATAAAGCATATGCATGACTTTGTGGTCCTGTCGTTAAATCAGGACGACGAATTGCTAAATTACCGAAAACAAGAGCTAGCATTAAAACACCAAACCCTGTTGTTAACCAAGCTAAAGTGACACCGAGTGGGCTTGCTGTTTGTGCTAACGTACTTGGCACCATGAAAATACCAGCGCCAACCATGTTACCGACAACGAAAGCTGTTAGTACCCAAAAGCCCCATTTTTTTTGTTGCATAGAAAATACCTCCAAAGTTAGTATAACCAAGTCAAGCGAGGAGATATGTATGTCTTCCTGATAAGGAAGAGAAGGTCCAAACAAAACAAAAAAAGCACGTAATCTGCCGCTACATGCTTTCTATCTTATAAGAAACCCACGACATACCTCTCGATAGCTCTCCACAAACGAAACGTTTGTGACAGTTCTGCACTTATTAAATGCAGACCCAGCAAGCGTGTATGGTGGACACGACTTACTTCGGCAATCATTCCTTTCTCATTTCTTCATCAATGCCACTACATCTCCTGAAATGATACTCTTAATGACTGCAACCTCTACCTCACCGAGATACGAATGAGGATTTATGTATTAAATTAACATGTTTAAGAGTAACAAATGTATTTTTATACGTCAATGGATATAGTAATAATCAGATTATAGAGAAGAATTCGTTATTAGGTCCTGGAGGGTTTTAACTAAAAAGCAGCTGACCTAAATATTAGATCAGCTGCTACATATAAGATTAAACTAAGTTTAATACAGTTACTTTTTGACGAGTCATAGACTCAAGGCTCTTACGAATACCTTGTGCGCCCATACCTGAACCTTTTACACCGATGAATGGGAAGTGGTCAGGGCCGCGCTCTGTGCGTCCGTTAATTTGAACAGAACCAGTGTCGATTTTGTTAGCAATTGCAAATGCTTTGTTAATGTCTTTTGTGAAGACACTTGCTTGCAGACCGAACTCTGATTTGTTAGCAATTTCAATCGCTTGTTCGTCAGAAGAAACACGGATGATTGGAAGGATTGGGCCAAATGGCTCTTCCCAAGCAACTTTCATTTCTTCTGTTACGTTGTCGATTAATGTTGGATAAATTAGGTTGCGCTCACGTTTGTTACCGATAACGATTGTTGCACCTTTTTCAGCAGCATCGTCAATTAAACCTTGAACGAAGTCAGCAGATTTGTCGTCGATTAATGGAACGATTGTGCTGTTTTGTTCTGGAGATCCAACTGATAGTTCAGCTACTAGCTCTTTTAATAAGCCAGCTAGTTCGTCTGCTACATTTTCATGTACAAGTACACGCTTAATAGCTGTACAACGTTGACCTGAGTAAGAGAATGCACCGCTTACGATATGCTTTGCAGCTTCTTGTAAGTCTGCATCTTCACAAACGATACCAGGATCTTTACCACCAAGTTCTAATACAAGTGGAATCATCGCAGCTTTTTTCGCTAAATGTTTACCTGTATTTGTACCACCTGTGAACGATACCATATTTACGCCAGGATGTTCTACTAAGTAGTCACCAATTACAGAACCGCGTCCTGTAGCTACGTTTACAAGACCTTTTGGAAGGCCAGCTTTATGAAGTGCTTCAACCATTTTAACACCGCTAATTGCACCTTGAGTTGCTGGTTTGAAGATAACGGCGTTACCCATAATAAGTGCTGGTGCAAGTTTTGCAGCAGATAAGTTTACTGGGTAGTTAAATGGTGCAATTGCTAATACAACACCAAGTGGTGCGCGCTGAATAATCGCAAGTTTAGATTTAGATCCACCAGGGAAGCTATCACCCATCATGCTTTCACCGTGCATGTGAAGTGCTTCGTCAACTGTGTAACGAATTAAGTCAGCTGTACGAACGACTTCTTTTTCCGCATCTTTATAGCCTTTACCGACTTCTTTCATAATGATATCGGCAATTTCATCTTGCATATTTACGAGCTCATCAGCCCATTTATATAAATATTTTGCGCGATCTTGTAGAGAAGCTTCAGCCCATGATTTTTGAGCTTCTTTTGCAGATGCAATTGCTTCATCTACTTCTCCTTGAGTAATTGCTTGTACTTGCCCAATTACTTCGTGTAAGTATGGAGATGGAATGTCGATTGTTTGACCTGAAGAGCTTTCTCTCCATTCTCCGTTTAAATAAAATTTGTACGTATTGCTAGTTGTCATGATTAGTCCTCCTAAAATAGCAACTTGTAAGAGTGAGTATAAGGTGATTGTAGGTGGTTTGATAATATTTTTCAAATGAAATGTTTGTGAAAACGATTTCTTATTATTTTTTTGTTTTGTATGCCCTTTCTTACAGAAGATTCCCTTATTTCAAACTGAATTATAAGTAGAATGCATCACTTTCATTTTTTGTGATAAAAGATTATTTTATGCTAAAGCGAAAAAAACAATTGACAGAATACTCAATAAAGTTGTAAGATTATAAATGGAAAATAAATGAAGGGGGTGTGCGTAATGATTGTAATCGTAAATGTAATGGGCTTAGCTCTGTTAAATGGCGGAAAACATTCATATCATTACGCAACCCGTGCGGATATATAGGACCTTTGCGTCTTATGAGAAGCGTACGTTGCGTATATCGTAACGTACGCTTTTATGCATTCTTTGCATATCGTCAAGCGGCGGTATGCTTTTTTTTTGTTTATCCCGCTATTTGCGGGCTAATAATCAGTGGGGAATGAACAAAACCCCCACTGATTAAAGTTTCACTTTATTTTCCTTGTTTGCGTGGTTACTATAAAAAATCAGAATTTGGAAGGTGGAAAAATGTGATGAAATTGTATGGCTTACGAAATGTAAATGTGATGGGTTTGGATAGCGGGTAAAGAAATGTGAATCAAACGGGAACGAGAAAGGGGAGGTTATATTGTTTTCAGTATTACTAAAGTTAAGCTGGTTTTTTAGAGAGCATTGGAAAAGGTATAGTATCGCAATTGGGGTACTTTTAATTGTAAACGTGATAGAGGTAATTCCACCGAAAGTGTTAGGAATTACAATTGATAATATTAAAACGGGAGCCTTAACGAATGAGGCGATTATGCAATATATTTTTATTTTACTTGGGGTAACGATTGGTGGGTATGTGCTTACTTTCATTTGGCAGCACCAACTATTTGGCGGTGCGTTCGTACTTGAGAAAACGATGCGTTCAAAATTTATGGGGCATTTACTTAAGATGACACCGACGTTTTATCAAAAAAATCGTACTGGCGATTTAATGGCGAGAGCGACAAATGATTTAAAAGCAATCTCCATGACAGCTGGTTTTGGTATATTAACGCTCGTTGATTCTAGTCTATATATGCTTACAATCGTTTGTATGATGGGCTTCTCAATTAGTTGGCAGTTAACATTTGCTGCGCTTATACCGCTTCCGATTATGGCATATGCGATGAATAGATACGGAAAGAAGTTGCATGAAAGATTTACAGTCGCGCAAGATGCGTTCGGGGATATGAACGATAAAGTACTTGAATCAATTGCGGGTGTACGCGTTATTCGTGCGTATGTACAGGAGAACGCTGATCAAGAAAGGTTTCATCATTTAGGAGATGACGTATACGAGAAAAATATGAGAGTAGCAAGAATCGATGCATTATTCCAGCCAACTGTAAAAATGCTCGTCGGTCTTAGTTATTTAATTGGTTTAGTGTACGGTGCATATCTCGTATTCCAATCAAAGGTGACACTTGGTGAGCTCGTTTCTTTTAACGTCTATTTAGGGATGATGATTTGGCCGATGTTTGCAATTGGTGAATTGATTAATGTTATGCAAAGAGGAAATGCGTCGCTCGACCGTGTAAATGAAACGTTAGCTTATGAACCGGATGTAAAGAATCCGAAAGATCCAAAGGTTGTACAAGAGCCAGATTACATTCAATTTGATAATGTTACTTTTTCATATCCTTCATCAATTGAAACAAATTTAAAAAATGTTTCATTCTCATTAAAACAAGGAGAGACACTTGGAGTTGTTGGGAAAACAGGAAGCGGGAAAACGACGCTCGTTCGTCAGCTTCTTCGTCAATATCCACTTGGGGAAGGGGATATTGCGGTTTCTGATGTGAAGCTAGATAAAATTACGAATGATAACGTACTTGGCTGGATTGGGTATGTACCTCAGGAACACATTTTGTTCTCAAAAACAGCGAAGGAAAATATTTTATTCGGAAATAGAGAAGCGACTGAAGAAGAACTTGAAAAAGCGATTGAAATAGCTGCGTTTAAAAAGGATTTAGAGTTTTTACCGGAAGGTTTAGAAACGCTCGTTGGAGAGAAAGGTGTTTCTTTATCAGGTGGGCAAAAGCAAAGGATTTCGATTGCGAGGGCTGTTATTCAAAATCCGGAAATTTTAATTTTGGACGATTCTTTATCAGCTGTTGATGCTCGTACTGAAGCGGCAATTATTGAAAACATACGAACAGAAAGAAGCGGGAAGACGACGATTATAACAACGCATCGTTTGTCAGCAGTGCAGCATGCTGATTGGATTCTCGTTATGGATAACGGTGAGGTTATTGAAGAAGGTTCGCATGAAGCGCTCGTTCGAAATGGGGGCTGGTATGCAGAGCAGTTCGAAAGACAACAAGGTGAAAGTGAAAGTACGGATAGTGGGGTGAAAATATGAGTGTTTCAAAACGATTGTTTCAATACGCGATGAAAGTAAAAGGGCCGATTTTTGCAGCGATGGCGATGCTATTTGTTTTCGTTATTGCAGAACTCGCGGGTCCTTTCGTCGCAAAAACGATGATCGATGAGCATATCGTTGGAATAGAGAGACCCTGGTATGAAACAGAAAAGAGTGAGGATGCTGTTTCATATAATGGCGCCTTTTATAAGCGAAGTGATCGCTTTGAACAAGGTGAGCAAAAAGGGAAAGAAGTCCGAGTGATTCAAGTTGGTTTTCAGTACTATTTTGTACCGAATAAAATAACGCTTGAAGGAACTCGTTCTGTTAAGGGTGATGTGCTTACAGTACAAAGTGGTAAGGCAGTGCAAGTGTATAAATCGAAAGCCTTAACGAAAGAAGAAGTATTTGCGTTTTATAAACCAGAAATAAATAGGTTATTACTACTTGGCGGTGGATATTTCGCTTTATTAGTAGTCGTATCATTATTTGCATACGGAAAGCAGTTCTTCTTACAGAAGGCGGCAAACAAAATTATTCAAATTATGAGGGAAGACGTCTTTTCTCATATTCAAACGTTGCCAATTCGTTATTTTGACCATTTACCAGCAGGGAAAATTGTTTCGCGTGTAACGAATGATACAGAAGCGATTCGTGATTTATATGTAACGGTGCTTGCGACATTCGTCTCTAGTATCATCTATATTATCGGGATTTTCGCTGCGCTATTTTTACTTGATGTAAAACTGGCGGCACTATGCTTACTCATCATCCCGATTTTAATTGTTTGGGCGATTATGTATAGAAAGTATGCGTCTGTATACAATCATAAAATGCGTTCGCGTTTATCGGATATTAACGGAACAGTGAATGAATCAATTCAAGGGATGCCAATTATTCAAGCATTTCGTCAAGAACATGAAACGAAGAAGGAATTTGAAGAGTTAAATGGTGATTATTTTAAATATCAAAATAAAATTTTAAATTTAAATGCAGCAACTTCGCATAATTTAGTGTCTGTATTAAGAAACATCGCTTTTACAGGTGTAATTTGGTATTTCGGTGGTGCTTCATTAAGTGCTTCTGGCCTCCTTTCTCTAGGGATACTGTATGCTTTCGTCGATTATTTAACGAGATTGTTCTCGCCAATTACGAACATGGTGAACCAACTTGCTAACTTAGAGCAATCGCGTGTTGCATCAGAGCGCGTCTTTGAATTGCTAGAGGAAAAGGGAGAGGCAGTAGAAGAAGAACGTATGCCTCGCTTAACCGGAAATGTGAAATTCGATAATGTTTCGTTTTCTTACAATGGAAAAGATGAAGTATTAAAAAATATTTCTTTTGAAGCGAAACAAGGGGAGACAGTGGCACTTGTCGGTCATACTGGATCAGGAAAAAGTTCCATTATGAATGTGCTCTTTCAGTTTTATGAATTTCAAAAAGGGAAGCTTACGATTGATGGTCATGATGTAACAGAGATGCCGAAACAAGCAACACGTGAACATATGGGAATTGTATTGCAAGATCCGTTTTTATTTAGCGGGACAGTGGCATCCAATGTAAGCTTAGAAAATGAAAAAATTTCAAAAGATCGCATCGTGAAGGCGTTACGTGATGTTGGTGCGGAAAGGTTTGCGAACAATATAGATGAAAAAATTACGGAGAAAGGAAGTACACTTTCAACCGGAGAACGTCAGCTTATATCGTTTGCTAGGGCACTTGCTTTTGATCCTGCTATTTTAATTTTAGATGAAGCGACTTCCAGTATTGATACAGAAACAGAAGCGATGATTCAACAAGCGCTAGAAGTTGTGAAGAAAGGACGAACGACGTTTATTATCGCTCATCGTCTTTCAACAATTAAGAGCGCTGATCAAATTATTGTGCTTGATAGAGGAACGATTTTGGAAAAAGGTTCCCATGATGAATTAATGAAAAAGCGCGGGCGTTATTACGATATGTATAAAACGCAAATGGAAGGAAACCAGAGTGCTTAATTTTTAGAAGAACTTGCGATTTTCGCAAGTTCTTTTTTGATCGGATTGTCCGCTTAGAAGTTAATATATTTCACCGGCTGAAAAACTTATAAATAAGTAGGTATTGTTTTACCTTTTTCTTTATAAATGCTATATTAAAAAATGTTACTTATTTTTTGTATGTAGCGCTATTTTTCCATTTTGTTTGATTATGAAGAAAAAGGTTAAACTAAATAAGAACATTTTCATTGAAAAATTGTTCGAAATTGCATACAATCAATATAGTTTTTAAATTCCTATCAGAATACTTGGAGGACTACTATCATGAAAAAATTATTTTCAGTGCTTGCAGTAACTACATTAGCGATTGGGATTGTAGCGGGCTGCGGTAAAGAAGAGAAAAAAGATACAGCTAATCAAGATGCATTACAGAAGATAAAACAAAGCGGTGAGCTTGTAATTGGTACAGAAGGTACATATCCACCATTTACGTTCCACGATACAAACGATAAATTAACTGGGTTTGACGTTGAATTAGCAGAAGAAGTTGCAAAACGTTTAGGTGTAAAGCCTGTATTTAAAGAAACACAATGGGATAGCTTACTTGCAGGAATAGATGCAAAACGTTTCGACATGGTTGCGAACGAAGTTGGTATTCGTGAAGATCGCCAAAAGAAATATGACTTCTCTAGTCCATACATTTCTTCTTCAGCAGCATTAGTTGTTGCGAAAGATAAAGATAAACCTGCTACATTTGCTGACGTAAAAGGATTAAAAGCAGCGCAATCTTTAACGAGTAACTACGCAGATATTGCTAAGAAAAATGGTGCGGAAATCACAGGTGTAGAAGGATTTAGCCAAGCAGCAGAATTATTAAGTTCTGGCCGCGTTGATTTTACAATCAATGATAAATTATCAGTGTTAAACTATTTAGAAACGAAAAAAGATGCAAAAATTAAAATTGTAGATACAGAAAAAGAAGCGTCACAAAGTGGATTCTTATTCCGTAAAGGTAGCGACAAACTTGTACAAGAAGTAAATAAAGCGTTAGAAGATATGAAAAAAGATGGTACGTACGATAAAATAACGAAAAAATGGTTCGGTGAAAATGTATCTAAGTAGCGCATTGATGTCAGATCGATTGTCTACTTGGATAGATATTATGCAGACTTCCTTCGCGCCTATGCTGAAGGAAGCTGTCTTTACGACAATTCCGTTAACGCTTATTACATTTATTATCGGTATTATACTTGCGACGTTAACAGCGCTCGCACGTATTTCAGGTAGTCGTATTTTACAATGGATTGCTCGTATCTATGTATCTATCATTCGCGGAACGCCACTTCTTGTACAGTTATTTATTATTTTCTATGGTCTTCCAACTCTTAATATTGAAGTTGAGCCATATACAGCAGCAGTTATTGGATTTTCATTAAATGTAGGTGCATATGCATCTGAAATTATTCGTGCTTCTATCCTTTCAATCCCGAAAGGACAGTGGGAAGCGGCTTACACAATTGGGATGACATACCCGCAAGCATTGAAACGTGTTATTTTACCACAAGCAACACGCGTATCAATTCCGCCGCTTTCGAATACATTTATTAGTTTAGTGAAGGATACGTCATTAGCGTCGTTAATTTTAGTAACAGAAATGTTCCGAAAAGCGCAGGAAATTGCGGCAATGAACTATGAGTTTTTAATTGTTTATTTTGAAGCAGGTCTAATTTATTGGGTAATTTGCTTCTTATTATCTATCGTGCAACAAATATTAGAAAAACGTTCAGAACGTTATACTCTAAAATAACCCTTTCATAAAAGGAGTTTTTGTTTTTATGATTTCAATTCAACATTTACAAAAAAGTTTCGGAGATAATACCGTATTAAAACATATAGACTTATCAGTTGAGAAGGGCGAAGTGGTTGTTATTATCGGGCCATCTGGATCTGGTAAGACGACATTCTTACGTTGTCTCAACGTGTTAGAAACGCCGAACGCTGGTAACATTCGTATCGGCAATAAAGAGCTCGATTTCTCTCAAAAAGTATCGAAGAAAGATATTGTAAATCTTCGTACGCAAACAGGTATGGTATTCCAGCACCATAATCTATTTCCTCATTTAACAGCAATTCACAATGTAATGGAAGGGCTCGTTACAGTGAAAAAGATGGGGAAAGAAGAAGCGAAGAAAAAAGCAAACTATTTCCTTGAAAAAGTTGGTCTTGCGGATAAAGTAGACTTATATCCGTTCCAATTATCAGGTGGACAACAACAGCGCGTTGGAATCGCTCGTGCGCTTGCGATGGAGCCGGAAGTTTTACTATTTGATGAGCCAACGTCAGCACTTGATCCTGAGCTAGTTCAAGAAGTTTTAAAGGTTATGAAAGAACTTGCTAAAGAAGGAATGACGATGGTCATTGTAACGCATGAAATGCGCTTTGCTCATCAAATTGCGAACCGTGTTATTTTCATGGATGGCGGTGTCGTTGTCGAACAAGGTACACCGGAAGATGTATTTACAAATCCAAAAGAAGAACGAACGAAGAAGTTTTTACAAATGTTGCAATAAATTAAGGAAGGTCTCAGGGCATATGCCCTGAGACCTTTTTGCCATATATATTTATTTTTGGAATCCGCCAAGGCTTTGCTCAGCCATTGCAACTAGACGTTTTGTAATTTCTCCACCAACAGAACCGTTAGCGCGAGCCGTAGAATCTGCTCCTAATTGTACACCAAATTCTTGAGCGATTTCGTACTTCATTTGATCGATTGCTGCTGTTGCACCTGGTACTACTAATTGATTGTAAGAACTTTGGTTTGCCATAGGAATATATCCTCCTTAGAGTTATAAAAATTTTTTTGGTTGGACTAGCTGGATTTGAACCAGATTATCGCCCCGTTTGGCGCTAATCCATCGGTAATTAAGTTTGTACTCATAGTATGGATGTTACCTAGAAAGATATACAAAAAAATAATTTGTAAATTTTGTAAAAAATATTTCATCATTTCGTAAATTATGAAATAAGAGTAATCGTTGTATTTTTAAGAAAGAAGGCTAAACTAAGAGCGAAATCATATACGTTTTTTTCTTTGTATAACCAGCTTGGCTTACTTAACTTATGATTTGTTAAAGTGAGACAAATTCCAGTTTAGTAAAATGAAAATTAAATCGGGAGCAACTGCATAGTTCTGTTTTAACCCAGGGTGGGCAGAAAAAGGAACTGACCGCGTCTATGCACGGCTAGATGCTCTCTTTAATCTAAAAAAGAGGCTTTTAAACGAAAATGTAATTAAAGTGAGAAAAATTAAAGCTTAGTAAAATGAAATTTAAACTGCAACAACTGCATAGTTCTGTTTTAACCCAGGGTGGGGCAGAAAAAGGAACTGACCGCGTCTATGCACGGCTAGATGCTCTCTTTAATCGAAAAAAAGGCTTTTTAATTGTTTTTAAACGATAACGTATGGAGGAATCATGATGGGAATTTGCCCGCTTTGCAACGCGCTAGAATCACAAACATATTCTTGTCAAAATTGCCAAGGTATACTCCAAGATTATGGGAAAACTGTAGATTACATAGACGATTACAGTGCATATATGGATCAAGAATTATTAAGTGCAGTAGACGGTTTAACACATAATAATTCACAGGAGTATTGCAATCATGTTTTTTATTGCGGAGTATGTAATGTGGAAACAGAAGTTGTAGTGAAGCTCGTTTAAATAAAAAACTTCCACCTTATGAAGGAGGTGGAAGTTTTTGTTTTTGTATTTGTGAGTTAATCATAGGGGAAGGGATGTTTTCGGTATGTGACGAAGGACCTGATTTTATTTGTGACATTTTTTCTTTCGTGTCGCGCAAAGAGTGTTCAGTTAAATAGATGGCATATTCATAAAATAATTGGCGCGTAAGTTCACTTTGTTCTTTTAACTTTTCATCTTGGAATACAGTTCGCCCCGGTTTAGAATTTGCTTCAAATAGCCACGGGTTTTCCGTGGTGTCTAAACCAATGTCAAAACCAATTTCTCCAATGTTCCCGGTTACTTGCCCATCAAGTGCATAACTGATTTGTAAGGCTGTTTGTTTTAGTTTATTTTCAATTTGAACTTGCTTTGTTGAATCAGGAAATAGTTCCTGAAGTAATTTCGTATCACCGCCGCTATTTACATGAGTTGTTAAGCTACCTTTGCCGGCGATTTTTGCGACGATTGCACTGACTACCCAATTACCAAAATGGTTTTTATTTGTATGAATGCGAAAATCGACGGGTTGCCCTTCGAAGCGGAGCAGTGAGATACCTTGTTGTACGATAAACTTTTTTAAATCATGTCCTTTTAACACATGGTTAAGAAGGGCTTCTAATGATTGATACTTTCTTAGTTTGTTTTGTTCATTTTCACGATAACGACAATAGTAGCAATTATCAGTTTGAGAATAGAGTATTTGATGAATATTTCTTCCGAAGCTACCGTGTATTGGTTTCATATAAATGTACTTATACGTACCGAGAAGTCGTTCTACTTGTTCAAAATGTTGAAATACTTCTGTATTTGGTAAGAATGGTTTAATTGAATCTTCTTTCATTAAAAGTTGATGCACTTCCCATTTATTGAAAAATCCCGGATTAAACCACGGAATCCCATAGTCGCTTTCTAAACGTTTTTTTGCTCTTACGATAGGTTTGTAATTTTCTGCTTGCCGATTTGGTAATCGGTCGTAAATGACATTTGGTAAAGGGACTTTGTTTTTTACCCATTTTCCTTCTTGAAAGAAGTACCCTTCAATTGTTTCCTCTTCCCAGTTTATATGTTGAATGCCAAAGACAAATACAAATGGCTGCAATGTGAATGGTGGTGTTAATAACTCACTGAGAGAGATGGAACGACTTCCTAAAGGAGAATTAAAATCATCGTTAAAGCCAGTTGTGAAAATCCCGATTAATGGGCCGAAAACAATGGTTTGATTGTGTAAGAAGGCATGGATTGTTGCTGAATGCGGTAGTAAAAGATCGGCTGCAATCTGTTCGCCAATAATAATTTCTCGCGTGAATGAATAATGAATTTTAATATTCTCACATGTAATATAACGTAAGCCAAAGAAAAAGGATGTAATTGGTGGTGTAATAGAAAAAACGTAAGGTAAAGTAATACTATTTGGATGCTCATCTGAAATACTTAATGTATATATGTGCTCTTTCAACGGGGATTTCCTCCTTTCGTTATGGTGTAAATCGGCTAAACTTTAATGGACCATGAAAAATTTGTTCAGCCAGTTCGTCGTTGTACCTAGTATAAACATCGTAAGATGGCATCGTATTGACGTACATAAGCCAAATGGCACCTTTTTGATCCATAATGGTAGAAAGCTCTAGTTCAAATAATGAAGAATAGGACTGATCGAGTGTTTTAAACACTTCATTTACAACATCATGTAAAGCATCTTTTAATAATTGAACGCCAGTTGGAGAAAGTAAATATTTAATTTTAGAAAATGGATGTAACATAGAACGTTCTGTTGCTGAAAGCAAAAATTGTGCTGGGAATGAAGATTTTTGTATAAATTGACCGAGCACTTTCCAATTCTGTTCTTTATTTTTTTGCATAATGGTTCGAATATGAATCGGATATGATAGTTGATTTGGAGGTTGTAACATTGGATGAATCATATAACGGAATGAGTGTATGTTCGATTTGCACCATGATATAAATTTATCTGTTCGTTTGAATTGAGTAGAAGTATGATGTTGTTCATTTATTGTATCGATATGAAATGTTTTATTTTTGTAAGTGGCCCGATATAAATTTTCATTGGAGTGTATATTGATTGGTCTTATAATAATATCTCTTGTTTCTAGTAGTAATTTAAAAATTCCTTGTACTGTTCCTTTTATTATTTTTGGTACGTAAGGGGAAAGACGTTTATTAGTAAGAAAAAGATTGTGTAAATCGCTTGGATTAATAAGTGTGTTGTTTAAAAAGGTAGTGGAAGAACGTTTGTGTAATGAATGAATAATCGCATTTGCTTGTTGGAATTCCTCATCCTCTTTGAAATGACAACGATCATATATATATGAAGGAATGGGAAAGGTTTGATCTATCCAATTTCCTGTATCTGTATCGTAAATAAGACCAGAAACAAGATCTGTCTTTGAATCAATGCTAAACGGTGTGAATTGGGCAACGACGTTATGATAAAGACGAGCTCGCTTAGCGATTTCGGTGTAATACGTTTGCTCGTGATGGAGCCCGGAAGTTAAAAGACCAAGAACCAACGAAATCACTCCTTTAGTAATAAGATGTTTGCATTATAGGCGAAGCTATATATTGCAAATACGTTTTTATACCATTATACTTTTGTCCGTATGATGATATGCTATAGTTTTGGAGAAGTGAAAGGTTGATTGTGATGAATATATGGTTAAATATGTTAATGACGACAGGGCTCGGGGCAATTATTGGAGGATACACAAATCATTTAGCGATAAAAATGTTATTTCGTCCTCATCGTCCGATTTATATTGGGAAGTTTCAGGTTCCATTTACGCCAGGGTTAATTCCGAAGCGCCGCGATGAGCTTGCTGTTCAATTAGGTAAAATGGTTGTAGACCATTTGTTAACACCAGAAGGAATCGGAAAGAAACTAACAAACGAAGAGTTTCAAGCCGGTTTAATCCGCTGGGCGCAAGTTGAAGTTGAGAAAGTAATTACGAATGAACAATCGTTACGGGATATGTTAGAAAAATGGAGTTTAACACATGTCGAAGAAGAGGCGACTCAAAAAATCGAACATGTGATCACAGAAAAAATTCATGCATTTTTAGCAGAGTATTATACATATACATGGGAACAAGCATTGCCTCATTCTGTTCATGAAAAAGTAGAGCATGCGATTCCGAATGTCTCGGCGTTTATTTTAGAGCGAGGAATTCGCTTTTTTGAAAGTGAAGAAGGAAAAGCACGTCTTTCAAAAATGATTGATGATTTCTTTGCTTCTAGAGGAACACTGCTTAACTTAGTCGGGATGTTTTTAGGAAATGTAAGTGTAGTGGATCGTGTGCAGCCGGAAGTAATTAAGTTTTTAGGTCAAGATGGTACGAAGCATATTTTAAGTGATGTACTGCAAAAAGAGTGGGAAAAGTTAAAAGGAAGAGATGTAAAAGAATTAGAAAAGTTTGTAGAACAAGAAATGATTGTAAGCTCTATCCTGTCAGCAGTTAAAGTTGAGGAAACAGTGAGTAAATTTTTAAATCAGTCTGTTCAGCAAGTATGTAAGCAGGTTCGAGAAACAATCATTGAAAAGTGGGTCCCTGACCTAATGCAGAAAGGATTGCAGTGGGGGACAGAGAACGTCGGGAGTATATTGAAAAATCTACACCTTGCGGAAATTGTACAGCAAGAAGTGTCTACATTTTCTACAGAAAGACTAGAAGATCTCGTACTATCTATTACAAAAAATGAGTTGAAGATGATTACATATTTAGGGGCATTATTAGGAGGAACGATTGGATTTATTCAAGGCTTGTTGCTCTTGTTCTTTAAGTAATAAAAGTGAAATTTCTTCACATCTCTTGCATAGTTTGATATGGTAAGAAGAGGTGCGGATAAAAAGCACTTAAAAGGCGGTGCGAGCGAAAAGCGCTAGCCTTCTAAAGGAGGAAAAATAAAATGACAAAAAACATTCATGATGTTGCATATGAATTACAAAAAGCAATCGCTGAAAACGAAGACTTCCAAACATTAAAAGCAAGCTACGCAGCAGTACAAGGAGATGCAGCTTCAAAGAACTTATTTGAAGAGTTCCGTACAATGCAACTTGGCCTACAACAAAAAATGATGCAAGGTCAAGAAATCACTGAAGAAGACAACCAAAAAGCACAAGAAGTTGTAGCTCGCATTCAACAAGATGCTAAAATCACAAAGTTAATGGAAACTGAGCAACGTTTAAACATCGTTATCACTGACGTTAACAAAATCATCATGAAGCCACTTGAAGAATTATATAGCGCGCAACAACAAGCGTAATAGTGGAAGACGCCCCTTGTGATATGATCCCCTTATAGT